>CAVAUD010000109.1:0-6791 GCA_963591565.1 bacterium
CTTTCGCGCCGCGGGCTTTTTCTTTGCCGAGACGGGCTTCTTCGCGCCCGCGGGCCTCTCGCCGCCGCGGCCCGCCGCCGCGGGCTTCTCGCCGGCGCGACCCGCCGCGGGCTTCTCGCCGCCGCGACCCGCCGCCGCGGCCCGCCCGGTCTTCTCCGCTGCCGGCTTCTTCCTTACGCTGTACCCAAAGGTCCCCAGGCTTTCGCCCAGGTCAAAGTACTCGCCGTGGCTGTAAGCCGTAAGCCCGGCGGCCCGCAGGTCCAGGCGCCCGCGCGCGTCGAGAAGCTCCTCGTCGACCTGCACGGCCTCGACCGCGGCCAGGAACATGTGGTGGCTCCCCAGCTCCTTGACCTCGACGACGCGGCACTCGATGTTGACCGGGCTCTGCTCGATCACCGGCGCGAGGCCCAGCTTCGCGGCCGGCGCCGCAGCAAGCCCGCACTCGGCCCACTTGTCGAAGTCGCGCCCCGAGCGCGCCCCGCACCAGTCGCAGGCACGCTGCAGGTCGCGCGTCGTGAGGTTCACCACGAACTCGCCGGACTCGCGGATAATGTGATAGCTAAAGCGCTCGGGCCGCAGCGAGATGTAGAGCATGGGCGGGTTGGTGCACACCGTCCCCGTCCAGGCGACCGTCACGATGTCGCTCTCGCCCGCCTCGTTGGCGCAGCTCACCATAACCGCAGGCAGCGGGTACAGCATGTTGCCCGCGCGCCACGTCTGCTTAGCCACGGCCCTGCGCCCGCCCTAGCCCAGCCACTTGTCAAGCACCACTGCCAGGCGGTGCAGATCCAGCGGCTTAGCGATGTGCTCGTTCATGCCCACGGTCTTAGCGGCCTGGACGTCCTCGGCAAAGGCGTTGGCGGTCATAGCCACGATGGGCACCTGGCGGCAGTACGCGCGCTTCATGGCGCGGATAGCGCGGGTGGCGTCGTTACCGTTCATCTTGGGCATCTGGATGTCCATGAAGAGGATGTCGTAGTAGCCGTCCTTGCAGTTGGCCAACTTGTCGACGGCCTCGACGCCGTCAAAAGCGCACTCGACCTTCATGCCAGTCATCTCCAAGATCTCCTTGGCGATATCGGAGTTGAGCTCGTTGTCCTCGACGAGAAGCGCGCGCTTGCCGCTGTAATCGGCGTCGGCGAAGTCCTGCACGGGGTTCTCGTCGCCGGCCTTGGCCTCGGCCTCGCCGGTCGTGATGGCGTGGAAGGTGCGCGCCAGGCGAGAGCGGAACAGCGGCTTGGTGATGAAGGCGTTGGCGCCGGCCTCGCGGGCTTCCTCCTCGACGGCGGTCACGTCGTAGGCCGAGATGATGATGATCGGCACGTCCTCGCCCACCGCGGCGCGGATACGGCGTGTTGTCTCGACGCCGTCCATGTTGGGCATCTTCCAGTCCAGGATGCAGGCGTAGAAGTCGCGATCCTGCTCGTGGTGGGCCACGGCACTGTCGACGGCCGCCTGGCCGCTCGTCACGCCCTCGGGGTTCATGCCCAGCTCATCGAGGATGAGGCAGCAGGAGTCGAGGCTAGCCTGGTCGTCGTCGGCGACAAGGACGTCCAGATCGACGAAGGCGTCCTCGGTAAAGCCCGGGGCCTTCTCGTCCTGCAGCCTCAGGTTAATGGTCACGGTGACGCGGGTGCCCTCACCCTTTGTGGACTCGACCGTCACGTCTCCGCCCATCATGCGGGCAATATTGCGCGTGATGGGCATGCCCAGGCCGGTGCCCTGCGCGTGTGCCACGACGTCGTTGTCCTCGCGCGAGAAGGGGTCGAAGACATGCTCGAGGAAAGCCTCGTCCATACCGATGCCGTTGTCCTCGAAGACAAAGGTGTAGACCGCGACCATGGGGTCGTCGGTCGCCTGCTCGCTCACAAAAAGGCGAATCTTACCGCCGTCGGGCGTGTACTTGATCGCGTTGCTCATGACGTTGACGAAGATCTGCTGGATACGCAGGCTGTCGCCGATGACGTTTTCGTGCTCAAGCTCGCTCGAGACGACATAGAAGTCGTGTTCGCGGGTCTCGAGCTGCTGGTGGATCATGACGACGAGGTTGTCCATGAGCTCGGCAAGGTTGAACTCGTCCTCGGTGAGAAGGACCTGGCCCGTCTCGATCTTGCTCATGTCCAGGACCTCGTTGATGAGCGACAGCAGGTGCTTGCTCGAGGTCGAGATCTTGCGCAGGCAGTCGGTCACGCGCTCTTCCTCGCCGATGTGGGCGGCGGCCAGGGCGGTCATGCCGATGATGGCGTTCATGGGCGTGCGGATGTCATGGGACATCGAGGTCAGGAAATTCGACTTCGCGTTGTTGGCGCGCTCGCTGGCGATCAGGGCCTCTTGCAGGGCCTTGTTGGAGTCCTTGCGGAGCTTGACCTCCTCGCGCACGTCGCGCAGGGTCACGTTAAGGTAGCCGGGCATGCCCATGGTCGTGGCGTTGACGTGCAGGTAGCAGCCAACGCCCTCCGAGATCTCCTCGAACTCGAGGTTCTCGCCCTCCAAAGCGGGCTTCCTAAAGAAATCGAGCCACTTGCGGTCGGCCCAGGGGAACAGCTCGTAGAAGCGGTTTCCCGTCAGGGCGTCGCGCGTGGTGCCCAAAAGAGTCCCCATCGCGTCGTTGGCATAAGCGAAGGTCCAGTCATAAGGCTCGCCCTGCTCGTCAAGGTGGAGCTTAAGGACACCGAAGGCAAGGTCGGAATGGTCGAACATCGACACCGAGAAATCGGTGCGCAGCTCGTCTACCTGCGGCGTATTTGCGTCGAGGCAGTTCTCGTTGTGAGGCGTCGAGTCCTGGGTCATCTCCCGGCTTTCTCCCTTGGCGGCGAATTTACACAAGCTGTACCATTGTCAGAAAATTGTCAGGCGCCAGCAAGAAAAAACTTGCCCGCATACAATATCAACAATACCCGCGACCTGCGGGAACGTTAACCTTCGACCTTGGCGAGGAGAGCTGTGCGGCCCGAGCGAATCTGCATGATATATCGGTGTGAGCCCTGCTTGCGCGAGGGCCTGGGGCTGCTGGCCCGCGAGCTTGCCCAAGCCGGGGTCATATACGAGAAGATCGCGCAGGTTGACCGGGTCATCGAGTTCGCGGTTGGCGAGAAGGGCACGACTGCCAAAGATGCGCTGATCTTGCTATGGGACGGCAGCGGCGACGTCGACGAGCTTCTCGCCGCATGCCAAGCCGGCTGCCGCGTCTACGGCATCTACCCTGACAGCGAAGCCGCCGGCCGCCTTGCGCAAGCCTGCGCTGAGAAGGACCTGGCTTTTTGCGGGGCCCTTCTCGTATGCAACTTGGAGAAGGCGGCTGTGCTCGCGGGCTCCCCGCGAATGGGGTTCGCGCGCCGGCAGGTAAGCGAGGCCTGCGACCGGCTGCTCTACGCGGCCCGCATGGGAGAGGACTTCCCGGGCGAGGCGGCCCGCTTCAGGACCTGGCGGCGATAGGGACCCGGCACCCCAACGGCCGGGCGGCCCTACTACCTCGGCTGCCCCAAGACCTGCGCGACCTCGTCGAGGTTCTCGGCAAAATGCACGTTGGCCAGGCGCTCGTTGGTGCAAAGCCCGGCCGCGACGACCTGCTCCAGGTGCGCGCGGATCAGGTCGTAGAAGCCGCCCAGGTTATAGAAGATGATGGGCGCGTCCAGGTGGCCCAGGGAGCTCGCGCAGATGACCTCGGAGATCTCCTCGAGCGTGCCCACGCCGCCGGGAAAGGCGACAAAGGCGTCGCCCAGCTCGATCATCTTGGCGCGGCGCTCGGCCATGGTCTGGGTGACGATAAGCTCATCAACCCCATCGAGCTGCAGCTCATCGGCCATGAAGAACTCGGGCTCCACACCCGTGACGTGGGCACCCGCGGCCAGCGCCGACAAGGCCAGCTCGCCCATGAGGCCCACGCGCGAGCCTCCGTAGACAAGCGCGTTGCCCGACTCGCCGATCCAGCGGCCAAGCTCGCGCACGGCCGGAACGAACTCCGGGTTGTTGCCGTGATTGGCCGCCAGGTAAACCGTGATGTTCAAGAGCGCGCCCCTCTCGCCTTAGTCGCCCTTCTCGCCAAAGCGGCCGCCGCAGCAGCCGCCCGGCCCCGAGCTAAAACGTGACGTTGCCGAACTCCGAGAGCTCCAGGCCCTCGTTGTGCTCGACGGCCCAGTTGAGGTTCCACGGGCTCGTGAACAGCAGCAGCTTGCCGCCGCGCATGTCCTCGACGCGGGCGGTGTCGCGCGTGAGGCTGAGCTTGGTGACGTCGACCTCGTCGGGCTTGTTCGTGATCCAACGGATGAGGTTGTACGGCAGGCCCTGGCGGTAGACCTCGACGTGGTACTCGCTCTTGAGGCGCTGCTCGAGCACCTCGAACTGCAGCACGCCAACGACGCCCACGATGACCGACTCCATGCCGGCGCCGACCTCGCGGAAGATCTGGACGGCGCCCTCCTGCGCGAGCTCCTCCATGCCCTTGACGAACTGCTTGCGCTTGAGGGTGTCTACCTGGCTGATCTTGGCGAAGTGCTCGGGCGCGAAGGTCGGGATCGCCGGGTACTGCACGCGGCGCTTGCCGGCGCACACGGTGTCGCCAATGGAGAAGATGCCCGGGTCGAAGAGGCCCACGATGTCGCCCGCGTAGGCCTCGTCGACGATGGCGCGGTCGTCGGCCATCATCGAGGTGCCGGTCGCGAGCTTGAGGTTCCTCTCGCCCTGGACGTGGTAGGCCGTCATGCCGCGCTCGAACTTGCCGGAGCAGATGCGCACGAAGGCGATGCGGTCGCGGTGGTTCTTGTCCATGTTGGCCTGGATCTTGAAGACGAAGCCGCTGAAGTCGTTGGTCGCCGGGTCGACGGCCTCCTCGGTGAGCTTGTCCATGTAGGCGCGCGGCGGCGGGGTGAGGCGCAGGAACTCCTTGAGGAAGGGCTCGACGCCAAAGTTGGTGAGGGCCGAGCCAAAGAAGACCGGGCTCAGCTTGCCGCAGCTCACGGCGTCGAGGTCAAGCTCGTCGCCCGCGCCGTCCAAAAGCTCGATGTCGTCCATCAAGTTTTTGTGGTTCTCCTCGCCGATCAGGCCCTCGAGCTGGTCGCTTCCCAGCTCGGCCTCGATCTCCTTGACCTTCTTGGTGGCGTTGGCGTGGCCGTCGCCCTCGAAGGCCAACACGCGGCGGGCCTGGCGGTCAAAGACGCCGCGGAAGTTGCGGCCACTTCCGATGGGCCAGTTCATGGGGTAGGTGCCGATGCCCAGGACGCTCTCGATCTCCTCCATGAGGTCGAAGGGGTCGCGCGCGTCGTGGTCGAGCTTGTTCACGAAGGTGAAGATCGGGATGTGGCGCAGGGTGCAGACCTTAAAAAGTTTGATGGTCTGGGCCTCGACGCCCTTGGCGCCGTCGATCACCATGACGGCTGCGTCGGCGGCCATGAGGGTACGGTAGGTGTCCTCAGAAAAGTCCTGGTGGCCGGGGGTGTCCAGGATGTTGATGCAGTGGTCGTCGTAGTTGAACTGCATGACCGAGGACGTGACCGAGATGCCGCGCTCCTTCTCGATGTCCATCCAGTCGCTGACGGCGTGCTTGGAGCTGGCCTTGCCCTTGACCGAGCCGGCCGTCTGGATGCTGCCCGTGTACAACAGGAGCTTCTCGGTGAGGGTGGTCTTACCCGCGTCGGGGTGCGAGATGATCGCGAACGTGCGGCGCGAGGAAATCTGCTGGGCGATGCTGGCCATGTGCGGTGTGTCCTTCTCGGTCTTAGCTGTTTAACCTTGGGTATTGTAGCGAGAAGCGCGCGGGCGCGGGCGCGGGAGTTGCCGTTTGGCGACTATTCACCGAGAAGTCCTCGCCGGTGGTGGCGACTGGTGTCATTATTGCCGTTTGTGGGGAGCGGGGGCATCGCGTTCACCGACCGCAAGGACCCCGGCGAGGACCTGTTCAAGGACGCCGATGCCGCGCTGTACCACACGAAGGAGAACGGGCGCTGCGGGTATTCGTTCTACGGGGAGGCTGCCACGGGTCGCGAGGCCTAGCTAGGCGCCGGCCGCCGGGAGGCCCTCGAACATCGTGCGGACGTCGTGGAGGGACTCGCAGACGGTGATTTGGCTGCGCAGGTCGGCGTCGGGTTGGACCAGGTCAGGCACCATGATTGGGATGAAACCGCCCGCGCGGGCCGCCTGGATGCCGGGCAGGCTGTCCTCGAGGACCCAGGCGTTGGCCGGGTCGACGCCCAGCGCGGCGGCCGCGCCCAGGAAGATGTCCGGGGCGGGCTTCGAGGGAAATCCCTGGTCACCGGTCTTTATCGCCTGGAAGTAGTCGAAGACGCCCGCGTGCTTGAGGATCGCCTCGACCGAAGGGTACTCGGTTGAAGAGGCCACCGCGACCGGGATGTCGTGGGCGCGCAACGCGGCCAGCAGCTCGTCAAGCCCGGGCTTCTTGGGCGCGCCGGTTTGAGCGAAGAGCTGCTCAACGATGGTGTAGTGGTCGTCGAAGGCTTGGGTGACCGCGGGCGTGTGGCCGTAGATCTCGTAGGTGAGCTGCAGCGCGCGGGCGCGGGCCGTTCCGGTGAGGGCCTCTTGGAACCCGTCCTTCCACTCGAGCCCGTTTTGCTCGAGGGCCAGGCGCCAGGCGCGGCCCCACACCGGCTCCGAATCCACCATGAGCCCGTCCATGTCAAAGATGACGGCGCTCGGCAGCTTGGCGATCCCCATCAGCCCTTCTCCGTTCCCCTTTGTCCGCGGTTTTGCTCCCCACAGTTTATGCCAGCTTCCCCCGGAATCCAAAAACGCGACATCTTGGCCGACAAAATGGAGTTCGGCGAGTAGCGAAAAACAGA
>CAVAUD010000110.1:0-6710 GCA_963591565.1 bacterium
AGGACGCCATCGCGGCCGCGGCTGCCCAGGGCGGCCAGGGCGGCGGCATGTACTAAACAGGCCTAAGGGCTCGTTCGCCTGGATCTGATCCCATCGCGGCGGCCCCCGACCTACGGGTTTCTCTCCCGAAGTGAGCTCGCGCTTTGCGCTCGCAGACACTTCTGGAGAGAAACCCTGCGGTCGGGGGCCGCCGCTTTGTTGTGCCGGGAGGGCGAACGAGACCTCAGAGGGCGCTGGGGCAGGGGAGGGGCGGGTTGTGGGCGTGCCAAATCGTGCGCAGGCTTTTAGCTCTCGAAGCCGACTTGCTCGGCCAGGTATTCGCGGAAGTATGGCAGGTCGAAACCGACAACGCCCCGGCGCCTCTCGCCAATTACGCCGGCGTCGATGAGGCGGCGACGATATTGGCTTACCACCGCGGAGGACCTTTCGAGCCTCTCGGCCAAGTCGGCCACCTTCGAATCATCCTCGTCTTCGAGCATGGCGGTTAAAAACTTGATGTCACCGTCAGAGAGCTCGCGGAACGTCGCGCCGAGAATCCTGTCCTCAAGCTCATGCCTCGCTATGTCGATACCCTGGGTAAAGTCACTCTTGCTCACCATCGGGTTTGACGGATTGACATCCCATGACCTGTAGCCGACAAGCTGCAAAAGGAAGGGGAATCCACCGATTGCCGCGACGGCGTCCTCGAGCCCCTGCGCGTCTGCGTCACGCCCGTTCTCGCTAATCGTCCGTGCCAAGGCATCGTAGACGTCGTAATCCGCGATTCTGCCCAGCGTGTGGCTCTGGGCCCTGCGCAGAAAAGAGACGGTTTTATCGCTGAGAAGGGCCGAGATGTTGTGAGGCAAGCCTGCCATGAGAAGCGCTACCTTGTGCCCTTCTCCAACAAGGTGCTGGTAAACGGCGGCAAGCTCGACCATCTCGTCCAACTGAGGGTCTACCTCGTCGACGGTGATGAGAAGACCTGTGCCGGATTCGCCGAGTTGCTCGACAAGGTCGGTCATCCGGTAGCGCCAGTTGGTCTTGGGAGCTTCGCCTTGCTCGAAGCCGATCGCGCCCACGGAGGCAATCTCGATGCTCGAAACGCGCTTCGCAGGCGGTTCTTTGAGCAGGTGGCCGGCGGTTTTGTGAAGACCGATCTCGATGTCGTCGAGCATGCCGGGCAGCGCGGTCGTGTCGACAGCGACCCAACCGTTTTCCTCGGCTTTGTGAGCGAGAAGGCGCAAGAGCGTAGTTTTCCCGGTTCCTCGCGCGCCGGAGAATAGCGACGTTAAGTCAGGGCGACGTCGTTCGCTAGTGAAAGCCTTTATTAAGCTGGACACGATTTGTTGACGACCGGCCATATGGGCGGGCACCTCGCCGAAGCTTGGTGTAAAGGGGTTCTCGAATTCCAACGTTACCACCGTGCCTTTCGGGTGCTCGGTCCTCTTCTCGTCGTTATTTTACCCTCGGATTCGCTAAGTAGAGCTAAGTAATGCTAAAGAGAACTAAAGAGTCCTAAAGAGAACTAAACAATGCTAAACAGTGCTAAACAACGCTCGGGTTGGTGTCTGGGCTGTAAGGGGTGCTTAAACAGACAGTCTGTCTGTTGATGGGGTTGTTGAAAGGGGCCTAAAATTTAGAGCTGATTTTAGACACCGCTGAGGGCGGTGAGGCGAGAGGAGTTGTTGTGGCAGCTTTCGAGAACAAGCAGTCGGCGACCAAGCGCGCCGGGATGCTGCTGGGGTCGCTTCTGGCGATCTTTGCGCTGGTATTGGCATTCGCGCCGGGCACCGCCCTGGCAGATGAGGCCGAGAACACCTCGGTCGACCCCTTTGACTACCTGCTCCTCGATGTCTCCGCGTCGACCGACGGGCTGCCCGACGACCAGGTCAAGGTGGCCGTCACGGGCACCAACAAGGTCGGCATGGAGCTCATTGACCACAAGGTCTCGTTCAAGACCCCCGACGGCTGGACGCTCGTGAGCGGCTCCGAGACCTCGGAGGGCGCCGAGACCGCCGACGGCGAGTCGGTGAGCACGACGGCCGTTCTCGCCAAGAAGGCGAGCGACTCGGGCGCCGCCGACACGGACGCCAACGGCACCAACAACACCAACGGCGCCAAGGCCTCCGGCAAGACCCCCAACACCGGTGATAACTCGGCGACCATCGCGGCCGTCGCCATCGCCGTCGTTCTCGCCGCCGCGGCCCTCTACGGCGCCAAGAAGCTGCGCTTTAAGGCAACGCTCAGCCTCTTCCTCGCGGCCCTTCTCGTCCTCAACATGATTCCCAACTCCGCGCTTAAGGCCATGGCCGACGAGGTCAACGGCACCGCGACCACCTCTTCTACCACCACCACCGATGCCTCCACTGCCTCTCCCTTCTCCGTCTCCAAGAACTTCGAGGTCGACGTCCGCGGCGAGAAGCTCACCGTCACGGCCTCCGTCTCCTGCAACACCAGCTCCGACGCCGTCGCCCCCGGCGTCGTGAACCTCCAGATCAAGCGTGCCATCCCCGTTGACTCGAGCACCGTCAGCGTGAGCGTCCTGTCTGAGGTCGCCTACGCCGGATTCTCCGAGAACGAGAACGAGGACGAGAAGTGCCCCTTCGACGAGTCCAAGATCGCCCTCACCGGCAGCCTTGAGGGCGCGACCGTGCGCGAGGGCGCCTACACCGTCAAGGTCGCCGGCAAGAACGAGGACAGCTCCGAGCTTGAGGACCGTACCCACTACGAGCTGCGCTTCATTATCGACGGCATCCCCGATGGCGCCGCCGAGGAGGACTCCGACTACGGCTACATCGAGCTTTCCAACCAGCCCTTCGCCGACACCACCCAGGGCTACGGCGTCGCATGCGTGAGCTACTCCAAGCCTTCCGGCTATATCGCGCAGGTCGGCTCGCAGACCCCGCTGGACGGCGATGCGGACAACCACACCTTTGCGAACGGTAAGTACTACGACGGCAACAACCGCTTCCGCGTTCCCGTCGAGCTTGACGGCGTCGAGGTCGGCCTACCCATCCCCGCGACCTCCGAGTTCGCCCGCTACGCCCACGGCGACACCTTCACCGTCAACGGCGTCGAGTACCGCACCTTTACCAGCGACGATATCCTCAACGGCATCTCGTTCAACACCGTCAACGAGAACATCTCGGTTGTCGAGTGCGTCAGCGACCTCGACTACACCTGGCTCACCTTCGAGGTCGAGGGCGAGACGGGCTATGCTGCCTACAAGCAGCTCACGGATGCCCTGACCGAGGCGGGCCTGCTCTTTGGCGGCCAGATCACCTCGACCTACAGCAACACCATCGTCTATCCCAAGGGCCTGACCACCGCCGAGGACGGCACGAAGAACGACCCCTTCGTCTACGCCGAGACGAGCCCTGTCGCCTACGCCTACGCCGTCCAGGTCAAGCGCGGAGAGCAGGACACGACCATCACCTACCTCGCCGGCCTGCACTCCAGCCAGGAGCTCAAGGACGACGAGACCGATGTGGGCGACGTCGACCTTCTCGACACCACGGCCTTCTCGGCTTATCGCGTCTCGACGAGCGAGGACGGCAGCTCCACCGAGGCGCCGGCCACCGACGTCGCGGTCTCGGTCTACGACGCCGACTCGAAGTACGTGGACGGGGATTACTCCATCGACAAGGACCTCTTCAAGATGGAGGTCACCGTTCCCAACGACACCTTTGACAGCGACCCGCAGCTCGCCATGCTGGACCCGTCCGACAGCGACAGCTACCTCGCGGCCATGTACACGTACCTGGGCAACGTCAAGCTGCGCATGACCGACGGCTCGATCAACGCCTTTGGTGTGCCCGAGAAGGACGTCGACGTGGCCCTCTTCGACGGCGTCGCCCTCAACAACGCCGCCGCCGACGACGGCGAGTCCGTCTCGACCGGCACCGAGGCCTCCGTCGCCAGCATCGCGAGCCTCTCCGACGACGACAACAGCAACGCCGTCGCCACCGCGTCTGTCGTCTCGGGCCTCGTGCCCGGCCAGATCGTGGGCTACAAGGCTCTCGGCGCCGCCCCCGTGGTCAACGTCGACCCGGGCCGAGACGTCAAGGCCATGGACACGATCTACCGTAAGTCCGGGGAGACCGAGGACGACTCCAAGGCCTCTACCATCAAGAGGGTCAAGGCCATCACGCTCAGCGCCGTCTCGACGGGCCTCGGCGTCAACCACGCCATCAACCTGGTGAAGGTCCTCGGCCCCGGCCTGCTCAACTACGTGACGGCGGGCTTCACCATCGTCGGTCTTCTCGGCGTCTTTATTTCGGACCTTCTCCCCAAGGAAACCGAGAAGTACACCGTCGACGACGTGATGGCCAAGCTCGACGAGATGAACGCCAAGCTCGACACCATCGACACGACGGTCAAGACCATCAACGTGAAGCTCGACGAGCAGAGCGCGCAGCAGGCTTGGCAGCAGCAGGCCAGCACCTACACGAACCTCAGCAGCCTTTTGTCCTCAAAGACCACGAGCAACTTCTACGTGGGCATGGACAATGTCTTGAAGCAGTACATGGAGCTTGACGAGAACGGCAAGGAGACCACGACCCCGTGCTCTCGCACCACCTCGATCTCTCGCATGCCCGAGAAGGCCGTCAAGGCGCTCGAGAAGTACCTCAAGGGTATCGATGAGAGCGCCGCGAACAAGGGCTTCTCGACCGGAATCAGCGGCGCGTACACGACGCTGCGCAACGTCTTGCTCGTCAACAACGGGCTGGTCCCGGGCAAGAACATGCTCGACATCTACTACGACTACGTCAACACCTGCTACAACTGGGACGTCGAGACCAAGATCGCCAAGCGTGCCTTCCTGGCGAGCCTCATGGTCATGTACAACAACGCCTACGCGCTCTACAGCGCCAAGCTCTCTGTCGAGCTGTACGAGGCCAACGCCAGTGGCGACGAGGCCGAGAAACAGACGGTCTGGGGGAAGATGGAGGAGCTTCGCGAGTACTCCGAGGATATCTCCAAGGTGCTCTACGGCGAGGTCGATTGGGACCAGGTGAAGGCGGACTACCCCGGTGAGTCCAAGACCTCCAGTGTTGACCCCTCGATCACCGTCACTGATTTCGACGCCGAGAAGCTCCTTGCCGCCAACGCCGGCAAGACCGTCGGCGAGGTCCTGCAGGAGAAGTACCTCACGCCCTCCAAGTACCTGAAGGCCGTCGAGGACACCTCCTACACCGAGGTCAAGTTCATCGCGACCGACGCCACGCGCCAGAGGACCTACTCGCTGGACAACTACGCCCTCACGGCGGCCTATGACGAGACCTGCTTCGCCAAGGCCTACGTCACCGGCTACTTCAACCAGCTCACGAACTCCTGGAAGCCGACCTGCAGCTTCACGGAGGACGAGCTGCAGACGATGGTCAAGCGCCTCAACGCTCTGCCGGCGTCCCTGCGCCCGACCATCACGATCACCAATGCCGACGGTACCAAGACCACGCGCCCGGTCGAGAACATCGCCGAGGAGATGGAGGCCATCGGCTTCAAGACACAGAACCCGACGAGCCAGTTCAAGAAGCAGCTGCTGACGGTCGAGACCTCGGTCCAGCAGGCGAAGGAAGAGAAGGTCATCGGCAACAAGAACTCCGCGCTGTGGGCCAACAACGGCTCGACCACCGATGTGTGGGCAACCGTCAGCGTCGCGGACACCACCAAGGAGGTCGACCGCTACTCCGACGAGGCTCACAACTGGAACTACTTCTTCACCGAGTTTGGCTACAAGGTCGCCCGCGTGGGCAACAAGAAGGTCCGCCTGCAGTACGCGCACGACCTTAGCGACGGCAAGACCAGCCTCATCTCGAACGTTGACATGGGCAACACGGTCTCTGACCCGCAGAACTACATCGTGCTCTCGGTCAACGACGCCAAGGGCACCACCTCCAAGTGGGGCGGAAGCGGCTACGGCAACGACCGCACGACGATGGTCGCGGGTCGTTGGGGCACCGTCTTTAACCTCAAGACCGGCGCCGTTGTGAAGAACCAGCTGCTCTATGCGGTTGAGATGCAGGTTCCGGTCCTTCCGTGGCTCAAGAGCGAGACGGACGCCGTCAGGGTCGATTACTACCCGTTTGGCGTGCTCAACGTCGACACGAAGGGCCACTCGGCAATGGTGTCCGATTACGCGTCCTGGTACCAGACCAACTGGTACTCCAAGACCGACAGCGACGCTGCCCGTACCCAGAACGAGACTATCGACATCTGGAGGAACAATTCCGCGACCGATTAACGGTTTGCGTTAGACCAAGCACCGTCAAAAGCGCCGCTCCAGGTTTATTGCCCGGGGCGGCGCTTTGCTATTTAAGGGCTTTCAGCATGCTTGAGCTGGGATTTATTTATTGAAAGGCATCTCAAAGTGAGGTTAAAATAAAAGGCTATCTTTTAAGGACCGCGAAGTCGCGGCGGAGAGGAGATGTTGTGGCAGCTATGACCAACGAGCGCCCGGTGGCCAAGCGCACCGGGATGCTGCTGGGGTCGCTTTTGGCGATCTTCGCGCTGGTGCTGGCTTTTGTGCCTGGCACGGCCCTGGCAGATGAGACCGAGACCGAAATCGACCCGTTCGAGTACCTGACGCTGGACGTCTCTGCCTCGACCGACGGCGTGGCGGACGACCAGGTTCAGATCACCGTCACGGGCACCAACAAGGTCGGCATGGACCTTGTTGACCACAAGGTCTCGTTCAAGACCCCCGACGGCTGGACGCTCGTGAGCGGCTC
>CAVAUD010000111.1:0-6701 GCA_963591565.1 bacterium
GTGAGCTCGATCATGATCGGCATCATCACCTACATCAGCGTGCTCGAGCGCAAGAAGGAGATCGGCATCCTGCGCGCGATCGGCGCCTCGAAGGGCAACGTCGCCAACGTCTTCAACGCCGAGACCTTCATCGAGGGCCTGATCGCCGGCGTCTTTGCCATCGCGGTCGTGCTGATCGTGAGCGTGCCCGTCAACGCCATCGTGCTCGAGACCAAGCAGGTGCCCAACATCATGAGCCTGCCCGCCGTTGACGCCTTGGTCTTGATTTTGATCAGCGTGGTGCTTACCGTGGTTGCGGGCCTTCTTCCGGCCCGAAGCGCCTCCAAGAAGGACCCCGTCGAGGCGCTGAGAAGCGAGTAGCGGGTCGCGGGGTCGCCGCGAGGCGGCTGGGAAAGAGGTTGTGACGTGGGTGTTGTAAGCGAGAAGGTCGCGGGCGCGGCGGGTGCTGCTGCGGACGAGCGGAGCGTTGCCGCAGCTCAGGGGCTTGTTGAGTTTGTCGAGAAGTGCCCGAGCATGTTCCACACGGCAGCCGAGCTGGCCGTGCGCCTTGAGGCCGCGGGCTACGCGCGCCTGCGCGAGAACGAGGCCTGGGAGGTGCGCCCGGGCGGCAAGTACTACGTTGTACGTAACAACTCGAGCGTCCTGGCGTTTGCGGTGGGCGCCGAGGTCACCGCGGCCGACCTGCGCTTCCAGCTGTGCGCGGCGCACGGAGACTCGCCGGCCTTGAAGGTCAAGGCGGCCTGCGACCTGCGCGGCCCGGGCGACTACGCTCGCCTGGACGTCGAGGTCTACGGCGGCCCGATCGACCACACCTGGCTGGACCGCCCGCTGGGCGTCGCCGGCCGCGTCATGGTGCGCGAGGGCTCGCGCGTCGTGAGCCGCCTGTACGACTCGGGCCGCGACGTGGCTTTGATCCCCAACGTCGCCATCCACCTCAACCGCGAGGCCGGGCGTGCTCCCGAGCTCAACCGCGCCGTCGACCTGCCCGCGCTCTTCTCGGCGGGCGAGCTGGGCGAGGGCTCCTTCGACCAGATGGTTGCCGATGACCTGGGCGTCGACGCCGCCGACGTCCTGGCGCGCGACCTCTTCTTGTACAACCGCACGGCCCCGAGGGTCTGGGGCGCGGCCGGCGAGTTCGTGAGCGCCCGCGCCCTCGACGACCTGGGATGCGCCTTCACGGCGCTCGAGGCGTTTCTCGCCGCAGAAAACCCCAGGTCGGTGCTGGTCTACGCCTGCTTTGACAACGAGGAAGTGGGCTCTAACACCAAGCAGGGCGCGATGTCGACCTTCTTGGCCGATTCGCTGGAGCGCGTGGCCGCGCACCTGGGCGCCACCCGCGAGCAGTACCTGCAGGCGATCGCCCGCTCGATGCTCGTGAGCTGCGACAACGCGCACGCCTGCCACCCCAACCACCCCGAGAAGCACGACGAGGCCAACCGCTGCTGGCTCAACCGCGGCCTGGTCATCAAGGAGGCCGCCAACCAGCACTACTGCACCGACGCCTTTAGCCGCGCGGCCCTGGTCGCCGTGCTGGAGCAGGCCGGCGTGCCGTACCAGACCTTCGCCAACCGCAGCGACATGGCGGGCGGCGGAACCCTGGGCAACCTCTCGAACATGCAGGTATCCATGCACGGCGTCGACGTCGGCCTGCCCCAGCTGGCCATGCACTCGACTTACGAGACCGCCGGCGCCCGCGACGTGGCCCTGGGCATCGACGCCCTTCTCGCCTTCTACAACGCCGACCTCGTCATCGACGGCGCCGATTCGGTCGCGCTGGGGTAGGGAAGGCAGCTTCGGGGTCGCGTTCTGGGCCCTCGACCGCGTCGCTCAGAGCGACCCGTTTTTGCCCAGCTCGGCCTCGAGTTGGGGGAGAAGGGCGGCGAAAGTCGCCTCGCGCGCGGCTTTCTTGAGCTCGCATTCCCATATGACGTGGACGCGCCAGCCGTCGGCGGCCAGCGCGGCCAGGTTCTCGCGGTCGCGCTCAACGTTGCGGGCGAACTTTGCGTCCCAGTACTCGGTGTTCTTCTTGGGCGTCGAGGGGTTGCAGCGCGGGCACCGGTGCCAGAAGCAGCCGTTGATGAACAAGGCAACCTTCTTGCCCGGCCAAGCGATGTCGGGACGGCCCGGCACGTGCCACTGCAGGCGGTAACCGGTGAGGCCCGCCGCGCGCAGCTCCTGGCGAACGAGCAGCTCGGGCTTGGTGTCGCGTCCCTTGTTGCCCTGCATCGAGCGGTGCGTGCCGTAGTCGGTGGCGGCCGGAGCCTTTCGGGCCGCGACAGCGGCGGCGCGCGGAGTCGCCGAGGCCTGTCGCGCCTCCTCAAGTCCCTGCCCCCAGCGCGCGCTCAGCCGCTCGAGGTCCCAGGCCGCGTTGGCCGGGCTCGTCGACGGAAGGACCTGCGCGGGCATCCCGCACAGGTACTCCAGGTAGCGGCGGTAGAGCCGCCCGGCCGTCGCCCCGTTGCAGATAACGGCCCGCACGTCGCTGCCGCCAATCAGGCCCGCGACGTCGTTCGCGCGCACGTTCTTGATGCTCGAATCGCTTGAACCTTTGATGTCGCACTCGGCGATGACGTCCCACAAGGCGATGCCGTTATCCAACAGCATCGCGCGTTTCTCGGCTATGGTTTGAGGCGCCTCGCACCCCAAACAACCTGCGAGAACGCGCCAAAAGCGGTTCTGCGGGTGCCCGTAGTAGAACTCGTTGGCCCGGCTCGCCACAGAAGGAAAAGAGCCCAGCACCAAAACGCGCGAGCTCTTGCTAAAGACGGGTTCGAAGCCGTGGGAGATATGTTGGTAACCGGTTGCCACCCGGCTATTCTAGCGCGCCTCGCCGCCGAGAAGGGCCGCGCAGACGAAGCTGCCCACCCAGTGGTCGGCCAGGTAGCCCGAGAGCTGGACGTCGTTGACGCCGTCGGTGACCCAGCGGGCGGCCTCGGCGGCCAGGCGCTCCTTGGCCGTGCCGTCCGACAGCGCCGCGGCGGCGTCGCGTGCGGCCAGGCCACGGGAGGTGGGAAGGGCCACGGTGTGGACCTCAAGGTAGCCCGAGCCGTCCCACCTGCCGGGCAGATCGGAGATTAGGGGAGACGCGAAGTCGGCCGAGAAGAGCTGCGGCAGGTAGGCGGCGAGCCAAGCCTCGTACTCGGCGGCGTCCAGGACGCGCGCCATGCAGGCGGCCTCGTTCAAGACCGCCGAGGTAAACGTGTCGGCGTTGGGCTCGTAGGCGACGGGCGCGCAGGTGTCGTGGGCAAAGAGGCGCCGCGCGCTGTCGTTCACCAGGCCGGCCAGGCGCTCGTCGCCCGTGGCGGCCGCGTAGTCGTGCGCCATCGCGAGGTTCCACGCCGTGTCGGAGTGCGTGCCCGTGCGCGCGGCCAGCGAAAGCCCCTCGAGCCAACCAATAACGCGCTGGTACATGACGTCGCGCAAGGGGAGAAGGGCCTCGCGCCAGCCGGCCGCGGCGGCCGCGTGCCGCACGTCGCCCGCGGCCAAACGGCCGAGCTCCTGGTCCAGCGCCAGCAGCCAGGTCCACCCGTAGGGCTTCTCCTCCCAGGCGGGGACCTTCTCGGCCCAGCTCTTGGCCTCGGCGGCCAGGGCATCCGGCGAGAAGCTCTTCTCGAGCTGCGCCACGATACGGGCCTCGAGGTCGCCGGCGCCGGCCC
Source organism: bacterium (assembly GCA_963591565.1). GTDB lineage: Bacteria > Actinomycetota > Coriobacteriia > Coriobacteriales > Atopobiaceae > Paratractidigestivibacter. The sequence goes on from CAVAUD010000111.1 coordinate 3,657, forward strand.
CGGTACCGCCCCCGGCCTCGCCCGCCGCGTCAAACCCGCCGCAGCTCAGCATGCGTACGAGCGTCCAGTGCGAGTGCACGCACGAGTGCCAGTCGAAGGACCCGTAGAACACCGGGAAACGCTCGATGGGAAGCTCCAGCTCGTCGGGGCCGCCAAGGGTCTGTCGCTCGGCGCAGGGGTAGGGGCGATCGATCTGCCCCAGCACGCACTCGGCCACGCCCGCCAGCGCGGCCTGGCGCTGCTCGCCCGCTCCCAGCGCCGCGTCGGTCAAAGAAAACCCCAGGTCACCAATCATGAACGTCTCCGCTCCACAGAATCAAAGTTCTAACCAATCAGGCGGCCGCGCGGGGACCTTCTCGCCCCATCGCGCGGCCGCCCCAAAACCAAAACCTAAAGCTCGTCGCAGTAGCTCACGAAGTCCAGAAGCTGAATCGCGTCAATAAAGGCCTGCTTGCGGCCCGGTTGGCGCAGCGTGATGGTCACCGTGACCGCGCAGTTCTGCCCGCCAGAGATCCCCTTCGTCAGCGAGAAGTCCGAGTACTCGCACTCCCAGGCGTGCAGCTTCTTGAGGAACTCCTTGACGTCGCTGTGGCTCTCGAGCTCGACGTAGAGGTCGAAGGTCTTCGCGTTGTCGTGCAGCCACTTGTCGAGCCCGCGCAGCGCCCAGAAGGTGAGCACCACGAACAGCATCGCGATCAGCGCCGCCTCGACAAAGCCGATGCCCACCGCCAGGCCGATGCAGGCGCAGGCCCACAGGCCGGCCGCCGTCGTGAGGCCGCGGACCTCGTTGCGGTGCGTGACGATGATCGTGCCCACGCCCAAAAAGCCCACGCCCGAGACGACCTGCGCGCCGATGCGGTTGACGTCGCCGCGCGCCTCGGGGAAGGTCATGGCGACGTACTCGGCCACGATCATCGTCATGGCCGAGCCCAGGCACACCAGCACGTGCGTCTTGATGCCGGCCCCCTTGTTGCGGTACTCGCGGTCGAGGCCAATGACGACGCCGACCAACGTGGCGAGAAGAAGCCGCAGGAAGATGGCCTGGTCATCCCAGGCGGCGACGGCCGCGCAGAAGCCAGAGAACCATTCGGAAAGCATCGGGGCCCGCCCGCGCTACTCGTCGCCGAAGCTGATGCCCAAAAGCTTGGCCTCGCGCACGAGGTCGCTGTCGGGGTCGACGTACTTGAGCTTGCCGGCCACGTCCTCCAGAGGCACGCGGACCATCTGGCCGTTCTTCTGCGCGATCATGTAGCCGTACTGGCCCTCGAGGCAGCCGCGGGCCGCCTCGACGCCGCACTGGGTCGCGAAGATGCGGTCCTGGGCGTCCGGCGCGCCGCCGCGCTGGGTGTGGCCGGGAACGGCGACGCGGATCTCGCGGCCGGTGCGGGCGGCGATCTCCTCGGCGATGTCGTAGGCGACGGAGGGCTTGACGCGCGCGGCGACCTTGGCCTTGTACGCCTTCTTCTTCATCGCCGCCTCCTCCTTCGAGATGGCGCCCTCGGCGACGACGACGATGGAGAAGCGCCCGCCGTTCTTGTCGCGATCCTCGATGGCCTTGACGACGTTGTCCATGTCGTAGGGGATCTCGGGGATCAAGATGACGTCGGCGCCGCCGGCGACACCGGCGTACAGCGGAATCCAGCCCACCTTGTGGCCCATGATCTCGATGACAAAGACGCGCCCGTGGCTGGAGGCGGTGGTGTGGATGTCGTCGATGCAGCGGGTGGCGACGTCGATGGCGCTCGTGAAGCCAAAGGTCATGTCGGTGCCGTAGGTGTCGTTGTCGATGGTCTTGGGCAGCGCGATGACGTTCAGGCCCTCCTCGCGCAGGCGGTTGGCCGTCTTGGTCGAGCCGTTGCCGCCCAGCATGAACAGGCAGTCGAGCTTGAGCTTCTTATAGGTGGCGATCATCGCCGGGACCTTCTCGACGCCGTCTGCCTCGGGCGTGTCGAGCAGCTTGAAGGGGGTGCGCGAGGTGCCCAGGATGGTGCCGCCCTTGGTGAGGATGCCCGAGAAGTCGCTGCCGGTCAGCTCGCGGTAGCGGCCGTAGATCATGCCCTGGTAGCCGTCCTCGAAGCCGTAGATCTCGACCTTCTCCTTGGAGTTGTGCAGGATGGTCTTCACGATGCCGCGCATGGTGGCGTTCAAGGCCTGGCAGTCTCCGCCGCTGGTAAGCAGTCCGATTCTGAGCATGATGTCCCCTTCTTTCTCGCCGGCGAACCGGCCGCGATTGCATGCAACCCCGCCATTATCGCGCCAACGCCCGCCGCGGTCACCCCAGTTTTCCAACCAGTGATGTAAAAGGCGGGTTACCAGAGGGCTTCGGGCCGGTCGGGGTGCGACGCGGAGGGGTTTGGGGCCGGTCGGGGTCGGGTCGAGAGCGGATTTGGGGGCGCCGACGGCCGATTTTGGCCCCGCGAGACCCTTCTCAGACATCCCGAACGATTTTTTCCATTTTAAATTTGACTTCGCCGAGTAGCCGACCGTTTTGCCCTTACGTTTGCCCAGTTGGCGAGAGCGCGAACTTCTCGGCTACTTGGCAAACCGGGATTTAAAGTGGAAAAAGTCGCTCGGGATTTCAAACGGCAGTGTTTTGGCCCCCGAAAGCCCTCGAGCCCCGCATTCCGGCGTCACTTATATACTGAGAAGACCGTTGGCGCCGCGGGTCGCGCGGCCGGGTGGGGGAGAAGCCATGTACGACAGGGTGAAAGAGATCGACGAGGCCATCGCCGCAGGTCAGCGGGCGCTGGACGCGCTGCGCGACGCGGCCGACTCGCTGGACTCCGCGCAGCGCTGGGGCATCGTCGACATCCTGGGCGGGGGCCTCATCACCAGCGTGGTCAAGCACTCGCGCCTGGGCGACGCCAACCACGCGCTGGGCATCGCGCGCCAAGAGATCATGGCCTTCTCGTCCGAGCTGGCCGATGTTCGCGAGCTGGCGGGCTTAAACGCCAAGGTCTCGAGCGTCAACGCCGTCTTCGACATCGCGTTCGACAACGCGCTGGCAGACCTGCTTGTCCAGAAGGACATCAGCGACGCGGCCGA
>CAVAUD010000112.1:0-6686 GCA_963591565.1 bacterium
GACGCCCACCATGACCACGGCCACGATGGCCGAGACCACGATGCCCACGATGCGCAGGGGCCCGCGCCTCTTCTTCGCGCCGGCGGGCGCGTTGGTGCTGGGAGAAGCCATAGGTGAAACTCCGATTTCCGGATGTGTTCTAGCAGGGAGAAGGCCGGGCCGCCCGGGGAGGTCGGGCGACCCGGCAGAAGGGGTCGGGTTAGCCGGCCTAGAAGGTCGACTTGGGCTCGCCGCTCTCCTGGGAGGCGAACGCCGCGGTTCCGGTCTTGACGCCCATCGAGGTGTAGCTCGTGCCGTTGGCCTCGTTGTAGGCCTTCGTGAACTCATCGAGGTCGATGGTGTGGGTCATCGAGGTCAAGAAGACGCCGCTGCCGTAACCCATGTCGGGCTGGTTCCAGTCGTACTGGTAGCCGTCCTGCTCGTAGACGAGCTTGCCGCTCTTCTCGGTTGCGGCGACGAGCTGGCCGGACTCGTTGGAGATGGCCAGGGTACCCGCGCCCGAGCCGGAGCCCTCGACGGCCCAGGTGCCCTGGAAGACATAGCCCTTCCAGCGGTCGAGCTCGACGGTGCCGTCGGCGTAGATGACCATCGGGATGCCCGCGCCCTGGTTGACGGTGAAGAAGTAGCCGTCGCGCGTGGTCGCGGTCGCCAGGGCCAGCTTGGTGAAGGTGGCCTCGGCGGTGAGGTCGGCATAAGAGGCGACCTCGAGCTCCTCGCCCGCCTCGACGACGTCGCCGTCAACCGACCAGCCGGCGAAGACCAGGTTGGTGCCGGAGTAGGGGCACTCGGGCATCTTGACCTTGTCGCCGTAGTGGAACTCGACGTCGGAGGGGTCGGAGCCGGTCGCGGCCTTCTCGCCGCTCACGAAGCTCAGCTTGAAGCTGGGGTTGTCGCCGGTCTTGTACTTGGTGCCGAAGGCCGCGTTGTAGGCCGTCGCCAGGTCGTAGAGCGAGATGACGTTGACGATCGGGGCCTTGCCGGCCGGGAACTCCCAGGTGATGAGGCCGGCGTCGTCGGGCTTGGCGGTGATCGCGTCGCCGTCGTCGGGGGTCAGGGTCAAAGTGCCGTCCTCGGCGAGCTCGTAGGTGCCCACGATGCGGGTCGTCGAGAAGAAGCCGCTCTTGATGGCCGAGAACTTCTTGTCGCCGTAGAAGGAGGCGGCGGCGCCCGTGGAGTAGGCGGTGGCGATCGGGTTGTCGCCGACGAAGCTGTAGTCGCTGGTCAGGCCGTTGATGCAGGAGGAGTTGGCGTAGTTGTACAGGTTGCGGTGAATAGCCTCGAACAGGGCATCCTGGATAACGGGGTCGTTCTTGTAGTCGTCCTGGAGAAGCACGCCCTTGCAGACGCCGTTGTTGCCGATGCGCGAGGAGCCCAGCCAGGCGTGGCTGCCGGCGAGAAGACCGTCGGGGGCGTCCATGCAGGAAGACTCGAACTGGTCGGTGAGGTTGATGCCCTTGTAGCCCAGCTCGCCCTCGAGGAAGCCCTTGAGGAAGGCCTTGTTCTCGCCGGTCCACATCATGCCCAGGCGGTTGAAGCCGGTCATCGTGCCGTTGGACTTGCCCTCGACGATGGCCTTCTCGAACTGGCGCAGGTAGATCTCACGAAGGGTCTGCTCGTTTGCCCAGGAGGGAACGCCGTGGCGGTACTCTTCCTGGTCGTTGCCGGCGCAGTGCTTGGTGCACATGACGACGCCCTTGGCCACAGAGGCCGCGGTCTCCTCGGCGCAGGCGCGACCGCCCAGGTAGGGGTCCTCGGAGAAGTACTCGAAGTTGCGGCCCGAGTACGGGGTGCGGTGCGTGTCGCAGGACCAGCCGTACAGGACGACGTTCTTGTTCTCGTTGGTCGAGGAGTGCAGGAGGTTCTCGCCGGTCAGGCGGCCGATTGCCTCGTGGATCTCGGTGTTGAAGGTGGCCGCCGTGGTCTCCTTCGAGCAGTACTGCTGGCCGGTGAGGCCAGAGACGCAGAAAGTGGTGCCCCAGCCCTGGGAGCCGTTGCCGGCCTCGGCCTTGGGCTTGCCGATCTTGGGCAGGCAGACCGTCGGGTCGTTGATGAAGTCGACCATCTCCTCGTAGGTGAGGGTCGAGACGATCTTCTCCCAGTCGGCGTCGTCATAGTCTTTGCCGTGCATGTCGACGAGCATGACCTTGTTGTCCTTGCCGAACTCGTGGGTAGGAACGCTCGACGCGTCGCCCGAGCCGGCCTGGTAACGAATGGGGCTTGCCTTCTTCACCAGGTCATCGGTGTAGACGAGCTTGACGGCCTCCTTGGGGAAGGTGCCCTCCCAATCGGCGCGGGAGAGATAGACGATGCTGGAGTTCTCGTCCTTGATGTCCTCGTTGAGCTTGGGGTCCACGGAGTCGAAGACGTTGGTGATCTGGGCGCCGGTGACGGAGGTCGAGAAGGTCGTGGCGTCGAAGTCGGGGTTGGACCAGACCCACACGAAGGCGTCGGAACCCTCGGCGGTCATGCCGTCGGCCGCGGTCTTGCCCTTGGCTGCCAGGACGTTGTTCAGGGCCTCGTGGGAGGAGCCGGCGACCGCGAAGTAGTAGTCGCCGTCGTCGACGATGTAGGTCTTGGCGTTGTTGGCGTCGTAGGAGGCCAGCTCGCGCTTAGAGACCTTGATGGCGAGCTGCTCGGAGGCGCCGGGGTCGAGGAGCTTGGTCTTCTCGTAGCCCTTGAGCTCGATCGACGCCTTCTCGACGCCGTTCTTCTTGTCGTAGTCGGTGTAGGGGGACTGGACGTAGACGCAGGCGGCGTGCTTGCCGGCGACGGAGCCGGTGTTCTTCACCGTGACGTTGACGGTGAAGGCATCGGCGCCCTCCTCGACGGAGAAGTCGGAGTACTCGAAGGTGGTGTAGGACAGGCCCGAGCCAAACGGGTAGGCGACGACCTTGGAGTAGTCGAAGTCGCCGGCGTTGCCCTGGCCAAGGACCTTGTCCTCATAGCGGGTCTCGTAGTAACGATAGCCCACGTAGATGCCCTCGGCGTAGACGTACTCGTGGCGCCAGTGGTCACCGTAGAACTGGGCCGGGGTCCACTTGTCGCAGTCGTCGGTGACCTGCTGCAGGACGTCGGCCGAGACCTTGGAGAGATCGGCGTCGATGCGGCCGAAGTTGGCCATGGCGGGGATGGCCTGGTTGTCCTTGTAGACGGAGTCGGCAAGGCGACCCGAGGGGTTAACGGCGCCGGTCAGGACGTCGACCAGGACAGGGGTGCCGGCCAGGGGCGAGGAGTAGCCGGTCGAGGTGATGTTGCCGAACCACAAAAGGGCATCGATGGCGTCGGACCACTCGCCGTCGGCCCAGCTCACGTTGTTGGACGTGGTCACGCAGACGATCATCTTAGAGAAGGTGCCGGCGCGGCGAAGAGCGGCGACGCCGTTGAGCATCTCCTTCTCCTCGGCAGAAAGGGCCAGGTAGTCGTGGTCCTTGTACCACTGGGCGTCGCAGCCCTCGTGGTCGCGGCGACCGATGAAGACCAGGGCGATGCCGTTGGCGCCGGCCAGGAAACCGGAGGCCTCGACGTCTGCCCAGGGGTTCTCGTTGACCTGCCAGCTGTTGACGTTCTGGGTGCCGTTGGCGTAGAAGTCCAGGGCCGCGTCGTTAAAGGTGAAGCCGGCGTCCTTGAGGCAGGTGTCGATGCCGGTCATGTAGGTCGAGGCGTTGCCAAAGACGACGACCTGGCCGTCGGCCGCAGAGATCGGCAGCGCGGCGCCCTCGTTGCGCAGAAGGACGATGCCCTCGCCGACGGCGTTGGCGAAGGACTCGGCCTCGTCGGCCACGAGCTTCTTCTCGCCGTCGACGGTGTAGGCGTAGTCGCTCTTGTAGTACTCGTTCTCGGAAGCCGGGGTCGCGGCGCTCATGACCGACTCGGTCTTCTTGGAGGAGCTACCGGCGTTGCAGCCGGTCAGGCCGGCGAGGCCGGCCATGACGGCGGCCGCGGCGGTGCCGAGGACAAAGCTCCTGCGTGTTGCGTTGATTCTCTTCACGTTCTTCCTTCCCTTCCCATGTTTTCATGGATTGTGACTGTTGTTGCCCCGGGCACCTCCAGGATGAAAGCCGGCGGGAAGAGGAGCCGGCTTTCACAAGGGAAGTCCGGAGGGCAACGTACAAACCTCCAGGTCAAACAATAGGGGGCAGGTTTGGGCCGTTTTCAGACGCCGCACAAACTGCGAGACGTGTCGCGCACGGCGCCCCGGCGCGCACAAGATGCGCGGTTTGCGTCACGACCTGCAGTTTTTGGCCGCCGGCGAACGGTTGCGTTTCGCCGGCGAACGGCGCGGCGGTTTTCTCGGACGGGACCATACGCGCGACATTGGGCAAGGCGCCAGTAAAAAAGACGATATTGGGTGGCCAATTCCGCAAAACAGGTCGCAACAGGCCTAAGCCGGCAAGAAAGCCCAGTTGGCCAACGGTCAAACACGCGGTCTTCTCGCCATATTCCAATTTGGCTTCCCAATATCGTCTTTTTTGGAATGAGGACGGCAAAGAGGCTCGTCAGAGCCCACCGAATCCGGCGGCGCTACATCATGACGGCGTTTTTCTTGGCCAAAAACTCCATGTAGGCCAGCTTGACGTCGCCCACCTTCGAGCGGCTGATGGGAATGAGCTCGTCGCCCACCTGCAGGCCCTTCGAGCTCAGCTGGTCGACATGGGCGAAGTTCACGATGAAGCCCTTGTGCACGCGGCAAAAGCCCAGCGGCTCGAGCTTCTCTCCCAGCTCGTCGAGGGTCACGAGCACCGTCTCGACACGGCCGCCCTGCATGTGGACGAGCTTGTCTCGACCGCGGGCCTCGATGTAGAGGATCTCGTCGACCGAGAAAGTACCCATGCTGTGGGCCATCTTGACCGTGATCACGCGGTCTGACCTGCGGGTCTTCCACGCCTTCACGAAGGCGGTCATCGCGGTGGCCATGTCCTCGGCAAAGTGGCTCTTGCGCACGAAGGACAGCGGCCGCAGCGGCAGCGACTCAAAAACGCGGTCCTCGGAGTTCGAGACAAAGACGATCTCGGTCTTGGCGCCGGCCTCGCGCAGCGCCCGCGCGAACTGGATGCCGTCGATGCCGGGCATCTCGATGTCCAGCAAGATGAGGTCGAAGCTCACCTCGTCCAGGCGCTTGGCCAGGGCTTCCGCCCCGTTGAACGTCTCGATTTTGACCTCGGCGCCCAAGCGGCCCAGGTTGTGCTCGGCCGCCTGCGCGATCGACGACGCGGCAAAGGCCTCGTCGTCGCAGACGGCCACATGAAACTGAAGCATGCGTGTCTCCCCAATTACTCCCCGTGCAATGAGAGCATCACCTTAGCGGTAAACGTGCCGCCCGCAAACGAGAAATCGGCCACGCCGTCGTACTTCTCGGCGATCTTCTTGATGATGGCCGTCCCGTAGCCATGCAGGGCCGCGTCGTCCTTGGTGGTGAGAAGACCGCCGGCGTCGCTGGCGCGCGGGGCTGCCTGCGCCGGGTTCGAGACCGTGATCAGCAGCGACCCTTGATCGGCAACCAAGGCCAGGTGAATGCACTTCTCGGCCGGCGAGACGTTCGCGCAGGCCTCGATGGCGTTGTCGAGAAGGTTCATCAAAACGCTGGCAAGGTCGATCTCCTCGAAGGGCAGGCTGGCCGGCACCGCGATGCGCGAGTCAACGTCGACGCCCGCCGCCGTGGCGCGGGAAAGCTCGAGGTTCACGATATCGTCTACCAGGGCGTTTCCTGTGTTCACATGGAGGAAGGTGGGGTTCGCGCGCATGGACATCTCGCCAAAGAACTCCTCGGCGCGCTCGTAGTCCTTCTGCTCGAGCAGCATCTTGATGTAGGCGTACTGGTTCTTGACCTCGTGGCGCAGGACGCGCAGGCTCTCGCCGCTCTCGCGGTAGGCCGAGAGGGCCGAAAGGCGGCTCTCCATGAGGTGGCGCTCGGCCTGAAGGCGGCGGCGCTCGTTGAAGCCGCGCACCAGGCGCAGGACGGCGAAGTAGACAACCAGCTCGGCTAGCTGGCCGTTTATGCAAGAAAGGATGCTCTCGAGCGTGCTAACCGTGTAGTGGTCGACGCCAAAATCGCTGCGCAGGTACAGGATCGAGCGCGAGATCAGGCCCGACGCGCAAACCACGACAACGGGCAGGGCCATGGTGAAGGTGACGTCATCGTCGTCGATGTGGCAGCCGGACTCAAGGGCCCACAGGATCGCCGCGACCGCCGCCATGTAGGCCAGCGAGACCAGCGCAGCCATCCAGATGCCGCCGTTGACCTGCGCGTTCACAACCTCCGCCGCGGCAAGCGAGTAGATCCACGAGCACATAAGCACCGAGACGCGCATGACGCGCACCGGCAGAGGGAAATCGCGAAAGAGCGCGCAACAGGCCAGGGCCGGCAGCATCGTCCAGGTAATCGAGTTGGGAAACACCAGGTCAGAAGCGGTGCCCAGGACCCAGACGATTCCCAGCGCCACACACAGGCGCCCCAACAGGCCGACCGCAGCGGCACCGGCGCTGCGCCCCGCGGCCCCGCTCGGCCGCGCGAACATGAGCACGATCGCCACCGCGTAGGCCAGGTTGTACGGAGAAGCGACGCTGGCCGCGAAGGTGGAAAGGAGCGTCTCCACCCCTACCGCTCCCAGGCGGGAGGCACCGGGGCATCGGCCGTGGACCAGGTACCCAAGGGCGCGTTGGGGGCGGCGTCCAGGTCAAGGCCGGCG
>CAVAUD010000113.1:0-6668 GCA_963591565.1 bacterium
AACGCCACCGACGAGGCCATCATCGCCAAGGTCAAGGAGCTCCTCGGCCTCTAAGGCCTGGGGCATTTGCCTAGACGCAGCAACGCGACGCGCCCTCTTCCCGGCCGGGAGGAGGGCGCGTTTTGTGTGCCGAGAAGAGCGCCCTTCTCGGCTGCGCTGCTAGACTTGTCGGGAGAACAGCCGAGGGATAGAAGAGGCCTCATGAGAACCATCGACCTATCGCGCAGGGATTTTTTGGCCGGGGCGGGCACCGTGCTCGCGAGCCTGACGGTTTCGCTCGCCGGGCCGGGCGCGACGGCGCGCGGCGAGCAGGCCTCGTCCGACGGGGCGTCGCAGGAGAAGATCGTCGTCATCGGCACCAACGACGTGCACGGGTCGCTCGAGAACCCGGTGACCAAGCTCGGCTACGCGGCGTTGGCCGGCTACGCCGCGGCCCAGCGCGAGGAGCACGGCCGCGACCGCGTGACGATCGTGGACGCGGGCGACATCGTGCAGGGCAACCCCACGGCGAGCCTCACCCAAGGCGACATCCCCGCCCAGGCCGTGGCCGCCTGCGGCTACGACGTCATCGTGCCCGGCAACCACGAGTTCGACTACGGCATCGACCGGCTCCGCGAGCTGGCGGCCACCGAGGGCGCGGCGTACACCTGCTGCAACTTCACCGACGCCAGCGGCGCGTGCGTCTTTGAGCCCTACCACGTCATCGAGTACCCGGCCGGCGCCGAGCCGATCCGCGTGGCCTACGTCGGCGTCACCACGCCGACGACCCGCGGCAAGTCGGCCACCTTCAAGAACGACGCCGGCGAGTTCATCTACGACTTCGCCATCGACGAGACCGGCGAGAAGCTCTACGCGGCGGTTCAGGCGGCCGTGGACGGCGCGCGTGGCGATGGGCAGGCCGACTACGTCGTGCTTCTCGCCCATCTCGGCCAAAGCTGGAGCCCCCGGATCTGGCGCAGCGACACGCTGGTCGCGCAGACCAACGGCATCGACGCGGTCATCGACGCGCACACGCACCAGGCCTACGTGCAGGCCGTCAAGAACAAGGACGGCGACGAGGTCCCCGTCGTGCAGGCGGGCTCGAAGTTCCTTGGCTTCTCGAGGATCGAGATCGACCCCACGGCGAGAACGGCCACGGCGTCCGTGGTGGCCACCGGCGTGACGGGCGAGGTCGTTACCTCGTGGGACGGGATCGACGAGGATGTCGCTGCCCGCGTGGCCGACCTTGACGCGCAGGTAGATGAGCTGGCCGGAGAAACGGTTGCGATCTCCGAGGTCGACCTCGCCGCCCTTGCCGCGGACGGCTCGCAGGCTACGTGGCTCGGCGAGACGAACCTCGGCGATCTTGTCGCCGACGCCATCCTGGACGCCGCCAAGAGAGCCGGCGTCGACTGCGACGTCGCCCTTTACGACGGCTTCGGCATCTGCGCCGACATTGCGCGCGGCACCGTCACTCGCCGCGATGTTCTCGCCGCGCTCGCCTGCAACAGGCAGATCTGCGCGCTCGAGGTCTCGGGGCAGCACCTTCTCGACGTGCTTGAGGTCGCCTGCGCCCTTTTGCCCGAGCCCGAGGCGCGCCTTTTGCAGGTCAGCGACGGCTTTAGCTACACCGTGCGCACCGACATCGAGACTCCGCTGGTCGTCTCGCCATCGACCATTGGGTTTGTCTCGATCGAAGGCGAGCGGCGCGTCAAGGACGCCCGGCTTAACGGCAAGGACGTCGATCCCGAGGGCCGCTACACCATCGCCATGCCCAAGGGGATGCTGGTAGGCGGCGGCTGGAGCATGCCCGTGCCCGCGAACGCCGCGGACGCGGTCGCGATCGGCCTCGACAACGAATGCCTGCTCAGCTATGTACGGGAAACCCTCGCGGGAACCATCGGCGAGCAATACGGCGACGCGACAGGCGCGGGGCGCATCCGGGTGGTTAACGGCGACTCCAACAGCGGCTCGGCCGCCGGCGCGGCTGCAATCGCAGGCGCAGCGGCCCCCATCCTCGGGGCCGCAGCCGTCGGCGCCGCCGCAATCGCCGCGTTTCACCGGGTCCGCAAAAAATAACGACGAAAGACGGGTGCACTATCGCGTCTCGGCGAGTAGCCGGGCCCCTTATCGCCCACAAAACCCCAGTTGGCAAGTGGCCGAGACCGCCCTCTGCCCGTAAAATCGCCCGAGTGCACCCGTCTATCGCATTTTTTATTCGTCCGCGGGCTCTCGTGACCCTATCGGCCGGCCTACTCCTCGCCAAAGACGGCGCGACGGGCGCGGGCGCCGAGGGTGCGCATGACGACGTTGATCGCGCGGCCCAGCAAAAGCGCCGAGGCCACGGTCGTCAGGCCAAAACCGTCGATGTCGCCAAACAGCACGAGCGACCCCAGGATCGACACCACGACGTGGCTCACGTCGAAGATCACCTTGATGCGGCCAAACGGCGCGCGCAGGGTCTCGCTGATGACCTGGACCAGGCCGTCGGGCGCGTTGGGGACGATCTCCATGTCGACCATAAGGGCCGCGCCCACCGCCGTGACGCAGATCGAGCAGCACATGCACAGGACCTGGGCCGGAAAACCCTGCGGGTCAACCGTGATGACCAGGCTCAAGAGGTCAACCAGGGCGCCCATCGCAGAGGCGACCAGCATCTCGAGCAAGATCCGGGCCTGGAAGCGCCGGCGCAAGATGAGCGCCTGGATCACGATGTAGACCGCGTATGAGGCCGTGATCATGAACCCCAAAGACGTCCCGCCAACGCGCGCGGCAAAGGTCGCGAAGCAGGTCAGCGAAGAAACGCCCAGGCCAGAGGCCGTCTGCAGCACCGTGCCCGTCGAGATGCAAAAGAGCCCCACGGCGTAGATCGCGTAGCGAAGCGCCGTGCGGCCCCAGTCCGCGGTCTTATCTTCCTTTGTGACGAGCAGGGGTTTCAAGGCGAGAAGGTCCTTCCTTATGCCGACAATCCATATAGCGGTTGCGGCGGCCCTTGTCGTCGTAGCCTGCGTCAGTATAGCCCCGCGCCCCCGGCAGCGCGTGGCCGCGAAACTCCCCGTTTACGCCCAGACGGCCGCCTGCGCGCGCTGCCCCACGGTGCCCATGATGACGTTGATGATCCGCCCCAGGAACAGGGCCGAGACGATCGTCGTGAGGCCAAAGCCCGAGATGTCGCCAAACAGCAAGAGGGACCCCACGATCGAGACCGCGACGTGGCTCACGTCGAAGACGACCTTCACGTTGCCGAAGCTCGTGCCCAGGGCCTCGGACGCCACCTGCACCAGGCCGTCGGGCGCGTTGGGGACGATCTCCATGTCGACCATGAGCGACGCGCCGAAGGCCGTGACCACCAGGGCGCAGCACATGCACACGACCTGCGCCACGATTCCCTGCGGGCTCACCGTGATGATCGAGCTGATGAGGTCGACGAGGTAGCCCATCGAGAAGGCGAAGACCATCTCGAGCAGGATGCGCGCCTGGAAGCGTCGGCGCAGGATAAGCGCCTGGCAGCCGATGTAGATCGCGTAGGTGAGCGCGATCATGAAGCCCAGCGTGGTGCCGGTCGCGCGCGCCGCGAAGGTCGCGAAACAGGTCAGCGACGCGACGCCCAGGCCAGAGGCGGTCTGCAGCACCGTGCCCGTCGAGATACAGAACAGGCCCACGATATAAATCGCGTAACGAAGCACCGTGTGGCCCCAGTCGATGGTTTGTCTTTCCTCACGCATAACGAGCAGCGGTTTCAAAACGAGAAGGTCCTTTCAAATTTGATGTGACTTACAAGAGCAGCGACGGCGAGAAGGACGTCCGTCCTACGCGATCCCCAGGTACTCCTTGATCCCCGCGACGGCCCGCTTGGCCCCCGCGACGGCGTGGACCACCGTGAGCGGCCCGTTGACGACGTCGCCGGCGGCAAAGACGGCCGGCACGCTGGTCATGCCGTGCTCGTCCACCTCGAGAAGGCCGCGCTCGTCGACGGTCAGGCCGTCGGTCGTGAGCACCAGCTTGTCCTTGGGCTTTTGCGACGCGGCGATGATGACCGTGTCGGCCGCCGCGTGGTCGAGCTCGTCCTCGTAGCCCGTGACCTGGCCCTCCTCGTCAAAGACGGCCGTCTTGAAGACCGGGCCCGTCTCGTCGATGGCGCAGATCGCCTTGCCGCAGACGATCTCGGCGCCGTCGAGCTCGGCCAGCTCGACCTCCTCGGAGATGGCCGAGATGTGCCGCGAGCGCGCGTAGATCGTGACGGTGCGCGCCCCGTGGCGAAGCGCCGAGCGCGCGACGTCCATCGCCACGTTGCCCGCGCCGATCACCGCGACGCTCTCGCCCACCGCGAAGCTCGCCGGGTCGACCAGGTAATCGATGCCGTACAGCACGTCTCCGCGCGTCTCGCCGGGAATGCCCAGCTTGCGGGCGCGCCAGGTGCCGGTGCCCACAAAGACCGCGTCGTAGCCGTCGCGCAAGAGGTCGTCGATGTGCAGGGCGCCGCCGATGGTCGTCGACGGGCGCACGCGCACGCCGAGCTGCTGCAGCACGTCTCGGTAGCGCTGGACGAGCTTGCGCGGCAGGCGAAACTCCGGGATGCCGTACTCCAGCACGCCGCCGATCTCTGCGCGCTGCTCGAAGACGGTGACGCCGCAGCCGGCCTGCGCGAGCTGGATCGCCGCCGTGAGGCCCGCCGGGCCGGACCCGATGACCGCGACCTGCTTGCCGCAGGGCTCGGGCCGCTCGAAGACGGTGCGCTCGAGGTAGGTGGCCGAGACATAGCTCTCGATGGCCGAGAAGTGCACCGGCGCGCCCTTGCGGCCCTGGACACAGCTGCCCTCGCACTGCCCCGAGTGGTTGCACACCAGCGCGCAGACGGCGCTCATGGGGTTGTTGGAGAAGAGCAACTCGCCCGCCTCCTCGAGCTTGCGCTCGCGAAACAGGCCGATGACCTGCGGAATCGAGGTCGCCACCGGGCAACCCTTAAGCTGGCAGAACGCGCGCTTGCACCCCAGGCAGCGGTTCGCCTCCTCGATGATGTGAATGGCCATGGCAGATCCTCTCCAGTCGATGCCGTGGTTTGGTTAAAGAAGGGCCGGACACCGCGCGGGGCTGGCGTCCGGCCTGGTCGGCGGCACGGGCAGGTGCCGCCGGTCAATGCCTTGCGGGCGAGAAGGGCGCGCGGGCTGCGCGGGACGCGAGCCGGCGCGGGCGGACGCCCGTCTCCGCGGCCGCCTAGCCCATGGCGAGAAGGGCCGCGCGCGAGGCCGCCATGTCGGCCGGCGTGCTGTTCTCCATGACGCAGAAGATGCCCGGGCAGGTCTTCGCGGCCCAAGCGGCGACCTGTGCCATGTCGAAGTTGCCCGTCGTCGCGGGGCCGTGGCAGACCAGTCGGCTGCCCGAGCCGTCGCACCAGCCGTCCGAGTCCTCGTTGTCCACGATCTCGAAGTCCTTGGCGTGGATCACGCGGATCGCCTCGCCGTTGAGTTCGAGCATACGTGCCACGACCTGCGGCGCGTTTGCGGCGACCGTGGGGTGGAGAAGCGAGACGGCGTCGTAGATGACCCCCAGCGCGGGCGACTTCACGCGGTCGAGGACCTCGCGGCAGCGCTCCGGGGTGTTGACGACCTCGTTCCAGCCCGGCTCGATCAACAGGGGCACGCCGGCCTCCTCGCAGGCGGCGCAGGCACGGGCCAGCCCGGCGCAGAAGGCGTCGAGGGCCTCGGCGCTAAAGCGGTCGTCGGCCACCTTGTTGGCCGCGTTGGGGCGGCCCGTCTCGGTTCCCACGGGCACCCCGCCCAGCAGCGCGGCGAAGCGTGCGCAGGCGGCGTACTCCTCCAGCACGTCCTCGAGCTGGGCGGCGTCGGGCGTCGCGAGGTTCTTGTAGCAGCCGAGAACCGCGACCTCCACGCCCGTCTCGTCCAGAACGGCGCGCAGCTCGGCAGCCAACTCGGGCGTGAGGCCCGTACGGTCGATGCCGTAGCTCGTGAAAATCACCTTGCTCGGCAGCTGGATGCAAGTAAAGCCCAGCTCGGCGGCCATGCGGATGCGCTCGGGCACCGTGCCCGCCGGCAGGTCGTGCAGGCGCACGCCCACGCTCAGGGCCCCGGTGGCCTGACCGGTCCCGGCGCCGGCCGCGCCCGCCGGCGCCGTCGCGCCCGCAACCTCCACGTTCTTCTCCGCCATGCCCTACGCCTTCTTTCCGTTGATGCCCGGGGTGTAGCCGCCCCAGGGGTCGTCGGTCGAGCAGCAGCCGGCCGGGCTCATGGGGTCGCAGGCGCCGGCGAGCTTGTCGTGCTTCATGGTCTCGATGTAGGCCAGGACCAGCGGCGCCACGCCCTTCGCGTCGTTCTTCACGATGGGCTCGCGCATGTAGTAGTCGAAGGTGCCCTCGCGGTGGGTGTTGTTGCCCAGGCCCGCGACCAGGCAGATGTTGTCGAGCGCCAGCTGGCCGTCCTTCTCAGAAAGGCAGGTCTCGCACACGCCGTCGAAGGCGCGGCGGCCATAGGCGTAGTAGCGCTCGGGAAGCACGCCCAGGCGGCAGCCCTTCATGATCGCGTTGGCAAAGATCGCGCTGCCGGACTCCTCCAGGTAGTTGGGGGCGATGTTGGGCAGGTTGATGACCTGGTGCCACATGCCGGTCTTCTCGTCCTGGTAGGGCAGCATGGAGTCGATGAGGTCGACGAACATCTCGCGCAGGCCGTCCTTCT
>CAVAUD010000114.1:0-1245 GCA_963591565.1 bacterium
CCCATCCGGGCCGTTCGCGCTACACTGTCTAGCGGAAAAACCCAACGCAAAGGACACCCATGCGCACCGACGACTTCGATTACCCCCTGCCAGACGAGCTGATTGCCCAGGCCCCGGCCGAGCCGCGCGACTCCTGCCGCCTGCTCGTCCTCGACCGCGAGACGGGCGACGTCTCCCACAAGATCTTCCGCGACATCTACGACCTTCTCGAGCCCGGCGACCTGCTCGTCGCCAACCAGACCCGCGTCATGCCGGCGCGCCTGGTGGGCAAGAAGCGCGGGACCGGCGGCGTCGCCGAGACCCTCTTGCTCAAGCGGCGAGAAGACCTCGACTCGCTGGGCCACGTCTGGGAATGCCTGGTCAACCCCGGTAAGCGCCTGAAGCAGCCGGGCACCGTGATCGAGTACCGCGCGGGCGGGCTGCACGCGCCGGACTCGGCGCCGGTGGTCCTGACGGGCACGATCGTCGACTTCGTCGAGGGCTCGAAGGGCGGGCGCCTGGTGCGCTTCGAGCCCGTGGGCGCGGCCGCCGACGGCACGCCCTACACCCTTGACCAGGCCATTCACGCGGCCGGCCACGTGCCTCTGCCGCCCTACATCACGAGCTACGAGGGCGACCCCGAGAAGTACCAGACGGTCTACGCCATGCAGGAGGAGCACTCCGCCGCCGCGCCCACCGCGGGCCTGCACTTCACGCCCGAGCTCATCGAGCGCCTGCGCGACAAGGGCGTCAACTGGGCCTGCGTCGAGCTCGAGGTGGGCATCGACACCTTCCGCCTGGTGACCGAGGACGACCCCACGACCCACGTCATGCACACCGAGCGCTACCACGTGCCCCAGTCCGTCGTCGACGCGGTTCACGCGACCAAAGCCGCAGGTCACAGGGTTATCGCGGTGGGCACGACGTCGGTGCGCTCGCTCGAGAGCGCCTGGGACGCGGCCGCTGCCGCCCACGACCCGGCCTGCACGGCTCGCCGCTTCGAGACCGCCGGCGACTCGGCCGCGGTCTGCGGCACCGGCGACATCACGGCCCGCGCCGACGAGAAGACCAACCTCTTCCTCATGCCCGGCTCCACCTTCCACGTGGTCGACGGCCTGATCACCAACTTCCACGTGCCGCGCAGCACCCTCATGATGCTCGTCTCGGCGCTGGCCACGCGCGAGCAGATCATGGCCGCCTACCAGGCCGCCATTGACGAGAAGTACCGCTTCCTCTCCTTCGGCGACGCGATGTTCATCCAGTAGG
>CAVAUD010000114.1:1362-3039 GCA_963591565.1 bacterium
AGCTCCATCAGGCGCGCGATCGAGACGATGTAGATCTTGAGCGCCTGCTTGAGGTCGTCCTCCAAGATGCCCTCGTCGGGGCCGTGCTCCATGCCCACCCACGCGGGCTGGTCGGCGTGGTCGAGGTGCGGGCCAAAGGCGACGGCGCGCTTGAAGTGGCGCGCGTAGGTGCCGCCGCCGATGCAAAACGCCTCGGCCTTCTCGCCGGTGTACTCGCCGTAGGTGTCGAGAAGCACGCGGATCTCGGGCGAGGAGGGGTCGATGTAGAACGGCTCGTCGTTGCTGATGCAGGTAAAGCCGCACTCGTGGCGCTCGGCCAGCTCGGCCATGGTCTTGGTGATGGTCTCGCCGCTCGTCGTGGTGGGGTAGCGCGAGTCGATGGTCTGCACAAAGTGGTCGTCCACGGTGCGCACGACGCCTGCGATGCAGGTCAGCGGGCCAAACTTGTCGTCCTCGGCCGCGATGCCGGTCGCGCGGCCGTAGTCGTCGGCGGTGAGCTTGACCTCGAGCTGCAGGAACTCCTCCTCCTCGACCGTGCAGATCTTGCAATCCAGCAGGTAGCGGGCGAGAAGACCGATCGCGTTGACGGTGCCGGCGGGCATCGAGGCGTGGCCGCCCTTGCCGTGGGCGCTGACGCGCGCGAGGCCGTCGCCCGCCTCCTCGACGGTAATGTTCTCGGCCGCGGGCAGCTGCGAGGCATCGGCGCGCAGGGTCGCGGTCGCGAGGCCCGGGATGGCGTTGCGAACGGTGCCGCCGTCGAGCTCGAGGATCACCCTGCCGGCGACCGCGTGCTTGGTCTTGAACTCGCCGCCGTAGATGCCCTTCTCGCCGCAGATGACGGGGAAATCGGCGTCGGGGGAGAAGCAAAACGCGGGCTCGCCGTAGCGCTCGATGTAGACGGGCAGGTCACCCATGCCGGTCTCCTCGTTGTTGCCGATGAGGCAGCGCAGGGTGTAGGGCAGCTTCTTGCCGGTCGCGGTGACCTGGCGGCGGAAGAACTCGGCGGCGTAGAGCGAGACCACGAAGGGCCCCTTGTCGTCCAGCACGCCGCGGCCGATCAGCCAGCCGTCCTTGCGGGTGACCTCGAGGGCGGGGAAGTTCCAGCCCAGGCCCAGCGGCACGATGTCGGTGTGGGCGATGGTCGCGATGCAGGCGTCCTTCTCGCCGGCGAGCTCGGCAAAGCCCATGTAGCCGTCGAGGTCGACCACGTCAAAGCCCAGGCGAGAGGCGATCTTCTCGGCCGCGACCAGGGCGTCGTTGGCGGCAGGTCCCCAGGGCTTGCCCGGCTCGGCGGCGCTAAGGTCCTCGACCGACTCGTACTTCACCAGCTCGGCGATGTCTGCGACGACGTCTTCCCACACCTCGTCGACGAACGCGTCGACCTGGTCCTTGAGCTCAGCCTCGTTAAGCATGCGCTTCTCCTTCTTCAGGGTTCGTTCACGTATGCGCACCATCATACGAGATTCGCCGCCCCCGGCGCAAAGCCAGCCGACAACGGCCCTCTTCGGTGCCCGTCCCCGCTTCTCGAAACAAAAAATGTCGATAGACGGGTGCACTATTGCGATTTAGCGAGTAGAGAGTCGATTTGCCTTTGGGCCAACTGGGGTTTTGCTGTCCAAAACGGCCGTCTGCCAAGCGAATCCGCTGAGTGCACCCGTCTATCGATTTTTTTGATTC
>CAVAUD010000114.1:3282-6650 GCA_963591565.1 bacterium
CGTTTGGGCACGTAGAACAGCGCGCCCACCGTGTACGAGATGCCGCCTGCCACCAACAGCCAGAAGGCCGGCGCGGGCAGGACCTCGTAAAGCGTCCCCACCCTAAAGACAACCAGCCAGCCCAAGATGACGTAGATCAGGGCCGTCAGCCACTTGGGTTGGCGCTCGCGCAAAAAGCACTCGGCCACGATGCCGACAAGCGCGATCGCCCACACGACGGCGGCCAGCCAGATCCCGCCGTGGTCGGCCAGCGCCACCAGGGCAAACGGAGCGTAGCTGCCGGCGATCAGCAGGTAGATGCCGCAGTGGTCAAGCACGCGAAAGACGCGCTTGGCCCCGGCCGGCGCGATCGCGTGGTAAAGCGTCGAGAAGAGGTACTCGACAAGCAGCCCGATGCCCATGAGCAGGGCGGCGAGAAGGTGCGTGCCTGCGCCGTGGCTCACCGCGCGAACGATGAGCAGCACCAGCGCGGCGATCGACAAGAGCGCCCCCACCCCGTGCGAGACGGAGTTGGCGATCTCCTCGCCCACGGTGTAGCGGCGCGGTTCCTTTGCGGGTGCGGTCGTCATGCTTGGCTCCTTGCGGTGTCGCGGGGTTCGGGCGCGCGGGGCGCCCGGGGCCTGGTTCGGGACGCGCGGGACGCGCGCGGCGCCCAGGCCCTCATCCTTCTCCCCACCATTCTAGTTGTCGGACCGGGAGAACCCGTTCCTCATCTCAAGGCTGCGCTGGAACAGCACGTGGCCGAGAACATCGTCGGTCTCCTCGCGGGCGACGTCGGCGATGGCCTGGTTGACGGCGGCGGGGTCGTCGCCCGTCTCGTCTGCGGCCAGCACCAGCCCAAGCGCGCGCGACGTCAGCTTCTCCTGGTAGCGCTCGATGTGCGGCAGGCAGCTTCCAAAGCTCGCGTCCGCCATGGCCGCGACCAGGCGATTTGCCCAGTAGAAGCTCTCGGTCGAGGGCACCTTGGGGGTCTCGCGCATATACGCCGGCACGTCGTCGACCTGCGTGTAGAAGGGCACCAGCGCGTTGAAGGCGTTGCTGCCCAGCGCGATCCACTGCAGCGAGCGGTGCGCGTCGTCGGCGTAGGGGCGGATCTGCAGCACGGCCAGCTGGCAGTTGCGGTTGATGCCGATCGGGCGGTAAAGGCCGCGGGTGGCCGGCGTCCCCAAATGACCGTAGGGATCGTAAACGGTGCCCTGGTAGTGCAGGGAAAGCGCGTACTTGACGTCCTCGATCGTGACCTTGCGCTCGGGCACGCGCGCCCAGGCCAGGGTGTCGGACTCGGGGCCAAAGTCCTCGTGCGCGGCGGCCGTCTCCCAGGGGCCGGCGTGCGGGCTTAAGAAGCGCTGGATGTCCCAGGCGCGCGGCGTGTTGTAGACGTGGTCGGAGTCCGAGTGGGTGCCAAAGGCGTCGCGCGGGTTCAGGCGCCCGTCAAGCGAGAGGTCCAGGTGGTTCTTCTCGATGAACTCGCGAAGGTCCGGGCTGCACAGGTGCTCGGCGCCCGCGCCCAGGGCGTCGTCCAGGTCAAACGAGTCGAGCCCCAGCTGGTTGGGCATGGTGACGTAGCAGTCGTCGGGCACGCGGCGGGCGATCCAGTGGTGGCCGCCCACGGTCTCGAGCCACCAGATCTCGTCGGCGTCGGCAAACGCGATGCCGTTGATCTCGTACGTTCCGTGCTCGGCGAGAAGCCCGCCCAGGCGCAGCACGCCGTCGCGGGCGCTCGTGGCGTAGGGCAGCACGAGCGTGACCATGTCCTCCTCGCCAATACCGCCGATGACCTCGGGCACATAGCCCTCCTCGCCCGGCTCGCCCTTCGCGGCGCGGTAGGGGACCAAGGGGTCCGCGGCCAGGACGCGCTCGTTGTTGGTCAGGGTCTCGGTCGCGCTCATGGCGACGTTGGCCTCGTTCACGCCGGCGGCCTCCCACAGGCCCTCCTTGAGGTCCGCGTTGGGCATGCAGGTGTAGCGCATCCCGCCTTGGGGCAGGGCGATCTCGCGGTGGCCGATCACCGACTTGTACGTGGTCTTGCCGGCCGCGTTGCTCACCGCGAAGCGCTTCTCGCAGAACTCGCCGGAGGGGCAGTCCTCGTTTCTCGCGATGATCGTCGACCCGTCGTAGCTGGCCTTCTTTCCCACCAAAATGGTTGTGCAGGGCATTTCTCGTCTCCAATCGTTTGTTACATATCACGCCTAATGTTAGCCTTTCGCGTTGCGCCCGCGCCCCGCGCGCCCGATAATGGAACCTTGCATTTTTGACCCACCAGCATAGGAGCCTCTATGTCCATCACTTTCAAGCGCCGCCTGCCCATGGCAAAGGAGATCCGCGAGGAGATGCCCCTCTCGGCCGAGCTTGTCGAGAAGAAAGCTGCCTTCGACGCCGAGGTCGCCAAGGTTATGCGCGGAGAAGACCCCCGTCGCCTGCTGATCATCGGCCCCTGCTCGGCCGACCGCGAGGACTCGGTCCTCGACTACATGACGCGCCTGGCCGGCGTGGCCGAGGAGGTCGCCGACAAGCTGATCATCATCCCGCGCGTCTACACCAACAAGCCGCGCACCAAGGGCACCGGCTACAAGGGCCTTCTCCACAACCCCGACCCCGAGGCGCCCGCCGACCTGCTCGAGGGCGTGAAGGCCGTGCGCCACATGCACCTGCGCGTGATCGAGGAGACCGGCTTCTTCACCGCGGACGAGATGCTGTACCCCACCAACTACCAGTACCTCATTGACCTTTTGTCCTACGTCGCCGTGGGCGCGCGCTCGGTCGAGAACCAGGAGCACCGCCTGGTCTCCGCCGGCATCCCCGTGCCCGTGGGCATGAAGAACCCCACCGCGGGCTCGACGTCTGTCATGCTCAACTCCATCTACGCCGCCCAGGCCAAGCAGAGCTTCATCTACCGCGGCTGGGAGGTCGAGTGCGACGGCAACCCGCTGGCCCACGCCGTGCTGCGCGGCTACATCGGCCTTGACGGGCGCAACTACCCCAACTACCACTACGAGCACCTGGAGCGCCTGGCCGGCCGCTACCTCGACGCCGATTTCGAGAACCCCAGCGTGGTCGTCGACTGCAACCACGACAACTCCGGCAAGCGCCCGCTCGAGCAGCCGCGCATCTGCAAGGAGGTCCTGGATTCGTGCCGCCGCAACGCCGACATCGCGCGGATGGTTAAGGGATTTATGGTCGAGTCCTACATCGAGGACGGAAACCAGCCGGTCGACGGCGGTGTCTACGGCAAGTCGATCACCGACGCGTGCATTGGCTGGGACAAGACCGAGGCCCTCGTGCGCGATCTGGCCGAGAGGATCTAGGCGCGCCGGGCCGGGTGCCGGCTCGCTTTCAAGTTCGATACGCAGAGAAAACCGCAGGCCGTG
>CAVAUD010000115.1:0-6494 GCA_963591565.1 bacterium
GTCCTTTGCGTTGGGTTTTTCCGCTAGACAGTGTAGCGCGAACGGCCCGGATGGGGCTTGGCGGCACCCGCGCGAACCAAAAACGACGAAAGACGGGTGCACTATTGAGAAACGGCTAGTAGCCGACGCATTTCGGCGACAAAACCCCAGTTGGCGAAACGGCAAAAGCGGGCTCTGCTCGTCAAGTCGCCGGAGTGCACCCGTTTTTCGTCGTTTTTTGTTTTGGCGGCCCGCGAAAAGGCCAAAAAGAAGGGAGCCGGTCTCTTCCCTGGGTCTCCCCAACCGGCTCCCTCTTGTGGCGCTCGCGTTGCGCGGTGCGCGCTTGATTCGATAGTACGCGCCCGCGCCTTAGGTGGCGAGAAGACCTCGGTGTGCGGGCGAATCGCTCGGGCAGGCGGCGCAACTGGGGCGCCTTGGCGCCCGGGGTATCAACGATTTAAGCGTCCCGGGCATCGGCGCCGGCGGCCGCCGCGGCGGCCTCGCGCGCGGCGCGGGCCTCGGCCTTCGCGCGCTTGCGCTCGTCGCGGGCCACGTGGCGCTCATGGGCCGCCTCGGCCGCGGAGAAGCGGCAGCCGCAGTAGTTCTGCCGATACATCCCCAGCTCGCGCGACTCGCGCGTGGCCTCGGGATAGTACGGGCGAAAGTCCTGCCACACCGGCGTCAGCCCGTGGGCGGCCGCCGTCGCGCACAGCAGCTCCCCGCAGTCGTCGAAGAGCTGGTACGGAGAGACGGCCAGCGTCGTCGAGACGAACTCGAACCCTTCGCGCTCGGCCACGCGACAGGCCTCGGCCAGGCGCAGCGCGTAGCAGGCGCGGCAGCGTTTGGGCCGGTCAAAGCCGTGCGGGGCCACCGCCGCCTCCCAGGCCGCGCGGTCGTCTCCCGCCACGATGACGTCGACGTGCGCGACGTTTGCCGCCCACGCCTGCAGAGTCGAAAGCCGCAGCTCGTGCTCGGCCACCGGCTGGATGTTGGGGTTCGTCCAGCAAATCACGGGCTCGAAGCCCTGCTCGCGCAGGAGCTTCACCGGCTCGAGCGAGCACGGCCCGCAACAGGCGTGAAGCAACAGCGGCCGCATCCCTAGTCCTCCCAAAGCTCGATGCCGCGATCGGTGTCGCGCACGTGCGTGACGCTCGCGTGGCGGCAGATCCGCTCGACCATCAACAGGTCTCCCGTGCAGCCGGACAAGTGCACGGCGGCCAGCAAAATCGCCAGCACCGGCTTGCCCGCAGCCCCGCCGAAGCCCAGGAAAGCGCAGGTCAGCAGCACCGCCGGCGCCAACAGCACGACCTTCTCCTGCGCGCACGTCACCAGCGCCCCGTGGGCGTCGGTGTAGAGAAACCCGCCCTTCGCGCCAAACGAGACCCTGGTCCCGGGCGCGACCAGCTTGTAGGCCGCGGCGTGGATCAGCTCGTGCACCGGCAGCGCGGCGGCCGAGAGCCCCACCAGCCACAGGAAGTCGAGGACCCCAAAGCTCGCGCCCGGCTTGACCAGCAGCGTGAACACCGCCAGCGCCACGCCGGCCACCAAGATCACGACGGACCAGGCGACCATCTGCTTGCGCAGGGCCTCGTCTGCAAACACATCTATGTCGGCTCGTTTTCTCATTGTGCCAGCATATACCTAATGTGGGATACTGTGAGGGTTGAACATCCCGCCCGGGGGCCGCGGCCGCGCGCACCCGGGCCGCCGACCGTCTCGCTACATAAAAGGAGAAACCAGATGCCCACCGAGCGCCCCACCTTCCCCAAACGCGCCGTCATCACCGGCGGCATGCCGTACGGTAACAAGAACCTGCACTTCGGCCACATCGGCGGCGTCTTTGTCCCCGCCGATTTCTTCGCTCGGTTCCTGCGCGACCGCATCGGCAAGGAGAACGTCCTGTTTGTCTCCGGCACCGACTGCTACGGCTCGCCGATCATGGAGGGCTACCGCAAGAAGGTCGAGAACGAGGGCTACGAGGGCACCATCATCGACTACGTGCGCGCCAACCACGACGCGCAGAAGGCCGCCCTTGACGCCTACGAGATCAGCCTCGACCTCTTCGAGGGCTCGGGCCTAGAGCCCGCGCGCTCCCACCACCACGCCTTCACCGACGAGCTTCTCCGCCGCCTGTACGAGAAGGGCTACCTGGTCAAGCGCTCGACCCGCCAGTTCTACGACGCGCAGGCGGGCACATTCTTGAACGGCCGCCAGGTCATCGGCCGCTGCCCGGTGCGCGGCTGCAAGTCCGAGAAGGCCTACGCCGACGAGTGCGACCTCGGCCACCAGTTCGACCCCGAGGAGCTCATCGCGCCCGTCTCGCAGCTGAGCGGCACCACGCCTGAGCTGCGCCCCGTTGACAACTGGTACTTCAACCTGCCCGCCTTTAGGCCCCAGCTCGAGAAGCTCATGGACGAGTGGGACGCCGACCCGCAGGTGCGCGCCATCGTGACCAAGACCGTGCGCGAGAGCCTGGTCGACCCCGTCATCTACATCCAGACGAAGTTCCGCGACGCCTTTAACGAGGTGGCCGACAAGCTGGGCGACTACACCCTGACCGAGGCCGAGGGCAACCAGCAGTCCTTCTCGCTTACCTTTGCCGATTGGGAGGCCCGCGACCACGCCCGCGAGGTGCTCGAGGCCTCTGACGTGCGCTTCCGCACCGGCAAGTGCCTGTTGCCCTTCCGCATCACCGGCAACATCGAGTGGGGCGTGCCCGCGCCCGAGCTCGACGGCACGCGCGACCTCACCGTCTGGTGCTGGCCCGAGAGCCTGTGGGCGCCGATCAGCTTCACCCAGACCGCGCTGGCCCTGGACGCCGAGAAGGCCGACGGCGACGCGCGCTACTCCTCCCACGACTGGCGCGACTGGTGGTGCGCCGACGACGCCCGCGTCTACCAGTTCATCGGCCAGGACAACATCTACTTCTACTGCGTGGCGCAGCCGGCCATGTGGGAGGCGCTCGGCTGGGGCCTCTTCCAGGACACGCCCGTGGCCAACTACCACATCCTCTTTATGAACAAGAAGGCCTCGAGCTCCGGTGCCATCAAGCCGCCGATGGCCGCCGAGCTGCTGGATGCCTACACGCCCGAGCAGCTGCGCGCCCACTGGCTCTCGCTCGGCCTCGACCAGAAGGCCGTGAGCTTCAACCCCAAGCCCTTCGACACGAGCGTCTCGCACAAGGACAAGAAGACCGGCGAGGAGGTGCTGGTCAAGGACGACCCGCGCATCGTCGACCCGGCCCTCAAGGAGTCCGCCTTCCTCACCAACATCTTCAACCGCCTGGCCCGCAGCTGCTTCTACGGCGCGGCCAACGTCTGCGACTCCAAGCTGCCGGGCGTCGCTGCCCACGACGAGGTCGTCGAGGCCTGCCGCAAGGCGACCCTGGACTTCGAGGCCGCGGCCTACGCCTTCGACGCTCACGGCGCCCTGGGCATCGCCGAGGAGCTGGCCCGCCAGGAGAACAAGCGCTGGGACGACGCCTCGAAGGCCGCCAAGGGAGACGACGAGGCCTACGCCCAGGCCCTGGCCGACGCCTTCTGCGCGCTGCGCACGGTGACTTTGCTCATGCACCCGGCCGTGCCTTCCGGATGCGAGAAGATCTGCGAGCACATGGGCTTTGACGCAAACGTGTTCTTCTCTTGGGACAACGCCCTGGCCACCCCGGCCGAGCTGTGCGAGCTTGGCGGCGAGAAGGCCTGCGACCACGCGATCGTTGCCCTGCCGCCGCGCTTCGACTTCTTTGAGAAGCACCCGAGCCAGGTTAAGAAGTAGTTAGGAATTTTATGTCTTTGCCCGAGGTCGGGGCCGAGCGCGAGCCCGTGCCCTTCCCGCCTGTCCATATCCCGAGCCCCTACGAGCGCCCGCACGCGAACCTCGTGTGCCGCGTCGACGTGCCCACAGAAGACGGCGCGTCGATCGCCGCCTTTGTCTACGCGCCGCACGGCGTGCGCGACTGCGCAGGGACGCCCTTTGGCATCTCGGGCGAGCTGCCGCCCGTCCTGATGCTTCACGGCAACGGAGAAGAGCACCGGATCTTTGGGCCCACGATCGACGCGGTCGTCGAGACGGGCCGCGCCGTCGTGGCGATCGACTCGCGCGCCCAGGGCGAGTCGACGCGCGGCACGGCGCCGTTGAGCTACGAGCTGATGGCGGCCGACGTGCGCGAGGTCATGGCGCGCCTGGGCGTGTGGGACTGCCACGTGCTGGGTTTCTCGGACGGCGCAATCCTGGGGCTTTTGCTGGCCCGCGACTGGGGCGAGCACATCTTGTCGCTGACGTCTGTGGGCGCGAACCTCACGCCGGAGGGTCTGGGCGAGGAGGACCAGGCCTTCATGGCCGAGGCGGCCGTGGCCAACGCCCGCTGGGCGGCCGAGGGCTGGGAAGGCGCCTTTGACGAGGAGGGCAACGCCGTTCCCTCCCCCGCCGAGGCCGGGCGGATCGCCGAGTTGCTGCAGCTCATGGTCGACCAACCGCAGATCGACGCGGGGTCCTTGGGCGCCATCGCGTGCCCGGTGACCGTGATGGCCGGCGAGTTCGACTGCATCCTGCGCGAGGAGACCCTGAGCATCGCCGAGGCCATCCCCGGCGCCGAGTGCTACTTCGTCGAGGGGGCCGGGCACACGCTGCCCAAGGTCGCCCCCGACGAGGTCAGCGAGGGTATCCTGCACAGCATCGGCCGCAACGACGTGCGACACGAGGTGCGACCGGCCGAGGCGCCCGCCGACATCGTGGTTGTCCCCGTGGGGCCCGAGATTTCTGCCGTCGCCAACGCGATGTACGACCACGTGGTCGCGCAGCCCGGAACGAGCGGCTGGAAGAAGGACCTGTGGCCGCCGGCCGGGCTGGCGGACGAACTTCTCGGCCGCGGAATCGGCCTGGGCGCTTTTGCGGCCGCCGACGTCGTCGACGGTGCGCCCGTCGCAGGCGCCGCACCCCTTGGCCTGGTCTTTGTTGACCACGACACCGACATGGGCGACGGCTGGCTGCCCGGCCATGGCCGCGGCCTCGGCGGCGCGGACTGGGAGCCCCTGCCGCAGGGCGAGGCCGCCTGCTACCACCTCTTCGCCGTCGACCCGGCCGCGCAGGGACGCCGCGTCTCGGCAGCCCTTCTCGCCGCCGCAGCAGATCGCGCCCGCGAGCTGGGCGCCCACGTCGTGCGCATCAACACGAGCGTGGCCAACGTGGCCGCCAACAACCTCTACATCCGCGAGGGTTTTTCTCGCCACAAGCCGGTGTGGCTGCCCTACGAGGGCCTCGACCTCCCCGGCTGGACCAACCTCTGGGAGAAGGAGCTCTAGCCCCCAACGCCCCCGCGGGTCGCGGGTCGCTGGCCGCGGACCCGCCCTTACGTTTTAACGGTTATGGGAACTTTAAAGGGCGCCATCACGACAAATCGCCGGTTGTGGGAAGGAAAATCTTCCGACAACCGGCGATTCTTAAAGCCAGGCTTCCCATAACCGTCAAAACCGCAGGCACATCGACGCGTCGCGCCCGCGCGGACCTACCCCTCCAGGTCGAACAGGCTCTTCATGTCCGTTTCCTTGATGGAGGCGCCGGCCGAGGGCACCTTGGCCGCGCAGAACTTCTCGACGTAGGCATCCGGCCCCAGGAACTCGTCCAAGGTCCCCACGGCGGTCACGACGCGGCCCTTCTTGGCCGTGAAGACCTGCACGCCCTGGGTGCTGTTGGTCGTCTTGGTCTTGAGCAGCGACGTGTTGAAGTTCATCAGGCGCTGGTCGTTGGAGGCAAGCGCGACGTCGCGGTCCTCGGTGAGCACCGTCGCGTAGAGCAGCTTGGAGCCGCCGTAAATCGCGTTCTTGAGCTTCTTGCGGTTGGTCTTGGTGGCGTAGCCGGACAGGGCGACGCGCGCCACGCGGCCGTTCTCGAAAACAAACAGCAGGTCGGCGGTGTAGTCTGCCGGGTCGATGACCCAGGTGACGTTCTCGTCGGCCTCAAGGTCGAGCTCGGTGGCCAAGAAGGCGCCCAGCTGGGCCGACTTCGTGTCCTCGAAGGCCGCGACCTTGGTCTTGTAGACCTGGCACTTATCGGTGAAGACGAGAAGGTCGTGCGTGTTGTTCGACGCGAACTCGATGAAGGGCTCGTCGCCGTCCTTGTACTTAAGGGCGGCCGCGCGGCTCAAGACACGGTCGGTCATCTTCTTGAGGTATCCGTGGCGAGAAACCATGATCGTGACCGCGTACTCCTCGACCTCGGGCTCGAGGCTTACCTCGACGACGTCGGCGGGCGACACGAGGCCGGTCTTTCTCGGCGTCACGTACTTCTTGTTGACGGCCGCGAGCTCGCCGCGAATGACGTCCTTGATCTTCTTCTCGCTGGCCAGGGTGGCCTTGAGCTCGGCGATCTCTTCCTCGAGCTTGGCGATGTCCTTGGTGCGGTTGAGGATGTACTCCTCGTTGATGTTGCGCAGCTTGATCTCGGCCACGAACTCGGCCTGGACCTGGTCGATGCCGAAGCCCTTCATGAGGTTGGGCACGACGTCGACCTCGAGCTTG
>CAVAUD010000116.1:0-6419 GCA_963591565.1 bacterium
GCGCCGCCGCCCCTACTTCCCGGCGCCGGTCAGAAGCGCGTTGAGGTAGAAGATCCCGTCCTTGGCGCCGGTGTGCAGGGTCCCGCCGTAGCGGCCGACGATGCAGTTCATCGACTTCATGCCAAAGCCGTGGTTCGCTTGGTCCTTCTTGATGGTCTGGGGCACGCCGTCGACGAAGCGCGGCGGCACGGCGTAGTAGTTCTCGATGTTGATGGCGACCATCCCGCCGCGCCGGGTGACGCCCAGCGTGATCGTGCGGCGCTCCTCGTCGCCCACCTTGCGCGTCGCCTCGATGGCGTTGTCCAGGGCGTTTCCAAAGAACGCGTAGATGTCGGAGGGCGTCATGAAGTCCAGCGCCGCGCCGTCGGCGATGCACGACAGCGTGATGTTCTCGCCGGAGCAGGCCAGGCTCTTCTCGGTCAAGATCGTGTCCAGGGCCTCGTTGCCCGTCTCGACCACCGAGTCATAAACGCGCACCTCACGGGCGATGTCCTTCAATGCCTCCTTGTCGACCATGTCACCGGAGTCCGCGAAGTGGCGGATCTGGTGGCGGATGTCGTGGCACTTGATGTTGATCGCGTCGATGTTCTCTTTGGACAGGCGGTACTGGCGGTCGCGCTCGGCCAAGAGGCGCTCGGTCTCCTCCTTTTGGTCGTGCATGCTGCGCGCGTACAGGATCTCGAACTCGGCGAACAGCACGAACGCGCACAGGATCGAGTGGACCATGCGCAGCATGACGAGCGACGTGTAGGGGATACCCACCCAGACCAGGCTCTTGATCAAGATGTCGAAGTAGATGATCACGATGATGACGATCAAAAACATCGCCAGCATCGACTTGTCCTCGACGCTGGCCAGGCCGTTCTTGTCGATTGGCCTAATAAAGACCAGGTAGCCCAGGGCGTAGACAAGAAGCGGGATGCCCAGGCCCACGATGGAGGCCATGGGCTCGGCCATCGAGCCGCTCGAGCGGTGCGTCACGACGATGCTGAGAAGAACCTCAAGGCCGCTCGCCAGGTTCTGCATCGTGTAGCCGGCGCTCGCGCAGAAAAGCGCAGGCCACAGGCCCACGTCGAAGCTCCACATGATGAGAAGGGCCGAAACGCCGAGAAGCACCGTGAACGTCACGCACGACTCCACGACGTCCAACCCGGTGACAAGTCCCGCGGCCACCGGCGCCGTGCACCCCACGAGCAGGGCCGCGATCGACACGGTTTGCCGCAGGTTGGAGTCGGGCCGGCGCGGCAGCTTGTTGGCCAGCATGAAGGTGGGGATGACCAGCGTCACGACGATTTGGATCGCCCAGCGCGCCGAGATGATCTTCTCGCCGAGAAGGGCCAGGCTCATCGGTGGCCACCCAGGTAGTCGGTCACCTTGTCGACGACCTCGCGCTTGTGGGTGCGCGAGACGCGCAGCAGGCTGCCGTCGCACATCTGGATCTCGGCGCTTCTCACCAGGGAGATCTTGTCCATGTTGGCAAGGCAGCTCTTGGAGACGCGCACGATGGGGGCGTCGGAGAGCTCCTCCTCGATCTGCACGAGGGAGCCGCGCGCGTCGATGGGGTCATCGTCGACCAGGTGGTAGGTGAGGCGGTGCTTGGTGACCTCGATGTAGACGAGGTTGCGCAGGGGGATGACGCGGATCCCGTCCTCGGTCGTGACGGTCACGGTGCGGCCCGCCGCCTGGTTGACGGCGCGAAGGGCGCGGTCCAAGGACAGCTTGAGGTTGCCGTACGTGACGGGCTTCAAGATGAAGCCGATCGCACCAACCTCGTAACCCTTCACCGCGTACTTGGCCAAATTGGTTACAAAAATGATGGGGATATCCTGGTCGAAGGTGCGCAGGAGCTGCGCTGCCTCCATGCCGTTGATCCCCGGCATCTCGATGTCCAAGAGGCACAGGTCGTAGTGGCCCTTGTCAGAGAGCATCTCCATGGCAGAGGTGTGCCAGGTTATCTTGAACTCGACGCCGTGCGCCTGGCCGTAGCGGCGCAGAAGCTCGCTTAAGCGCTGAGCCTCCTCGGCCTCATCCTCGACGAGAAGAGTGCGGTACATAGTTTGTCTCCCCCTTTATTCGCGACGCCCAGTATAGGCGCGCCGGTGAGCGGTCGCGCAACTGGTGTCGTGTCTTTCGCATATTAGGGTACCAAACGCGCATCTTTGGGGTGGTCGGCCGTTCACGGCCAAAATCGACCGTCTGCGGGCGCCGCTCGCCGCCGCGGGGCGCCCTTCATGCTTTCAGCCCGGGACTTTATGACAAATGTGACGGAGAGGTTAACGGGGGCCTTACATTGGTAGCCAGTAAGCCATGCCCTCGCCGCCTGGTGCGGGGCAATTGGGGAGAAAGCGTCCCAAAAGGGACACGAATCGGCCGTCTACCTGCGGTTGGTTCAAAAGGGAGAAAGAAGGACACCATGAAGAAACAGCTTGTTGTGGGCGCCGCCATCGCCGTTGCCCTGAGCATGCCCCTCGTCGCCTGCGGCGGCAGCAGCTCGAGCTCCAGCTCCAGCAACACCTCCTCCAGCACCACCACGACCACCAGCTCCTCCTCGAGCTCCAGCTTCGACGCCGTTGAGGCCTACCAGGGCCAGTGGCGCGGCTCCGTCGAGATGACCGGCCAGACCGTCTACGGCACCGCCGGCGGCTCCGAGCAGATGCTCGACGTCAACCTCGAGTCCGACGGCTCCTGCACCGTTGTTCCCCTGGAGGCCCACGCCGACCTTCTCAACGACAAGGGCACCTGGGAGGGCACCGAGTCCACCATCACCCTGCACCTCGAGAAGGCTGGCGACATCGAGCTGACCGTCTCTGGTAAGAACACCGCCTCGGCCGACGCGAAGCTCTTCGAGATCGCCGACTTCGAGACCATCGACTTCGACTTCTACGGCTAAGCCATCCGCTGCGTGAAGCAGCTGTCTGAGTGGGAGGGCGCGGCCGTAACGGCGCCGCGCGCTCCGGGAAGAGCACTCTCTCAAAGAGGGCTTAGGTCTTAAGACCGGTCCGCCGCCCACCTCCTGCGGCGGCGGACCGGCTTTTTTATCAACAGGGTCTCTCGAAAGGATCTAACAATGGCTGAGAAGAAGCCGAAGAAGCCCATCACACGCCGCAAGTTCGTCGCCAACACCGCTGTCTCGGCCGGCCTTCTGGGCGTGACTGCCGCCGCCAACATCGGCACCAACATGTTCCGCTCGCTTCTCGACCACTACCTGGGCGGACGTCCCTCGACGGTCGAGCACGTCGCAGGTTCCGAGAACTGGGACACCAACTACTACGACGCCCAGTTCCGCGGCCGCGCCAAGGCGACCGAGGAGGCCAACAAGATCGTGACCGAGATCCTGGGCGAGGGCGCCGTCCTGCTCAAGAACGACGGCACGCTGCCGCTGTCCGCCGGCGCCGAGATCAGCCTTCTGGGCCGCTATGCCGCCGACCCCATCTACGGCGGCGCGGGCTCGGGCACCGTTGACGCCAGCTCCTGCGTGAACCTGCACGACGGCATCGCCGCCGCCGGCCTCAACATCAACGAGACCGCCTACCAGTTCATCGCCGGCGCCTACAGCAACTACCCCAAGGCCGACATCACGATGGACAACCCCTCCACGGCCTGCTACTACATCGGCGAGATCCCCTGGAGCGCCTATTCGTCCGACGCCCAGGCCTCCATCGCCGGCACGACCGCCGTCGTGGTCATCGGCCGTGGCGGCGGCGAGGGCGGCGACCTCTCGCGCGACCTTCTCGCCGACCTTAACTCCGGCGTCTCCAAGACCTTCACGGCAAACGACGAGACCGCCAACTACGTCGAGGGCCAGCACGAGCTCGAGCTGACCGTCGAGGAGAAGAGCCTGCTCGCGGCCGCCAAGGCCAGCTGCAGCAAGGTGGTCGTTGTCATCAACGCCTCCACGCCGATCGAGGCCGGCCCCCTGATGGAGGGCGAGTACGCCGCCGACGCGATCCTGTGCGTGGGCTCCTTGGGCGCCACCGGCGCGACCGCCGTGGGCCAGCTGCTCACCGGCGCCGTCAACCCCTCCGGCCGCACGACCGACATCTGGGCGGCCGACTTCACCGCCGACCCGACCTTCGGCAACTTTGGCGGCAAGAACTACACCGACGTGTCCGGCTACTACACCAGCAACTTCACCAGCACCGCCTCTGACGGCACCGCCTACTTTGTCGAGTACAAAGAGGGCATCTACATGGGCTATCGCTACTACGAGACCGCCGCGGTCGAGGCTGCTGCCGGCAACTACAACGGCTTTGACTACGACAGCGCCGTCGTCTTCCCGTTTGGCTACGGCCTTTCCTACACGACCTTCTCGCAGAAGCTCGACACCGCGGGCGTCACCGGCGACAACGTCGTCGCGACCGTGACCGTCACCAACACCGGCGACGTGGCCGGCAAGGACGTCGTGGAGATCTACTACACCGCCCCCTACACCAAGGGCAAGACCGAGAAGTCCGCGGTTGTCCTGGGCGCCTTCGCCAAGACCGACCTGCTGGAGCCGGGCAAGTCCCAGACGCTTGAGCTCGAGTTCCCCGTTCGCCAGATGGCGTCTTGGAGCTCCGACAAGGGCGCCTACGTGCTGGACGAGGGCGAGTACGTGATTAGTCTGCGCACCGACTCGCACACCGTCGTCGACTCTGTGACCGCGACCGTCTCGGCCAAGACCTACGACACCGACGACGTGACCGGCACCAAGCTCGAGAACCAGTTCGCCGACCTCACCGAGTACATGGAGAAGAACACCACGGCCTTCTCGCGCGCCGACTTCAAGGGCACCTTCCCCGAGGCTGCTAAGGACAAGGACGCCTCTTCCTGCGGCATCGAGTTCGTCGAGTACAACTGGAAGGACCACGAGGACTCCTCTGCCGTCATGCCGACGACCGGCGCGAGCAACGGCCTGCAGCTCATCGACCTGCGCGGCCTGGACTACGACGACGAGAAGTGGGACACCCTGCTTGACCAGGTCTCGGTTGACGAGATGACCAACATGCTCAACGACGCGGCCTACAACACCGCGGCCATCGAGTCCATCTCGAAGCCCGAGACCGCCGAGCCCGACGGCCCGGCCGGCTTCACCTCGCTCACCGGCCCGACCGGCAACTGCGCGTACTGCTCCGAGTTCATCATGGCCCAGACCTGGAACGTCGAGCTCATGGAGCGCATGGGCCAGATGGTGGGCCAGGAGGCGCTGGCCTCCGGCTACAACGGCTGGTACGCGCCGGCGTTCAACACGCACCGCAGCCCGTTTGCCGGCCGTAACTTCGAGTACTACTCCGAGGACCCGGTGCTGGGCGGCAAGATCGGCGCCGCCGTCGTCTCGGGCGCGGCTTCCAACGGCTGCTACGCGATGATCAAGCACTTCGCCTTGAACGACCAGGAGTCCTACCGTGTCCAGCACGTGGCCACCTGGGCGACCGAGCAGACCGCGCGCGAGATCTACCTGCGCCAGTTCGAGATCCCGGTCAAGGAGGCGACCTGCGAGATCAAGTACATCTCCGACGACAAGGGCACCCTCTCGACCAAGAAGATGCGCGGCTGCACCGCCGTCATGAGCTCCTTCAACTACGTGGGCACCGAGTGGGCCGGCGGCCGCAAGAGCCTGTGCACCAACGTGCTGCGCGGCGAGTGGGGCTTCCAGGGCTGCGTCATCACCGACTTCAACCTCTACGGCCACATGGACAAGAACGCGGCCTTGGCCGGCGGCACCGACCTTGAGCTCACCTACAAGGCGATGACCGGCGACTTCAAGGGCACCAACACGGCGACCGTCGTGTCTCAGCTGCGCGAGTCCACCCACCGCGTGCTCTACACCGTGGTCAACTCCAACGCGATGCAGGGCATGGCGCCGGGCTCGAAGGTGACCTACGGCGTGGCTCCGTGGCAGATGGGCGTCTGGGGCGGAAGCGCCGCGCTCGTCGCGCTGGCCGGCTTCTTTGGCTGGCGCGCGTACAGCGCCCGCCGCGCGCTCAACGAGCAGAAGGCCGGCGAGGCCGGAGCGTCGGACGCCGCCGCGGACGAGGCTGCGAAGACGGCCAAGTAAGC
This sequence comes from bacterium, assembly GCA_963591565.1. GTDB lineage: Bacteria > Actinomycetota > Coriobacteriia > Coriobacteriales > Atopobiaceae > Paratractidigestivibacter. The sequence goes on from CAVAUD010000116.1 coordinate 6,040, forward strand.
GCTGGTAGTTAGTTTGGTCTCTTGGTGGGCCGGGCTTCTCGCCTAACCTGCCTTGACTTTCTCCCCTTGGACGGGCGACGGGTCGCTTTGCGGCTCGCCGCCCGTTCGCTTTTGCGGGGGGGGCGGCCGTGGCCGGGGCGGGGCCGGGCGGCCGTGGGCGGGGCGGGGCCGGGCGGCCGGGTTGCGCCGGAATCGGGCCGTATCAGTGTCCGAGCCCGAAATGTGCGCCCGATTCGCCCCTTATCAGTGCCTCGCCAAGCTCGACGTTAAGGTCTTCTCAGCAAAACCCCAGGTAGATGAGTTGGCGAGAAAACCTTGGCATCTCCGAAGCCCTTCTCGCCCTCTCAAAAACACTGACAAGCCCTAATTCCGGCGCACAA
>CAVAUD010000117.1:0-6112 GCA_963591565.1 bacterium
TCGAAAGGAAGGACGCGCGGATGGCAGACGATCCGGAAGTGAATGCCGACAGAAGACCGAGGCCCTCGCTCACGGTCGATGAGCAAATCGCGCTCCTCAAGTCCAAGGGTCGTCACGTTCGAGCTGTACTCGGGGGACCTCATCACAAAATACCTCGAGAGAGGCGAGCATCTGAACAGGATGCCGGTGTGGGTTTTCCTGGAGACCATCGAGTTCCGCCTCTTCACCGACTTCTACCTCTTCTGCGCCGAGCGATGGGAAGACGCCGATATGCTCCAGAGGCACTACCTGCTCAAGAGCGTGAAGGCCCTGCGCAACGCCTGCGCCCACAACAGCTGCGTCCTCAACGGCGTCGGAGGCGCCTCGGAGAAGAGCGACTGGGGCACGAACAAGCTGATGGCCGACTCGCTCAACGCCAACGGGGTGAAGCGCACCAGGTCCAGGCGCGACAAGCTCTCGAACCTCAGGATCGCCCAGATGGCAGAGACGCTCTATGCCGACAGCCTTTTCTGCACGCGGCCGCACACGGCGAGGAGACATGCGGACATGCTCGAGAAGCTGCGCACGGACTGGAAGCGCTCCCGCGGCATGCTGGGCAAGAACCCCGCGATCACGTCCTTCTTCGAGTTCTTCTTCAGACTCGTTGACATTTGGGAGCGCCCGGAGTAAGTTAACGTCAGATGTAAAACCTTCGGGTTTGTAGGGGCGGAACCACCTAGTGGCTCCGCCCCATTTTTTGCCCAAACGGTTCCTCATAAACATCCCGAACGACTTTTTCCACTTTAAATTCCAACCCGCCGAGTAGCCAAGCCGTTTTCGCCCACGTTTGCCCAGTTGGCGAGAAGGAGCTACTCAACAAACCCAGATTTAAAATGGAAAAAGTCGCTCGAGATACATGGCGGGCCGCAGCAACCCCGCCAAGCCATCGCGCGGCCCCGCCGGCGTTGCGAAACCGTCGCTTTTGGAGAAAGCATGGCCCCGATAACAGCGGGCGCTGCGAGGGCAGGAAGCGATGCGCGCCAATTGAACTTCCGCGCCGCGAGGTTTTCGCAAGCGAGAGACATCGGGCAAAAACGGGACATATCTGCAATCAAAGATGGGATTGGAGAGTAGCGCGAGGTCTGGCGATTGCGTTTGCGCAGGTAGACGAGCCGCGGATTTCTCGGCTACTCAGGGATTCGTCTTTTGATGGCAGAGATGTCGCGTTTTGGGGCAGCGCTCGCCCTTACTCCCCTACCCGGATGGCGCGGTCGCAGATGGCGAGGGCGGCGGGGCGGTGGGTGACGATGACGACGGTCTTGCCCAGGGCGCGCAGGCGAGAAAGCATCGCGCGCTCGGTCGGCTCGTCGAGGGCCGAGGTGCACTCGTCGAGAAGGAGCACCGGCGCGCCGAAGTAGACGGCGCGGGCCACGGCCAGACGCTGCATCTGGCCCTCGGAAAGGCCGGAGCCGTGCTCGCCGAGCTGTGTATCGACGCCCTGCGGCAGATCGGCAACGAAGCCTTCGGCGCAGGCGGCGCGCAGGGCGGCGGCGAGACGGGCGTCGTCGCAGGCGCCGGGGGCGCCCCCGCCCGCGACCCCGGCCCCGCCCCCGCCCGCGGCAAGGCTCACGACCTCGCGCACGCTGCCGCTCATCAGCATGTTGCCCTGGGGCACATAGGCAAAAGTCCCGGGCGCCAGGCCGGCGGCGGGAACAGCCGCACCATCGGAGAAGAGCACGTCAACGCGCCCCTCGGCCGGCTCCTCCATGCCCAGCGCCAGCATGAGCGCCGTCGACTTGCCGGCCCCCGAAGGCCCGGTCACGGCCACGAACTCCCCCGCGGCCAGAGAGGCCGAGAAGCCCGCAAAAACGTCCTTCTCGCCACCGGCATACCTAAAGCGAACGCCGTTGAAGCGAAGGCCCGCGAACTCCGCGCCCGCCGGCGGGCAAACCTGGGCCTTGACCTGAGGCTCGATAGCCCGCAGGCGCTCGCAGCTGGCAGACAAGGCCGCCGACTGCGGCAGCAGGCCCGAGAGGCTCGCGAACGGCGCCCTCACCTGGCCCACCAGCTGCACGAGCGCCATCAAGGTGCCGTAGCTCACAGCTCCCGTCAAGATCCCCCAGCAGCCGTAGCCAAAGCCGGCCAGGTAGCTCATCTGCATGGCGAGGCTAAAGATGGTGCCGCTCAGCGCCTTGCCGCCGGCACGGCGACGGCGGGCGGCCAGGTGCTCGCCCATAAGGCCGCCCAGCCCCTCCATCGCACGGTCCTGCGCGCCAAAAGAGCGCACGACAACCAGGCTCTCCAGCACCTCCTGCAGGCGCGAGCGCATACAGGCCTCGCTCGCCTGGGCCCGCTCGTGGCGGCGCTTCAACCAGCGGCGAACGACCAGCGAGACGCCCACGCACGCGACGCCGGCCGCAGCGAAGAAGGCCGCTAACGCGGGCGCGACGACAAACATCAGCGCGAAGGCCGCCACGGCGCGCACGGCCATCGACGCGGCCTCGGAAACGATGGAGACCACGGCCTCGGCCACTGCCGTGACGTCCGAGGTCAGGACGCTCGCGACGTCGCCGCTCGCCCGGCCGCCGGGAAGACGGCCGGCCCGCAGGATCGCGCCCACGGCGTGCGCGCGCAGGGCGTTCTCGATCTTGGCCTGAACGGCCTCGGTGAGGTACTTCGACAGCGCCGAGAAGGCCACGGCGGCGAGAAGGGCCCCGGCGAAGGCTGCAAGCCCGCCCCAGAACCCGGCCGCGTCGCCCGCGACGGCGGAGTCGATCGTGCGCTGCATGAGCAGGGCATATGTGACCGCGATCAGCGCGCTGGCGCAGCGCGAGGCCGTGAGAAGCCACAGGCCGCGCAGGTCTCGGCCGCAGACGGAGCGCACCCAGGCAAACGACCTCACCGCGCCGACACCCGCCTCTTCAACCGCCCGGCCGCGGCCCGTGCGCGCATAAGCGCCCGCCGCAGCGGAAAGGCCGCGTGCCACGCGCGCGCATAGGCAAGCCAGCCGCGCGAGCGCGGGTCGCAGCGGCGCTCGCTGCGCCAGAACTCCTCCAGCACGCCGATGACCTGCGCTTCGTTTACTTTCTCGTACTCTGCGCAGTTGTCACCCAGAATTCGATAGCCGTTGTCGGCCACGTCAATCACGCGATGCAGCACGTAGGCGTCGCCGCGCCTGTAGAGCGCCACGTCAAACGGGCGCAGGCGCCCCCGCGGCGGGCGAACGACGATGGTGTCGCGGCGGTCGCGCAGCATGGGCCACATGCTCACGCCGGCCGTCGTGGAGACCCACACGCCGTCGCGCGCGAGGACGTCCTCGATGCGGGCGGTTCTTGCCCGGCCCGTCACTATCGCCCGTCCTTCTCGGCGAGAATGGCCAGCTCGGTCTTCAGGCGGCCCAGCCTGGTGAAGGGCTTGACCACCAGGCGATACGCATAGACGCCGGGCGCCAGCCACGGGGCCTTCTTGACGACGGGGTACGCCCGCGCAAGGGTCTCGCGCGGCGGAAAGGCGCGATGCAGCAGGTAGCGGGCGCGCGAGCCCTTCTCGCCACCCTCGGCAGCCTCCCTGGCCACGTTGTTGCGCACGCTGTTTGTTATCGTGCCGTAGGTACCGCTGCCCAGCATGTAGGCCAGCATCTTGGCATCGGGGGCGGGCAGGACCGCGACGTTGCCGGAAAGCACGCGGCCGCAGGCGTCCTCGCCCACGACGGCCCGGGCAACGTGCCGCAGGTCGCGCTCGAAATCCAACATCCCCAGTTTGCCCAGCTCGGCGTCCAGATAAGCGCGGTCCATCGCGTCGTCCCATGCCTGCGAGAGCACCCATTCGTCGGCGATGCCGCGCACGCCGTGGCCCGAGTGCGTGAAGTGCTTGAACATGTGGGCGATGTGGAAGAGGTAGGCGTCCTCGCAGGTAAAGGCGTATGCAAGGCCCGTCTCACCCGCGTCGCGCACGGCGCGCGACCAGGGGTTGCGAAAGTACTCCCACCAGTCGACCTCGGGGTTTGCCAAGCCGCGATGCATCTCCATGTTGAGGAAGGGCGCCTTCTCGAACGAGTCGTGGTTGCCCGTGCCAAAGTGCGCCGTCTTGTAGCCAAGCCCCTCCATAATGCGCCGCAGGTCAGACGCATCGTCGTCCGTCGCGGCCGTCACCTGGCCGTCTGCGCAGGCCCGCCCAAAGAGGACGTCGTTGTCGCACATCCAGCGCATCTCGGGCCGAGGGTACTGGCGAGACGTAACGACACCCTTGAGCGGCAGGTGCGCGAGCCCGGACGCGTCCATGGCGGAGAAAATCGCCTCGCGCTCCATGTCAAAGACCGCGTGGCGCATGAGGTTGCGGTCGACCTCGGCCTGCCAGCGGGCGCGCTCGGCGTCGCTCGCGCCCGGGGCCAAAGCGACCGCAAAAGCGCAGGTAGTCGCTACCGAGTTGCGCTGCGCCAGGCGAAAGACGCCGTCCCAGGAGGCGCCGGCCGGCAGCGGCACGGGCGCCGAGGGCGTATCGCCCCGTAGCGCGCACGAGACCAGGTGCATCAGGTACAGCGCGTCGGCGGACAAGGCCAGCTGCCCCCGAGCGTCTTTCTCAGCAGCCACTGCGCGCCTCCTCGCAAAGACAGTCGTCAAACGAAAGCCTGGTCATCGCCTCGAAGCTCGCGCGAGCGGCACTGGGACGCATGGTGCAGCGCAGGCGGTAGAGGGCCACGTTGTTGAGCAACTCGTCGAGAAGGCCCAGCGTAAGAAAGGCCGACTCGGGGTCGCTCGGCAGGTAGACCTGACGCATGGCCGCGGGCAGGGCGTCAGCGGGCTCGATGCGCCGGCATGAGTCCTTCTCGCCGCGCTCCAAAAAGCACAGGCCGGCAAGAGGGGCAGAAGCGTTGACCTGCCAGCCCTCCTTGCCGCACCACGGCGTGCCGTAGGCGGTGACGACCGGGGCGCCCTCCTGCGCCGGGGCGCCGACGCGCAGCAAGGGCTTGTCTCCGTTGATGACCTGCGCGGCATTGCCAAAACAACGCTTCCACAGGCGCAGGTGGGTCGACTTGCCCGTGCCGCTGGGCGCCGCGAAGGCGTAGGCCTTGCCCGCGAAGCCGACGACCGCCGCGTGCATGAGAAAGACGCCGCGCTTTGGCGCCTCCTCGGCGATCGCGCGATAGACGGCGAGTTGCTGCAGGTAGGAGTCGCTCCAGACGCCCTCCGTGGCCCGCTCGCGCTCGGCCGCGATCATCCGAGGGCTCACGGTGACGAGAAAATCGCAGGCCTCGACCTCGCCGGGCGCGGCCGAATGGGCGTAGCCGGCCGCGAAGGCGTCGAGGCCTGCGAGCAGCGGCCGGACCGCGACCTTGAGCCCCGCAAGTTCGAAGACGAGAAGTTCCTCCATGCCGGCGCTACTCCAAAAAGCCCTGCTCGGCCATGCGAGAGATGAAGGCATCGACGTCCGCCGCGGCCTTGGCCGCCTCGACGTCGTAGGTTGCGGCGAGCCCCTGGGCGATGGCGGCCGCGTCCCGGCCCTTTTCGATCCCCTGCCAGATAAACGCGCCGGTGGCGTTGAGCTTGACCATCCCGTGGAAGGTCTTGCTGGCCTCGCCGGTGGCGATCGCGACGTGCTGCCCCGCCACCTCACGCATAACGAACCCCTGTTTAATGTGCATGCTTTTGTCCTTCAAAGCGCGGCTTAGTAGTAGCCGGTCCAAAGCTCGCCGGACGGCTTGTCGCCGGTCGAGTCGCCAGATCCGCCGCCGTTGCTCGCGTCGTCTTTCTTGCCGGAATCGCCCTTGCCGGCGTCCGAGCCGCCGTTTGAATTGGAGCCGGAATTGCCATTTGAGCTGGTACCAGAGCTGGTACCAGAGTTGCTGCCGGCGTCGCCCTTGGAAGCCGCGCCGCCCTCGCTCGAGGGGCCCGAGGAGTTCGCCCCATCCGAGAAGGCCCCCCTGCCCGATCAGCGCAATGCCGAGTTGCTACTACGGCACAATCATGCCCATATCGTCGGGGGCGGCGTCCGACGCCGTTACAACATCCTCGGCCTCGATCTCGATGACTTCCATATCAGGTGTCTCGTACATAGTCACGTCTCCTTCGCTTTAATTGTTGCCAATAGCATCTTTGATGGCTTTCGCGTATTCGCGGTCCGAGTCTGGCGCGGA
>CAVAUD010000118.1:0-6009 GCA_963591565.1 bacterium
TCTTTGTCCCGCCCGCCTCAAGCGCTCCGATTCTCATGACGTGTCCTTTCTCCCTGTGAAGCATTACGTTGACGCTGCCTGCGCGGGGAGGGCTTTTGTTCCCACGCGCAGTTCCGCATGAGCCGGAGGCGACTTAATGTCGCCTCCGTGCGAATAGGACTGTTTGAGCATGGGGACAAAAGCCCTCCCCGCGCAGGCCCACCAGCGCCTACTTGGTGCTGATCGTCCGGAACTCGTAGCCGTCGGGGTGGCGGCTAAAGGAATACTCGAAAGGCGTGCCGTCGTCGAGAAACGCGACCTGCTCGACCTCGAGCAGGGGCTCGTGGGGCCCGACGCCCATCCAGTCCTGCTCGTCTGCCGTGGGAAGCACCGCCCGCACGATGCGGTGGGCGCTCGCGATCTTGAGGCGCAGGTCGCCCTCGACGTAGCCGTAGATCGAGCCCTCGGCGTTCTTGCGCCGCAGGTTGGGGATGAGCTGGATGGGCATGAAGGTGTACTCGACGGCGTGGGGCCGGCCGTTGGTGAAGCGCACGCGCACGATGTGGTAGACGAACTCGTCGGCCTCGATGGCCAGCATGTGGGCGACCTCGGGCGGCGGCATCTCGATGTTGAAGAGCTTGACCTCGGTCTCGATCTTGTCGCCGGTGGCCTTGCGCTCGGCGGTGAGGCCGCTCATCTGGCCGCTCGTCTCGAAGGCGGCGGGGTTGTGGATCGGGGCCTGCACGTTCTTCACGAAGCAGCCCGAGCCGCGCCGGCGCGTGATGTAGCCGCCCGCCTCGAGGACGTCCAGCGACTTCTTGATGGTCATCTTGCTGACCTCGTACATCTCGCACAGGCCCTCGATGCTGGGGAGCTGCTCACTCGGCTTGTACTGGCCGTCCTTGATCGCGCAGATCAGGTCGTCGGCCACGACCTCGTACTTCATCTTTGCCACAGCGCAGCTCCTCTCGCCCAAGACGCGTGCCGGCATACTCACGCGTCTGACCCCGGAGTATAGCCCTCGAGCAGGGCCGATTACCGTTCATCGGCAGAATCATACCACTCGGCGGCGAGAAGAAAATAGGTCTTGAAGAAAACGTGTGCATGCCTACGATATAAACCAGACATGTCAGGTTGGCCAACCAGAAATGCCAGAACGTCAGATTAGGAAACAAGGAAAGGAGGATCGATGGAGCAGCTCACGCTTCCGAAGGACTTCTTCTTTGGCGCGGCGATGTCGGGCCCCCAGACAGAAGGGGAGTGGCAAAGCGGCGGCAAGCTCGAGAACATGTGGGACCTTTGGAGCAACCTCGACCTCGACGCGTTTTACAACCGCGTGGGGTCCTACGGCGGCAACGACTTCACCCGTCGCCACAACGAGGACTTCCAGATCTTCAAGGACCTGGGCCTCACGAGCTTTCGCACCTCGATTCAGTGGAGCCGCCTGCTCGATGCCGACGGCAACGTCAACCCGGAGGGCGAGAAGTACTACCACGCGCTTTTCGCCGACGCGGCGGCCGCGGGCCTCGAGTGCTTCGTGAACCTCTACCACTTCGACATGCCCGCCTATCTCTTCCGCCGCGGCGGATGGGAGAACCGTGAGGTCGTCGAGGCATACGCGAACTACGCCGAGAAGGCCTTCGCCTGCTTTGGCAAGGAGATCCGCTACTGGTTCACCTTCAACGAGCCGATCGTCGAGCCCGACCAGCGCTACGAGCACGGCGTCTGGTACCCCAAGCTGCGCAACTTCAACCGCGCCAAGGCCGTGCAGTACAACATCTCGATCGCGCACAGCCTGGCCGTCGCGGCCTATCGCCGCGCCAAGGCGGCCGGCCTCATGCTGGACGACTCGCGCATCGGCCTCATCAACTGCTTCACCCCGCCCTATACCCGCGAGGACCCCAGCGCCGCCGACCTCGAGGCCGTGCGCATGACCGACGGCATCAACAACCGCTGGTGGCTCGACCTCGTGACCAAGGGAGAGCTGCCCGCCGACGTCCTGGAGTCTCTCGCCGCCCGCGGCGTCGAGTTGCCGATCCGCCCCGGTGACGAGGCCATTCTCGCCCAGGGCAAGGTCGACTGGCTGGGGTGCAACTACTACCACCCCGAGCGCGTCCAGGCGCCCTCGCGCGACGTCGACGAGTCGGGTTGCCCGGTCTTCGCCGAGCCCTACGTGTGGCCCGAGGCCAAGATGAACGAGAGCCGCGGCTGGGAGATCTACCCCAAGGGCATCTACGACTTTGGCATGAAGCTCAAGCGCGACTACCCCGAGCTGGAGTTCTTTGTGTCCGAGAACGGCATGGGCGTGGAGCACGAGTGGGACTTCCGCGACCCGGCCACCGGCATCATCCAGGACGACTACCGCATCGAGTTCGTGGCCGAGCATCTCGCCTGGATCGCGCGCGCCATCGCCGCCGGCGCGAACCTCGTGGGCTACCACTACTGGGCCGTCGTCGACAACTGGTCGTGGTCCAACGCCTTCAAGAACCGCTACGGCTTTGTGGAGGTCGACCTCGAGGACGGCTACAGGCGCCGCCTCAAGAAGTCGGCCGATTGGTTGAGGGAAGTCGCAAAAACGCATACCCTCACTGTGGAAGAAGGGAAGTAAGGAAATGGCACAAGGAAAGGGACAGGCGTTTCTCGACAAGTTCGCCGAGGTGTCCGCCAAGGTAGGCAACCAGGTCCACCTGCGCACGCTGCGCGACGCGTTCGCCACGATCACGCCGCTCTACATCCTGGCCGGCATCGCCGTGCTCATCAACAACGTGGTGTTCCCGCTGTTCTTCGCCGAGGACTCGGCCGAGCTGGCGGCCTTCCAGGGCTGGGGCTCCGCGGTCACGCTGGGCACGCTGTCTGCCTGCGCGTTGATCCTGGCCGGCCTCATCGGCTACTGCCTGGCCGTCAACAAGCGCTTCGAGAACGCGATCGCCTGCGTCGTCGTGGGCATCTCCTCGTTCGTCATCATGATGCCGCAGACGGTGGCCGCCACCCTGGGCAACCTCCTGATCGCCACCAACGCGTCCGATAAGCTCGCCGACAGCATGACCTATGCCGTCTCTGACCTGGGCCTTAAGCTCGCCGACGGCTATGAGCTCTCCAGCGTCCAGGTCTCCGGCGCCCTGTCGACGACCAACACCGGCACCAACGGCCTGTTTGGCGCGATCATCGTCGGTCTTCTCGCCGTCACGCTCTTCATCAAGGTCTCCGGCATCGACAAGCTCAAGGTCAACTTGGGCGAGGGCGTGCCGCCTGCGGTCGCCGACTCCTTCAACGTCATGTTCCCGATGCTCATCACGCTGTCTGCCTGCGGCATCGTCTCGGCTCTTCTCGCCGTGGCCGGCACCGACCTCATGACCATCATCTCGACCTGCATCTCCACCCCGCTCAAGGGCATCATGAACAGCGGTCCGTGGGCCGTCGTCTTGATCTACACCCTGGCGAACCTGCTCTTCTGCCTGGGCATCCACCAGTCCACCATCTCGGGCGTCCTGGCCGAGCCGATCCTTACCATGCTCATCGTCGACAACATGGCCTTCTTCGCCGCCGGCGAGGCCATCCCCGCCGACCACTACATGAACATGCAGATCGTCAACAGCTTCGCCTTGATCGGCGGCTCCGGCTGCACCCTGGCGCTTCTTCTCGACACGTTCCTGTTCTCTAAGAGCAAGACCTCCAAGACCGTCGCCAAGATGGCCATCCTGCCCGGCCTCTTCAACATCAACGAGCCGGTCATCTACGGTTACCCGCTGGTCTTCAACCTGCCGCTGATGATCCCGTTCGTGCTCGTGCCCGACCTGTTCATCGCCGCGACCTATGGCCTGACCTGCGCGGGCATCATCAGCCCCTGCGTCGTCCAGGTGCCCTGGACCACCCCGGCCGTCATCTCGGCCTTCCTCACCACCGGCGGCGACTTCCGCGCGGCCATCTGGCAGGTCATCGAGATCGCTGCTGCCATGGCCATCTACCTGCCCTTCATGAGGGTCTCCGAGCGCGTGGCCGCCAAGCAGGCCGAGCTCGGTGGCGAGACCGCGGAGTAGCGCGGCACCTTCTGCCCGCCGCGTTGGCGCCGCGTGACGACGCACCCCTCCTGGCGCGGGCGCGCTTGCCGGAGCCGCCCGCGCCGCCTTGAAGACCTTATCCGGTATCCTTTGGTAACCCCCAACGTCCCTCAAGAAAGGGGCACACAATGAAGAACATCCTGCTCGCTTGCAACGCCGGTATGTCCACCAGCCTGCTCGTCCAGAAGATGCAGGCCGAGGCCGCGGCCCAGGGCCTTGACGTGACCATCCAGGCCAACCCGCTCAACAAGGCGCTCGAGAAGGTCGACTCCGCCGACGTGCTGCTGCTCGGCCCGCAGATCGCCTACGCAAAGAAGGACGCCGAGGCCGCGGCCGGCGGCAAGCCCGTGGCCGTCATCGCCATGGTCGACTACGGCCGCATGAACGCCAAGAAGATCCTGGCCGACGCGCTCGCGCTTATCGGGGAGTAGCCATGGCTGAGGAGAACACCGCCGAGCAGCCTCTCGACATGGAGGAGGTCTGCTTCCAGATCATCGCCAACGTCGGCATGGCCAAGTCGATGTACATCGACGCCATCGCCAAGGCCAAGGAAGGCGAGCTCGACGCCGCCCGCGAGATGGTCAAGCAGGGCTCGGACGCCTATGTCGAGGGCCACAACGTGCACCTTCAGCTGCTCGCCAACGACGCCGGCGGCAAGTCCGTGCCCTTCTCGATGCTGCTCATGCACGCCGAGGACCAGCTCTTGGCCGCCGAGTCCTTCCGCATCATCGCCGAGGACTTCATCGACGTCTACGAGAAGCTCAAGAGCCTCGAGGCCTAGGTTCGCGGCCCTCAAATTCAAAAACGCGACATCTTGGCCATCAAACTTGGGTTTGGTGAGTAGCCGAGCCTTTCGCTAATGAAAACCCGCAGGTCAGAGACTTGCGGGTTTTCTGGCTACTTACCAAGTTTGGTTTTGATGGCCAAGATGTCGCGTTTTTGGTTTCGCGGGCGCCCTGATGGGCCCCAAAGTGCCCTGCCGGGTTCCGCCGGGCCCTAAATCTCCTTCGCGAAGGCGAGGAGCTCGTCGACATCGGCGGCCTGGGTCGCCCACGAGGTCACGAAGCGGATGACGCGCCGCCCGTCCGGCAGCTGGGCGAAGGTCTCGCAGCCCACGGCCTGCGCAAACTTCTCGGCCACGGCGGGCTCGACCACGAAGAACTGCTGATTGGTGTTGGCGGGCAGGTAAGACTCGAAGCCCAGCTCGTTCAATCCCGCGCGCAGGCGCAGCGCGTGCTCGTTGGCGCCGCGGGCCAGGCGCCAGTAGAGGGCCTCGCCGCCGTCGGCCGGCTGCTCGAAGGCCGCCTCGAACTGCGCGCCCAGCAGACGGCCCTTTGCCATAAGGCCTCCGCGCTCCTTGACCAGGTAGGGAAACGACTGCTTGAGCTCGGGGTCGGCGATGACCATGGCCTCGCCAAAGAGCATGCCGTTCTTGGTTCCGCCCAGGTAGAAGGCATCGGCGCGGGCCGCCAGGTGCTCGAGGGTAAGGTCGTTGCCCTCAGACGTCAGCGCGACGGCCATGCGCGCGCCGTCGACGTAGACCTTAAGGCCGCGCCCGTGCGCCCAGTCGCAGATCGCGTCGAAGCGCGCGCGGTCCCACACGCCGCCGAACTCGGTCGCGTTGGTGATGTAGATCATCTTGGGCAGCGTCATGTGGCGGCCCGTCATGGTCTGGTTCACGTACATAAGCTCGGCCGCCTCGGGCGAGAGGAACCCGTCCGCGTCCTGCGTGGCCAAGATCGTGCGCCCGCAGGCCGCGATCGCGCCCGTCTCGTGCACGTTGATGTGGGCGTCCTTGGTGCAGATGACGCCTTCCCAGTCGCGAAGCATCCCCGTCACGCCCACGATGTTTGCCGAGGTCCCGCCCACGCAAAACTCCACGTCGACGTCGTCGCGCCCGCACGCCGCGCGAATCAGCTCGCGCGCCCGCTCGCAGTGCGGGTCGCCCTCGGTGTAGCCCACGCACTGCTCG
>CAVAUD010000119.1:0-5950 GCA_963591565.1 bacterium
TACATTCGGACTCCTAACCGGACGCCGAAGCGTCCAACTATTCGTCCGGCCCCCCGAGCGGCATTTGGGAGGGTTTTCCGCGCGTAAAAGCCTCGTAGGTGCCGCATTTAGCTGAGAAGGGCGCGGAAAAGCCCCTAGGGTGCCACCGGGGGTTCGAAGCTGACGTCGATCGACTCGAGGGCAAGGTAGAGCTTACGGCGGGCGTCGCGCTGGCGAGCGGCTCGGCGACGGTTGAGCTTGACGCGGGGCATCCCGAGGTCCGCGCGGATGCTGCCCATAAGGTCGTCCATGTAGTCTAGGTCGTCGTAGTGGCGCTTGTAGATCTCGTAGGGCTTGAACCCGGCGGCGAGAAGCTCGTTTCTGCGCTGGGTGTCCCGGCGGACCGCATCTGCGTCGTCGTGCCAGGCGCCCATGTAGTCGAGCGCCACCCCGCCCTTGCCGCAGGTGAACAGCAAGTCGGGCTTCCTTCTCTGCAAAATACGGATGCGCCGAGAAATGCAGCGCAGGTCAACAGGGTCGTTGAGGACGACCTGCCCCATGTTGTAGCCTCCTTTGGCGGCCGGAAGCGTGATGCGCAGATAGAGTCGGGCCTCCTGGGGTGAGGCGGCCAGAACGGGTGCCGTGACCAGCGCTTCCTTGGCGCGGCGGGTTCCCCAGGCGGGACCCAGCTTGGCGAGAAACGCTTCGAGTTGGTCTGCCGTGGTGAGCGGGCGCGCCCGTTGGAGGAGCCCCATTTGCGCTGCGGGGCAGACCGCGTAGAGGCCTAAAAGCTCGGCGAGCAGCAGGTTCATCTCGAGGAAGCTAAGGTGCGAGGATATGAGAGCCGGCAGCAGGAGGGCAGAGACGCAACGAACGCCGGGCGCGAGTTCGAGCAGGGCGCCCGCTGGCAGTTCGGTTGTGCAAAGGTGCGCCCGCGCGCGGCGGACGGTGCGGCACGAGGTCTTCTCGCAGATGAGGATATCGACGCGGCCCGTGGCGTCGAAGGCCGCGGGGAAGCGCGCCGCGAGCTCGGCGAGGTCCTGGTCGCTGGGCATTTTGCTCGGCAGCGGGCATGGCCGGGCTTCTCGCTGTTGGGCGGGGAAGCTCGCCTGGCGCATGAGGCGCAGGGCGCTGATGTGTGAGATGACGATATCCATAGGTCAACTCTACGGTCCTGTGCGCAGGATGCAAGATAAAACTTCGAACTACCTTGCAGGAATCTGACAGCTTTCTGACACGTTGACGCGTTGCAGCAGCTGTGGCCCCGGTTCCAATCTGCATCCAAAATGCACCGGCTCGATAGAGATTTCGTGAACCGCGGCCCAGGTGGCAGATTGGGAGGTTTTCCGCGCGCCGAGCGGCATTTGGGAGGGTTTTCCGCGCGTAAAAGCCCCGTAGGTGCCGCATTTAGCCGAGAAGAGCGCGGAAAAGCCCCTAGGGTGCCACCAGTCCTCACTGGCGACAACCTCCAGCGCGTACAAAAAAGGCCCGGGAGCCGAATGGACTCCCGGGCCTGCCGAGTCATGGTGGAGATAAAGGGATTCGAACCCTCGGCCTCTGCCTTGCGAAGGCAGCGCTCTCCCAGCTGAGCTATATCCCCAGGCGGTTTTGACACCGTTGGTGTCGCACGCGTTGGTCATTGTGGCAGCTTTCGCGGCGGCTGTCAAGCGCGCGTCCAAAATGGCGAGAAGTTCTTCTCGCCGTGGACCGGGCCGGCGGGCGCGCCGCCGCGGCCGGCCCCGCCGCTAGTACCGGCCGCGCAGCGAGTACCAGCCCTCGTGCTCGTCGACGGCCAGCGGCACGTCGAAGAGGCCGGTCAGGACCTCGTCGCGCAGCAGCTCGGCCTTGGGCCCGTCGGCGAAGACCTGCGAGTCCTTGATGAGAAGGACGCGGCCGATCTCGGGGATGATGTCTTCGGGGTAGTGCGTGACCAGGATGACGCTGCGGCCCTCGGCGGCCAGGGTCGACATGGTCTTGCGCACGTGGTACATGCCCTCGGGGTCAAGGCCGGTGCAGGGCTCGTCGTAGACCAGGACCTGCGGGTCGCGGATGAGCTCGCGCGCGACCAGGACGCGGCGGGCCTGGCCGGTGGAGAGGGTCATGATGTCCTGGTTGGCGATGCCGGCGATCCCCAGGCGCTCGAGGGCGTCCATGGCCGCGGCTCGGTGGGCGTCGGTGACCTTCTCGCGCATGGGCAGGCCGAGCGTGCCAAACAGGCCGCCCACGACAACTTCCACGGCCGGCAGGTGAACGCGGACCTGCTCATGCATGGTGGAGCTCACGATTCCCAGCGCATTTTTGATGTCCGAGAGAAGCGGGCGCGCGGCGCCGCGAAAGCGCACCGGGGGCTCTTCTCGCCAGATGGGGAAGACCTCGCGCGTGAGCAGCTGGATGAAGGTCGACTTGCCCGCGCCGTTGGGGCCGAGAAGCGCGACGTGCTCGCCCTCGCGTAAGCAGAAGTCGTCGACGTGCAGGATGCAGCGCTCGCCGCGCACCACGCTGGCGTCGTGGATCTGGAACAGGGGAGCGGAGGCGCTCGGGGCGCCCGCCGCGGGCTTGTCTTGGGTCATCGCAGGGTCTTTCTCGCGTTGGTTGGTCTCGCAAATTGCAAGTTCATAGGATAGCGCGGCCGCCGGGGCCGGATTGCCCGCGCGCGTGGGGTCGCGAAAACAAAAAAGTACGAAAGACGGGTGCACGGTTGCGATTTGGCGAGGAGAGGCCCGTTGTGCCTTCTCGCCAACTGGGGTTTTGGCGCGGAGAAGGGCCGGTCTTCTGGTCGGGTCGCGATAGTGCACCCGTCTTTCGTCGTTTTTTGTTCGTGGGGCGCCGAGGAGTCGCTTGTGAGGCGCCGGGGAGTGGCGATTTTGTCGCTTGGGGGAGCGGCGACGAAAGGGGTGAACGTGAACTTATAGAATGTTTTGGTTGCTATAACGAAGTTTGAAAGGTGTGGGATGAGAAAGTCGCACATTGTCGCCGCCGCCGCGAGCTGCGCCGTGGCGTCTTGCCTGCTCGCGATGCCCGCTCGCGCGGTCACGGCCACGGCCGGCGAGGGGTCCGTGCAGGAAACGACCACTGTCACGGATGAGAAGGCCTCCAAAGACGGCGCCGCATCCGATGGCGAGAAGACCGTCGAGGCCGAGAAGACCGTCGACGCAGACGGCGAGACCAACGGGGCCGACGACGCCGACGCGGCCGGCGACGCCGTGAAGGCCGAGGACACGACCGGTTCCGAGAACGGCTCCGCGGCCAAGCCCGAGGCCAAGACCACCGGCTCGACCGCGGCCACCCCGGCCACCGACGCCGCCGCCACCCCCGACCCGGCCGCCGAGCCCGCCGCCCAGGCCGAGACCGCCAAGGCGACCCTCTCCGCCCAGGCCCACGTCCAAAACATCGGCTGGCAGAACGCCTCGACCGGCACCACGCTCACCGTGGGCACGACCGGCCGCTCCCTGCGCATGGAGGCCCTGAAGCTCACCGTCTCCGGCGCGTCCGGCGCCGTCCAGGTCCAGGCCCACATCTCCGACCAGGGCTGGGACAGCGGCTGGGCCGACACCCAGGCCGGCACCACCGGCAAGTCGCGCGCCCTCGAGGCCATCCGCATCCGCCTGACGGGCGACGTCGCGGCCAACTACGACATCTACTACCGCGTCCACGCCGCCAACATCGGCTGGATGGGCTGGGCCAAGAACGGCGACGCCGCCGGCACCCAGGGCCTCGGCAACTCCATCGAGGCCGTCGAGATCCGCCTCGTCGCCAAGGACAGCAAGGAGACCCCCGGTTCCACGGGCGGCGCCTTCAAGGCGCGCGTCGCCACCTCCGTCAACGTCTCGGCCAACGTGGCCGGCCGCGGCTGGCAGGCCGGCGTCAACGGCGGCAAGCAGGCCGGCACCACCGGCCAGTCCCGAGCCCTTCTCGGCCTCTCCATGGGAATCGACGACCAGACCTGGGTCGCAGGCTCGATCCAGTACCGCGTCTCCACGTCCGTCTCGGCCCTCGGTAGCTGGGCAAACGCCGGCACCCGCGTCTCCAGCTCCACCGGCGCGGCGCCGCTTCAGACCATCCAGGTCAAGCTCACCGGCGACATGGCCGCGAGCTACGACGTCTACTACCGCGTCCACGCGGCCGGCATCGGCTGGATGGGCTGGGCCAAGAACGGCGAGACGGCCGGCAGCGAGGCCCTGGCCAACCACGCCGAGGCCGTCCAGGTCGTTCTCGTCGCCAAGGGCGCCGGGGCCCCTGCCGCCTCGGGCCAGGCGACCGCGGACGTCGCCCGCACCAACTCCGCCGCCCGTCTCCAGGGCCAGGCCCACGTCGCCAACCAGGGCTGGCTGTCCGCCACCAGCGCCAAGGCCGGCAGCGACATCACCCTGGGCACCACCGGCCGCTCCCTCAACCTTGAGGCCCTGACCTGCTCCGTTATGGGAGAAGGCCTTGACGGCTCCGGCGTCTCCATCCAGGCGCACGTCCACAACGTCGGCTGGCAGGACGCCACCACGGGCGTCGCCGGCACGACCGGCCGCGGCCTGCCCGTCCAGGCCGTCCGCGTGAGCCTGACCGGTGCGGCGGCGGAGAAGTACGACGTCTACTACCAGGTCCACGTCGCCGGCATCGGCTGGCTGGGCTGGGCCAAGAACGGCGCCGACGCCGGCACGACCGGCCTCTCGAAGAACGCCGAGGCCGTCCGCATCCGCCTTGTCCCCAAGGGCCAGGCCGGCCCCAGCGACAGCGCGCCCGCCGTTCTCACCGCCCCTAACGTGACCTACTCCGCCCATGTCCAGAACGTCGGCTGGCAGGCCGAGGTCTCCAACGGCGCGCTGGCCGGCACCACCGGCCGCTCCCTGCGCATGGAGGCCTTCAAGGTCTCTACCTCGATGAACGTCAGCGGCTCGATCACCTACCAGGCCCACGTCCAGGACATCGGCTGGCAGACGGCCGTGTCGAACGGCGCCGTCGCGGGCACCATCGGCCAGTCCAAGCGCGTCGAGGCCGTCAAGATCTCGCTCACCGGCCAGCTCGCCCAGTACTACGACGTGTGGTACCGCGTCTACGTGCAGGATTACGGTTGGATGGGCTGGGCCAGCAACGGCGCGGCCGCCGGCACCACCAAGGTCAGCCTGCGCGTCGAGGGCATCGAGGTCCGTCTCGTCGCCAAGGGCTCTGCCGCGCCGGGCTCGACCGCCAACTCCTACACCGAGGTCGCCAAGGGCTACCAGACCCCCGGCAACTGGCCCAAGCTCACGTATAAGCAGGTCACCCTGCCCAGCTACGCGACGGGCAACTGGACCTACGTCCACCCCTACACCCTGCCCAGCGGCGCCAGCCGAGCCCAGTGCATCGAGACCATGATCAGCGTGGCCTACGAGTACATGGCCGCCGGCACCCCGTGGGTCGACAACCACTGCTCGCGCCCCGGCGACCAGATCGACTGCTCGGGCATGATCATGGAGGGCCTCTACGCCTGCGGCATGAGCCTCACCGGCGTGGCGGGCGGCGACTTCAACCCGTACACGAAGTTCTACTACAACCACCACATCGCCAACACGTGGCGCACGAGCAACACCTTCCAGCCCGTGAGCTTTGCCGAGCGCGAGCGCGGCGACATCATCTACTGGGCCGGTCACGTGGCCATCTACCTGGGCAACAACCAGATCATCGACGCGTACCCCAACCAGGGCGTGAGCATCAAGAGCGTCTACTCGAGAGGCGAGATCCTGGGCGTGGCGCGTCCGTTCCCCAAGCAGTAGGCGGCGGCGAGAAGACCGCGGCGGGCGGCGAGAAACCCGCGGCGGGCCGACCGTTTGTCGAGAATTCCGTCCGTCTGTGTGACACCGGAGTAACGTAAGGGCAGCAAGCCGGCTTGGCTTGCTGCCCTTTTTGGTGCGGACCAGTTGAGCTTTTTATGAGAAAACCGCGCCGGGGGGGGGAGTTCGTTGCAGGTTGGCGGCGCTTAAAGTAACCTTTAGCTATTCGT
>CAVAUD010000120.1:0-3285 GCA_963591565.1 bacterium
ACGCGGCTCAACGCCGAGCGCGTGGGCCACCGCCGAGGAAAACGCGGCGAAGCGGTCCTCGTCGTGGAGCTGCTTGGCCGTGAGCGGCAAGACCTTGACGCCCATGAGCTCGAGCGCGGCGCTGCGGTCGGAGTCGGAGAGGAAGGAGCCCTGGTTGTCGTGGTACTGCGCGGACTGGCACTCGACGTCGAGGCCCTCGGGCCAGTAAAGGTCGCAGGAGCAGTAGGCGCGGTCGGCGATGAGGCGGGCCTCGCGGGAGAGGTCGACGCGCTCGTTGTGGGTGAGGCCGGCGAACCCCTCGCCGCCGCGGCGGCGCGAGAAGCCCAGGAGAATCCCGGCCTGGGTCTCGAAAGGCGAGGCCGCCCCGGGGATGCAGAGCTCGGCGGCCTGGGCGAGGACCTTGCAGCCGCGGCGCGGCGCGACCTCGGCCGCAAGTGCGGCGAGTTCCTGCGGTGTCGTGAGCGCCGGCCGCTGCCACAGGCTCGTGACCTGGCCGTTTGCCGAGAAGCAAGGTCGCCACTGCCCGAACTCGCGCAGCCGACCGCGCGCCGCGAGCCGGTTGAGCTGCGCCTCGATCGGCGCGGGAGGCACATAGACGCTGTAGGTCCCGCAGAGCTCGGAGGCCATAAGGACCGTCCGCACAAGGCCCGCCCGCGCCGCGAGCTGCAGCAACGTGAGCGCCGGCGAGGTCACCCGCAGCTCGTCCACGATCGGCTCCGTCGCCCCAAACGGCATCTCGCCCGACCACAGCCAGGGAGTAACTAGGCCAGATTCCCGAGTCTGGTTTCGCTTGGTAACAAGTAAGTCGATTGGAAAGGCCGCAAAGGAGGAAAGGAAGCGGTGGCTTTCTCTTAGTACCTGCGACTCGTCGCGCACGTTTCTCCAGGCAGCACCGCTGCAGGAAGAAGTAAAGGCGCAACGTTCGTCAAGCTCGGCCCTGAAAGCCCCCAATTCATCGGGGCCAATGATTCTGCGCAGGGCTGGGTGGTCCTCTGGGCCGGCGGCCAAGAGGTGAACGATTGGCGGTACGCGCCAATACTGGTAGGCAGTTGGTCCACAGATGACGGTATCCATGGATTTTAGGTACCCAGAAGGCCCTGTTTTGACGCTTTCGAAAACGAACTTCTTCGAATCAACCTCTTGTTTCAAACCTGGTGAGTATCAACGCGTTTCTGTCGACGTTTGCCCAGTTGGCGAAAGCGCAGATTGGGTTGCTACTCACCTTTTCCGAATTAAGAGGTTGATTCGGCGAAGTTCGTTTCTGTAAGGCCCTCTAGAGGGTCGAGTTGCGGGCGACGACCTCGTAGCTCATGCGAACCTCGCGCTGGGCGTCGCCGCCGGCCATCAACTCGCACAGCATCCGGGCCGCCTCGGCGCCGGAGGTCTTGTAGTGGTGGTGCACCGTGGTGAGCGTCGGCGTGACGATCTGGCTCAACTCGCCGTCGCCCACGCCCGTGACCTGCACTTCTTCGGGTACGCGGTGCCCGTACTCGCGCAGGCAGGTCAGTGCGCCGTAGGCGATCGAGTCGGTCGCGCACACGATCGCGTCCAGGCCGGGATAGGCGCCCAGCAGCTGCTCGGCCGCGGTGTAGCCCGCGTCGACGGTGAAGTCGGCGACGAGCTGGGCCTCGGCGGGCACCTCGACCCCGGCCTCGGCGCAGGCGTCGAGAAACCCCAGGTGACGGTCGCGTCCAGCCGAGAGGTCCTCCTCAAAGACGCCGATGTACGCCGGCCGCTTAGCCCGCGCCAGCACCTTGGCCGTCACGTCGCGCAGCGCCCCGCGGTCGTTCTGGAAAACGCACGAGTGCCCGTCGAGCTGCTGGTCAAGCACCACCAGCGGCAGGCTCATGCCCGCCATGGCCTCCAGGTGCTCGTCCGAGAACACCGTCGCCACCAAAATAACCCCGTCGACCTGCCGCTTCTCATCAAAGAGCCGCAGGTAGGACACCTCGCGTGCCGCGTCGTTGTCTGTGTTGGCGAGAAGAACCTGGTGCCCGCTCTGCGCAAAGACCGGCGTCATCCCGGCGACCATCCGGCTCACCGAGGCCGAGTTGATCTTGGGGATGATGACCCCGACCGTGTTCGACTTGCCCGTCCGCAGGCTCTTCGCGTGCTGCGACGGCGAGTAGCCCGTCGCCTTCACGACGGCCCGGATCTTCTCGCGTTTCTCCTGGCTCACGTACCCGTCGTTGAAGTAGCGCGACACGGTGGCGCGCGACACGCCCGCCATCTGCGCGATCTGGTTGATGTCCAAAGCCCCTCCAAAGGTCCGTGTTGCCGCCAACCAGCATAACAGGCCGCGAACCCGGCCGATCGTGCCATTGTGGTTTCGTTCCCACAGAGAAGTGCTAAGGTGGGGAGCAAAGCCGGCGCCGCCGCGCCGCGGCCCGCGCGCCAACCAGAAAGGCCTCCCATGTTTGCCGACTACCACGTGCACTGCGAGTTTTCCGACGACTCCGTCTATCCCATGGCAGACGTCTGCGCCGATGCCGTTGACCTGGGCCTCGACGAGATTTGCTTCACCGACCACGTCGACTACGGCGTGAAGCCCGACGTCGAGGAGTACCGCGCGGACCCTTCGACCGCCCGCGTCGAGGACGGCCAGCCCGTGCTCAACGTCGACTACCCGGCCTACTTCGCCCGCATCGACCAGATGCGCGCCGACTTCGCCGGCCGCCTCACCATCAAGGCCGGCCTTGAGCTGGGCGTCCAGAGCCACCAAGTCGAGAAGAACCGCGCCCTCGTCCAGGCCTGGGGCGAGAAGCTCGACTTCGTCATCTGCTCGATCCACCAGGTGGGCGACCGTGAGTTCTGGAACGGCGACTTCCAGGACGGCCGCACCCAGGCCGAGTACAACATGGCCTACTACGAGGAGCTCCTTCGCGTGACCGAGGCCTTCAAGGACTACTCGGTCCTGGGCCACCTCGACCTCATCCGCCGCTACGACCCGGCGGGCGTCTTCCCCTTCGAGAAGACCCGCGACATCGTGGCCGCGATCCTTAAGCAGGTCATCGCCGACGGCCGCGGCATCGAGCTCAACACCTCGAGCTTCCGCTACGGCCTGCCCGACCTGCAGCCCTCGACCGACGTCCTGGCCCTCTACCGCGACCTCGGCGGCACCGTCTTGACCCTCGGCAGCGACTCGCACAAGCCCGAGCACCTCTCGGCGCACATCAAAGATTGTCGCGATCGCCTGCGCGCCCTCGGCTTCGAGCGCTTCTGCACCTTCGACCGCTTCGAGCCCACCTTCTGGCCCCTGTAGCGGCCGCCCCCGCCCGCGCGCTC
>CAVAUD010000120.1:3421-5915 GCA_963591565.1 bacterium
GCCCTGCCTGTCCTAGTCGTGGTAGTACCCCTGGTCCCACTTCTCGATGAACTCGTCGAGGTAGTGGGGGTCGGCCTGCGCCGCGGCGTCGGCCTTGTTGACGGCGTCGATCTTGGCGACCAGCGCGTCGTGCTCGGGCGTGGCCTCGTACTTCTCCTTGAGGAAGGCCAGCATGATGTCGGCCATCAAAAACTCGCCGGTGATCTTGCCGCCAAAGCCCACGACGTTGGCGTTGAGGCAGCGGCGGGCGTACAGCGCGGACGTCATGTCGCGGACCAGCGCGCAGCGGGCGCCGGGCACCTTGTTGACCGAGTTGGTGATGCCGATGCCGGTGCCGCAAAGGGCGACGCCCAGGTCGGCGCGGCCCGAGGCCACGGCCTCGCCCACGGCCTTGCCGTAAATGGGGTAGTGCGTGCGGGTGTGGCTGTAGGTGCCCACGTCAAGCACCTCGTAGCCGGCCTCCTCGAGGCGGTCGTGCAGGTAAGTCTTCTCGTCGGTGACGATGTGGTCGCAGCCAAGCGCGATGATCATGGTGTTCTCCTTAAAAGGCAAGGGTTAAAGGGATGTGCGCGAAATGCGCTCGAGGCGCGGGCCGGGCCCGCGTCGGCCGGCGCCTACGCCAGCTTGTTGAGCATGTCGACGCGCACCTGGTGGCGCCCGGCGGCGTAATCGGCGGCGAGGAACTCGCGCGCGATCTTGATGGCGACCTCGCGGCCCACGACGTTGGGGCCCATGCAGACGATGCGCGAGTTGTTGTGCTCGCGGGTCATGTAGGCGCTGCGCTCGTCCGAGATGTTGGCGCAGACCATGCCCTTCACGCGGGTGCACACCATGTAGCTGCCCACGCCGTAGCCGTCGAAGCAAAAGCCCAGCGACCCGTCGTTGGCCTGGATATCCTCGGCGACGGCCAGGGCCGAGTCGACGAAGTCGGCGGCGGGCTCGACCGACAGGTCGACGACCTCGTGCCCATCGGCGACCAGCGCCTCCTTGACGATGTTCTTAAGGGACAGGCCCTCGGCGTCAGAACCAATAACAACCCTCATGGTTTCCTCCTTGGTTTTTTGGCGAGAAGTACCCCGGGCACGGCGCGGGCGAGAAAACCCATGGCGGTGCCTGCGGGCGCTCGACGCGCCGTTCCTATGCGGTTCGGTTGATTGCGGTTAGAGATGAGACGTGCGAAAACGTGCTGCAAACCCTCGCGCGCCGCCGGGCACGGCGCGAGCGGATACAAAAGGGAGAAGGGCGCGCGGGCCGTCGGGCGGCCGCGGGGCCGGGGCGCCGTCGCAGGCTGCAAGCCCGCGCCGGCGCGAGGCGCTACTCGGGGCTTATGACCTCGGTGAACTCCTCGATGCTCGCGCGCTGCTCGGCCGTGATGGAGCCGTCGCACACGAGCGCGTCGATGTCGGACAGGTGGTAGAACGCGTAGAAGTCGCGGACAAAGATCTTGCTGGCGTCGGCGACCACGTAACGGGAATCGGCCTTGTCGAAGGCGACCTTCTGCAGGTGGCCCTCCTCGGCGTTGGAGGTGTAGATGTCGTTGCCCACCATGCCGTTGACGCCCACGAAGGCGCAGTCGATGCCCAGCTGGGCCATGGTGGCCTCGGCCATGGGGCCCACGAAGGCGCCGGTGCGCTCGCGGAAGGCCCCGCCGGCGAGGTAGAGCTCGCGGTCCTCGCGGCCGGCGAGCAGGTTGAAGATGTTGATCGAGTTCGTGACCACGCGCAGGCGCCCCTCGGGCAGGTAGGCCACCATCTGCTCGACGGTGGTGCCGGTGCCCAAAAAGATGGTCGAGCCCTCCTCGACCAGGCTGGCGGCGAGACACGCGGCCTCGGCCTTCTCGGCCATCTGCTTGCTGCGCTTCTCGGCGTGGGTGTACTCGCGGCGAAGCATGGAGCGCACCGGCGAGCTGCAGCGACGCGCGCCTCCGTGGACGCGCTCGACGTCGCCTGCGGCCGAGAGCTCCTCGAGGTCGCGGCGCACGGTCATCTCGGACACGTCAAGCGCGTCCGAGATCTCCTTCACCGAGACCGTCCCCTGGGCGTCGAGCAGGGCCTTCACGCGCTCGTGTCGCTCCGCCTTGATCATGCTCGCTCGCCTCCTTGGGGTCGGGGTCACCGCGGGTTTCTCCCCGCGGGGTCTTCTCGCCGGCTGCTTGCCTTGGCGAGAAGAACTGTTCGTTGCTGGGTCTATTTGAACACTTTCGAACAGCTTCGAACGCGAGAAATTCAATTTTGTCCCAAATTACCGTTCACCGGCTGTTTGATACCGTTCGAAGTTGTTCGAATTGTTCACCGTTGTTCATTTCTGTTTGAGAAGTATCTTAGTAGCAGTAAGACGCTCGAGGTGCGACTGCCCGGACGCACGCGAGCCCGAATCGACACGCATACATGAGAAAGGGGCCCTTCGATGGCCACCAAAGAAGAGATTTCCATGATCGGATTCGAGATCGTCGCGTACGCGGGCGACGCCATGACCGACCTGCTCCACGCGCTGG
>CAVAUD010000121.1:0-5852 GCA_963591565.1 bacterium
GCTGTTCGGGTCCGATATCCAGCGCGTTAGAAGCTAAAACCAAAGGAGAAAAGGATAGTTATGTTGAAAGACCTCGTGGAGGACTACAAGGTTCTCCTGCGAAGCATCCCCGCTTCGACCGTTACCGTGTTCGTCGTGAGCGTCATCTTGATGAACCTGCTGGCCAACAAAGAGCTGGTCAGCTTCCCGTATTTGGCCCTCGACTGCGGCTTCACGCTCAGCTGGGTGGCCTTCCTTTGCCAGGACATGATCTGCAAGCGCTTTGGGCCCAAGGCCTCGGTCAAGGTCTCGATCATGGCCCTCGCGTGCAACCTGGCCGTCAGCCTGCTGTTCTGGCTCGTGAGCCTCGCCCCCGGCATGTGGGGCGCCTACTACAGCACCGAGTCGCTCGAGGTCAACGCCGCGCTCAACTCCACGATCGGCGGTTCCTGGTACGTGGTGCTGGGCAGCTCGGTCGCGATGCTGTGCTCCTCCTTCGTGAACTCGCACGTCAACCAGTTCATCGGCCACCGCACCGACGACGGCTCCTTCGCCAAGTTCGCCCTGCGCAGCTACGTCTCGACCGGCATCGGCCAGTTCGTCGATAACCTGGTCTTTGCCCTCATCGTCTCGTACAACTTCTTTGGCTGGTCGCCGGTCCAGGTCATCGCCTGCTCCATCACGGGCGCCCTGGCCGAGCTCGCCTGCGAGATCCTGCTGTCGCCCGTGGGCTTCCGCGTGGCCTCTGGCTGGGAGCGCGAGGGCGTGGGCGCCGAGTACGTGCGCCTGCACGCCGCTGATCTTGAGGCCAAGGCATAATGGACGTCCTGATCACCGGCACATCGTCTGGCATTGGCCGAGCCTGTGCCGAGAAGTTCCTGGAAGAAGGCCACCGCGTTTGGGGCCTCGACATCGCGACGGCGACGCTCGAGCACCCATCCTACCAGCACTTTATTTGCGACGTGAGCGCCGCGGCTTCGCTGCCCGCGGGCCTTGAGCCCCACGTCGTCGTGAACAACGCCGGGGTCCAGAACTCCGTGGACGACCTGGCCGTGAACCTCATGGGCACGATCAACGTGACCGAGCGCTATGCCTTCGCGGCCGGCGAGGACGACGCGGCGGGCTCCCGCGGCGAGCTGGGCCGCAAGCCGGCGCCCAACATCCGCGCCGTGGTCAACGTGGGCTCGGCGGCCGCCCACACGGGCTGCGAGTTTCCCGTTTACGCAGCTAGCAAGGGCGGTGTGGCGACGTACACCAAAAACGTCGCGAAGCGCCTGGCTCCGCAGGCCATCTGCAACAGCGTCGACCCCGGCGGCGTGATGACCGAGCTCAACCGCCCCGTCATGGACGACGAGGTCCTATGGGAGAAGATCATGGACCTCACCCCGCTTCGCCGTTGGGCCACGCCGCAAGAGATCGCCGAGTGGGTCTACTTCGTGGGCGTCACGAACCGCTTCATGACCGGCCAGAACCTGCTGATCGACGGCGGCGAGGCCAACCACACCGAGTTCGTCTGGCCCGAGTAGGGCCCGCCGCCCGGCTGCCGGCCCGCCGTCCTGCCGCCCCATAGGCCCGGCCGCCCCGCCCCGCCCCCACAACCCAAAACCCCGCGAGCCCGCGGCCGAGGTGATGCGACCCGGCCGCGGGTTTTTCTTGTGCGCGCGATATATCCGCAGCTACCTGGGGTAGGTTAAAGGCATCGACCACTTATCTCCCAACACAAGAAAGGTGCATGCCCGTGAACAAGAAGGCCTCGAACCCCATCCTCAACTACCTGTTCCTCGCCGTGGGCGCGGCCATCGCCGCCTTCGCGATCGAGGAGTTCCTCGTGCCCAACACGATCCTCGACGGCGGCCTCATCGGCGTCGGCATCATGCTCGAGCACGTCTTTGGCATCCCGTTGTCCCTGCTCACGATCCTGCTCAACGCCCCCTTCGTCATCTACGGCGGCCTCAAGCTGGGACGCAGCTTCACGGTGAAGGCGGTCTTCTCGATGGCGGTCTTCTCGGTCTGCGTCGAGCTCTTCTCGGGTTGGGCAAACGCCACGTCAGAGACCCTGTTGGCCGTCTGCTTCGGCGGCGTTTTGCTCGGTCTGGGCGTCGGCATCGTGATCCGCAACGGCGGCTGCCTCGACGGGACCGAGGCCGTGGCCATCGTCTTGTCTCGCCGCACGACCCTGGCCGTCGGCGAGATGGTCCTGTTCATGAACATCGTGATCTACGGCGTCGCGGGCCTGCTGTTTGGCCTGGACCGCGCGATGTACTCGCTGCTCACGTACTTCATCACGTCGAAGGTCCTCGACATGGTGGAAAGCTCGATGAACCAGACCAAGGCCGCCCTCATCATCACCGACGACGCGGCCGAGATATCGCGGCGCATCTACGAGGGCATGGGCCGCACCGTCACGATCATGGACGGAGAAGGCCTGGTCAGCGGCTCGAAGAAGGTCCTTTACTGCGTGATCACCCAGTTCGAGATGCGCCAGCTGCGCGAGGTCGTGGGCTCGGTCGACGCGTCGGCCTTCGTGAGCATCCTCGACGTGTCCGAGATCATCGGCAACCACATCAAGTCGGCCGACAAGGCCATCGAGGGGTAGCGGCCCGCGCGGCCCGGCGGTCACCGGCGGCCCGGCGGGCGCTAGCGGCCCAGCGGTCGCCTGCTCGGCCGCAGACGGCGAGAAGACCTTTCGCGGCCGCCGTGCCCGTCTCGCCGCCGGGCCTTTACAATACGGAATAGCACACCCCCTTTCCCCTTGCGACGTAAGGAGCCCCGCCATGTCGACGCGCGGATTTGCCGATAAGACCTTTGCCCGCACCCTTGTGACCGCCTCCGTCGCGCTGGCGGCGGTGACGGCGGGACTGGGCGCCCTGCCGGCCCAGGCCGTCGCGGCCGAGACGGGCGCCTCGCAGGTCGCGGCCGCCGCGGCCGCCGTGGACGCGCAGTTCACGTACAAGGACGTCCTGGGCGAGGCCGTCATCACGGGCTACACCGGTGCGGGCGGCAAGGTCGAGATCCCGTCCACGCTGGGGCTTCTCCCCGTCACGGGCATCGCCGAGGGCGCCTTCGAGCGCAACCACACGGTGACCGAGGTCGTGATCCCCGAGGGCGTGACGCGAATCGGCGAGCGGGCCTTCAACGACTGCACGGCCCTGGCCACCGTCTCGCTTCCGTCGACCCTCACGAGCATCGGCAAGAGCGCCTTCTATAGCTGCGGCTCCTTGACCTCGGTCGATGTGCCCGCGAGCGTGACGAGCATCGGCGACTACGCCTTCTTCGGCTGCCTGTCGCTTGTCTCGGCCAACGTGCCCGGCACCGTCACGGACTGGGGCGAGGCGACCTTCGCCTACTGCTACAAGCTCGAGAAGGTCACCATCGGCGCCGGCGTGACCGAGGTCCCCGCGCGCACCTTCAGGGACTGCAAGGAGCTGGCCACCGTTGAGCTGCCCGCGAGCGTCACGTCCGTCGGCCGCCGCGCCTTCCAGGGCTGCCCGGCGCTCGCGACCTGCGACGTCACCCACCTCAAGACCGTGGGCGCCTACGCCTTCGCGTCGAGCACCGGCCGCCTGACCTCGCTGAACCTCGCCAACGCGACGAGGATCGAGGAGGGCGCCTTCGAGAACCAGACCGCGGCCAACGACCTGGCGCTGCCTGTCGTCGAGTACATCGGCGGCCACGCCTTCTCGGCCGCCGTGCCCGCCGGCTCCTCCTACACGCTGAAGCTGCCCGCGACCCTCAAGACCCTGGAGGAGGGCGCCCTTTCCGGCGCGACCGAGGGCCTCGCGGCCATCGAGGTCGACCCCGCCTGCGCCGCGTACCAGAGCATCGACGGCGCGCTCTACTCCAAGGACGGCACCGAGCTCATCTGCGTGCCCGCCGGCTACAAGGCGGCCGACAAGACCTTCACCACGCCCGAGCAGGTCACGAAGGTCGCGGCCTACGCCTTCCAGAGCCTCAACGGCGAGTGCGTCGAGAAGGTCGTCCTGTCCGACTCCGTGACCGAGATGGGGGAGAGCGCGTTTGCGAGCTGCGGCGCCAAGGAGGTGCGCCTCTCGGCGAATCTTGCCGCGCTGCCGGCCCGCGCCTTCAATAACGCGCAGGTAGCGAGCCTCGACGTGCCCGCGAGCGTCAAGAGCATCGGCGAGGACGCCTTTGCGAAGTGCGGCCAGCTTTCGAGCCTTACCCTGCATGAGGGCCTGGAGTCCATCGGCGCGACGGCCTTCCAGGGCGTGGGCTTCTCCAGCCTCGAGCTGCCCGCGAGCCTGACCAGCCTCGACGCGAGGGCGTTCGCGTATTCCGCCTCCTTGAAGGACATCACCCTGGTCGAGGGCGGCGCGCTTACCATGAAGGACGGCCAGATCCTGGCCGAGGGCGGCACCAAGCTCGTCTATGCCACGAAGGCCGCCTCCCACGACGAGCGCGTGACCGTCGTCGACGGCGTGACCACGATCGGCAGCTACGCGCTGGGCGACGTCGCCAGCACGACGGGCACGATCACCATCCCGGCCAGCGTGACCAAGGTGGAGGAGAAGGGCATCGCCTGCTCGGTTGCCGTGGGCGGCACCGACGGCTTCAACCGCTCGTGCGCGATCCTGGCCCCGGCGGCCAACCAGGCCGTTATCGACTACGCGAACGAGAACCACCTGCCGGTCTTCTCGCAGGAGACGCCCACGCTGTCTGCCACCGAGATCTCGCTGGCCCCCGGCGAGACGGCCGAGCTCTCGGCGACCGGCATCCTGAGCGAGGTTGCCTTCGCGACGTCGAGCAACGCGGTGGCGAGCGTCGACCAAAACGGCAAGATCTGCGCGGTGGCCGGCGGCGAGGCCGACATCTTTGTCTGCGCCGGCGAGAAGTACTTCTCGGCCCACGTCAAGGTATCCGGCGACGCGACGGCAGACCCATACGCTGCCTACACGCGCGTTGAGACTGCCCAGGCCGCGACCAGCTGGTTTGCCGCCGACGCCGAGTACAACCAGCCGCTGGCCTCGACCTCGCAGGCGCTCTCGGGCATCTACCTGTACAGCTCCGAGAACTACTCCGGCGTGAACGCCTTCCTGGAGCCCGGCGGCTTCAAGGCCGGCGCCGACGACCAGTACGGCGAGGGCGAGTACGGCGAGTTCGAGGGCATCGGCCAAAACGCCGGCTCTGAGCTGGGGCAGTTCAAGCTGCACGAGGACATCGTGGTCTTTAGCGGCCTGGAGGACGCCGAGTTCATCGAGGGCGATGCCTTGGACGTCGCCGACATCGCGGCGATGGCGGGCAAGCAGATCACGGTCAAGCCGGTCCTGAGCACGTCTTTGCTGCAGGGCGTCGCCGACCGCTTCCGCTGGCCGACGAACGAGAAGATCATGCTCGAGATCTACGCGCCCAAGGACTCGAACTCGGGTGCCAGCCTGGGCGGCGCCTCGGTCGTGGGCGACGAGCAGGAAGTAACCTTCGCGCCCGGCACCAAGTTCTACGTCCTGGACGCCGGTGTGCGCTACGCGAACTCCTACGGCTTTGAGCCCGACGTCGTCGTGGGCACCGCGGCGCAGCGCTATCTCAAGCTCGTGCTGGTGACGGACGAGACGCCCGAACCCGACCCCACTCCCGATCCCTCGCCCGAGCCGAGCCCGGACGTGACGCCGGACGGCGGCGGCCAGGATAAGCAGGCGGCCGACGAGAACGGCGCCGCGAAGTCCGGCAAGGGCTCGACCCCCTCGACCGGCGACGCGGCGGCGACCGGCGTGGCCGGCATCGCGGCCGCGGGACTGGCTGCCGTGGCCGCCTTCCTGCGCCGCGCGCGGACGGCGCGCTAGGGGGTGCCAGGGGCGCGCCGAAAAGGGGCGCCCAGGTCTTCTCGCCGTTAACTGAACAACGTGTTGACCTGCGGTTTT
>CAVAUD010000122.1:0-5741 GCA_963591565.1 bacterium
CGAAGCCCTTCTCGCCCTCTCAAAAACACTGACAAGCCCTAATTCCGGCGCACAAATCGCCGCCAACCACTGATTGGGCCACAATCCAGCGCACTCGGGGGCTTCTTGCCTCGCCCCTTGAATCTCGAGCGACTTTTTCCGTTTTAAATTCAAGTTCCTCGAGTAGCCGACCTTTCGGCCCTTGCGTTTCCCCAGTTGAACGCAATGCAAAACCCGGGCCTACTCAGTAAGCCCGGGTTTAAAGTGGAAAATGTCGTTCGAGTGCTCCGGCGCGGCCCCGCAGGCCCTACAGCGCGGGGAGCTGGTGGGGGAGGGGGCCGGCGAGGGGCTCGACGTAGGCGCGGAAGGCGTCGGTGACCTGCATGCCGTCGGCAGAGATCCACTCGCGCGGCACGGGCTTGACCTGGTTGGCGACGGCGGCGACGTCGACCAGGGTGTAGTCGGCGGCGTAGGCCTCGCCGCCCTCGCGGCGCACGAGGGAGCTCATCTTGACGGACTCGCCGGCCACCGCGGCCAGGACGGCCTGACGCCCCAGCTCAAAGGCCTCGTCAAGGTCGACCTCGCTTGCTTGGTGCGAGGCGCAGCGCTGGAAGGTCGACAGCTCGACGGCGCGCGTCTTGCAGCCCAGGGCCGCCTTGGCCACGTCGGCCAGGTAGCGAGACGGGCCGCTCAGGTGCGCCAGGTGGCCGAACTCGTCGACCCCGGTCCCGGCCGCGACGGTCTTCTCGGCGATCAGGTGGCCGTCGGCCGTGCGGATGCCCTCGCTCATCGCGACCATCACGGTGTTCTTCTTTGCGAGAAGCTCGCGCAGGCGGCTGACCAGGGCCTCCTCGTCAAAGGGAACCTCGGGGAGAAGGACGAGGTCGGGGCTTGCCAGGCAGGCCGAGCCCGCCAGCCAGCCGGCGTCGCGGCCCATGATCTCAACGAAGGTGACGCTCTTGAGGTCGTAGACGTCGGCGTCGCGGGCGACCTCGGCGACGGCCGTGGCGACGAAGCGGGCCGCGCTGCCGTAGCCGGGGGTGTGGTCGATGCCCACGAGGTCGTTGTCGATCGTCTTGGGCACGCCGATGAAGCGGATGGGGCTGTCGATCTTCTCGCCGTATGCGCCCAGCTTGGCGATGGTGTCCATCGAGTCGTTGCCGCCGATGTAGAAGACGGCGTCGACGCCTGCCTCCTCGAAGGAGGCGAAGGCCTCGTCGTAGAAGGCGGTGTCGGTCAGGGGCGGGAGCTTGAAGCGGCAGCTGCCCAGCCAGCTCGAGGGCGTGGCGCGCAGCAGGGCCAGGCTCTGCTCGTCCGGCAGCTTGGCGTTGAGGTCGACCGTCTTGCCGGCGAGAAAACCCTGGATGCCGTAGCGCATGCCGAGGGGCTCGGCCCCGGCCTGGCGCGCTGCGGCGATGACGCCGGCGAGGCTCGAGTTGATGGCGGCGGTGGGGCCGCCGGACTGGCCGACCAGGACGCGGCGGATCGGGTGGTTCTCGCTCATGGGCTGGGTCCTTTCACGCGGGGTCGCGGGATCGCGAGGTTGCTGGGTACATGGTACCCGCCTGCCGCGGCAAAGAAAACCCCGCAGCTCAGGAGGGCTGCGGGGTTCGCGGAGAGGTGATGTGCGGGACGTGCGGTGGGCACGGTGGCCACGCGGTCACGCGGCCGCGCCGCGACCCGCCGCGGTCTTCTCGCCTAACTACGCGATGTTGTAGAAGGCGGCCTTCTGCAGGTACTCGGCGGAGTCGCCCAGCTGGTCCTCGATGCGAAGGAGCTGGTTGTACTTGGCCACGCGGTCGGTGCGGGCGGGGGCACCGGTCTTGATCTGGCCCGCGTTGGTGGCGACGGCCAGGTCGGCGATGGTGGTGTCCTCGGTCTCGCCGGAGCGGTGGGAGACGACGGCGGTGTACCCGGCGCGCTTGGCGGTCTCGATGGCGTCGAGGGTCTCGGTCAGGGAGCCGATCTGGTTCACCTTGATGAGGATGGCGTTAGCGGCGCCGGACTCGATGCCCTTCTTGAGGCGGGCGGTGTTGGTGACGAAGAGATCGTCGCCCACAAGCTGGACCTTCTTGCCGATGCGCTCGGTGAGCTTCTTCCAGCCCTCCCAGTCCTCCTCGGCCAGGCCGTCCTCGATGGAGATGATCGGGTAGCGAGAAACGAGGTCCTCCCAGTAGTCGACCATCTCGTCGGAGGTGAGGGTGCGGCCCTCGCCCTTGAGCTCGTAGAGGCCGGTCTCCTTGTTGTAGCACTCGGAGGTAGCCGGGTCCATGGCGAACATGAAGTCGACGCCGGGCTCGAAGCCGGCGGCCTTGACGGCCTCCATCAGGTAGACGAAGGGCTCGTCGTTGGTCTTGAGGTCGGGAGCGAAGCCGCCCTCGTCGCCGACGCCGGTGGAGAGGCCGGCGGCCTTGAGGGTGTCCTTGAGGGTGTGGTAGACCTGGGTGCACCAGCGCAGCGCGGTCTTGAAGTCGGGCGCGCCGACGGGCATGATCATGAACTCCTGGAAGTCGACGTTGTTGTCCGCGTGGACGCCGCCGTTAAGGATGTTCATCATCGGGACGGGCAGGGTGTGGGCGTTGGGGCCGCCCAGGTAGGCGTAGAGGGGCAGGCCGGCGGACTCGGCGGCGGCGCGGGCGATGGCCAGCGAGCAGCCGAGAATGGCGTTGGCGCCGAAGTTGCCCTTGTTGGGGGTGCCGTCGGCGGCGATCATGGCCTGGTCGCAGGCGCGCTGGTCGTTGGCGTCCATGCCAACGAGGAGCTTGACCAGCTCGTTGTTGACGTGGTCGACGGCCTTGGTGACGCCCTTGCCCATGTAGCGGGCCTTGTCGCCGTCGCGAAGCTCAACGGCCTCGAACTCGCCGGTGGAGGCGCCGGAGGGGACGATGGCGCGGCCAAAAGCGCCGTCCTCGAGCAGGACCTCGACCTCGACGGTGGGGTTGCCGCGGGAGTCCAGGACCTCGCGACCGTAAACGTTGGTAATGATTGCCATGCTGGCCACCTTTCCTATGTTAGCCAAACCTAACTTACCGTGAAGAGTATACCTAAACTAACTTTGGCGTAAACACTTGTGGGGAAAGTGGCATGAAACTGAGAAGGACTCGGGGAGGCCGACGGCCGACTGCGCGCGGCATGGCGAGGCCCGCGCCGGGGGTGGCGCGGGCCTGTGGGGGGCGATGGATGATGCGTGGGGTGCGGAAGCGGGTTTCTCGCCGCCGGTCCTTAGTAGAACGTCTCGCCGCGGTCGATCATGTCTTTGAGCAGGCGCGCCATGGCCTTGTAGTTGTAGGGGAGCATCATCTTTTTAAACAACGGGTTGAGAAGCCCGGGGACGCTCTGGAACTGCAGAACGATGTTGTAGGCCGTGGCCAGGCCCACCGTGTCGATGATGCGGAAGGGGCCCTTGGGGGCGCCGGTGCCGTGCTCCCACGCGATGTCGATGCTCTTGGGGTCCGAGACGCCGGAGGCCCACAGGTCCAGGCCAGAGAGCAAGAACGGCACGAGCATCGAGTTGAGCAGGTAGCCGTTCTTCTCCTTGCGCACCGGCAGGGCGATCATGCGGATCTGGTTGGCGAACTCGATCATCTGGTCGAAAACGGCCTGGTCGGTGCCGTCGTGGCCCATGACCTCGGCGGTGTTGTTCTTCCAGATGGAGTTGGCGAAGTGCAGCGCCACGTACTTGGCGGGGCGGCCGGTCTGCTTGGCGAACTGGCTGGGCAGCAGGGTCGAGGAGTTGGTGGCCAGCACGGTCTTGGCCGGCATGAGCGGCGCGAGCTTCTCGTAGAAGGCGACCTTGGCCTTGGGGTCCTCGGACATCGACTCGATCACGAGGTCGGCGTCGGCCACGGCGGCCGCCATGTCGAGCTCGAGCTTAAGGCCGTCGTGGGCCGCCTGCGCGCGCTGGCGACAGGCCTCGGCGTCAAGCGGGGCGTCAGCGTCGGCGATGCCTGCGCACCAGGGACCGGAGCCGTCGGCCATCTGGTCGATGGCCTCGAGATAGGTGTCGAGGAGCTTGTCGATCTTGGGCTGCGTGCGGCCGATCGAGCCCTCGCTGCGCAGCCAGATGGTCACGTCAAAGCCGCAGTAAGCCGCCTGGAACGCGATTTGGCTGCCGAGCACGCCTCCGCCGGCGACAACGACCTTCTTGAATGCCATGAGAGCCTCCTTTTTGAACTGGGGTCAAAGTGAATACAGTTTGCCGTATCATGGGCGACTTGTGTTGCCGCCCGCCGAACGGTTTCGCAAGCGGCCGCGGGGCCGATAGGCGCTTCGAACAACGCTCGAGCGACATTTTCCACTTTAAAATCCAAACCCTCGAGTAGCCAAGGATTTGATAAGCCTGCCAACTGGGGAAATGCTAGCAACAAGACCTGGGCTACTCGGCGAACCCAAATTTAAAGTGGAAAAGGTCGCGCGAGGTGCCGCGCCAGGGCCCAAGAAGGCCCCGAGGCACAAAAAATGCGGGGTTCCGTGTGGAACCCCGCGGATAATCTGGGCTTGTCAGCTCGAAAGGCGCCGGCGCTAGGCCATGTCCTCCAAGCGGCCGTGCTTCTCGTAGCGGGTGAGGCGCGAAATCGCGTTCTTCTCGTCCACAAAGACCACGTGGGGCTGGAAGGCGCGGGCCTCGGCCTCGTCCATCTGGGCGTAGCACATGATGATGACCTTGTCGCCGACCTCGACGTAGTGGGCCGCGGCGCCGTTGAGGCAAATCATGCCGCTACCGCGCTCACCTGCGATAACGTAGGTCTCCAGGCGGTTGCCGTTGTTGACGTCGGCCACCTGGACCTTCTCGTACTCGAGAATGCCGGCGGCGTCCATGAGGTCCTCGTCGATGGTGATCGAGCCCACGTAATCGAGCTCCGCCTGCACGACGGTGGCGCGGTGAATCTTGCCTTTGAGCATGTTGAGGACCATGCGGATGGACTCCTAGGTGAAGGTTTAGCTGTTGTGACCTGCGATAGAGTACAACACGTCCGTGAGCAAGCGGTAAATCTGCCTGCTATCTCCAGAAAGACAGCTCAGATGGGCGTCGATTGTGGCGGTGTCGTGACGGGCGGCGGGCCCGGTGAGGGAGGCCGCCACGCCGTCGGCGGCGATGTGCTGGGCGTTGCCCAGGAAGAGAGGCGCCAGGGCGGCCTGAGCTTCTTGGCGAGAAAACCCGCAGGTCTCAAGCTCCTTGGCCGCGGTGTCGTACAGGCCGACGACCAGGTTGGAGGCCATGACCGCCGCGGCGTGGTAGCGGACCTTCTCGGCCGCCGGGATGCGCACGACGTGATTGCCGCAGCAGCCGAGAAGGGCCTCGAGGGTCTCGACCGCGGAGTCGTCGCCCTCGAGGGTAAACCACGCGCGCGACAGCTCCTGCCAGCAGTCGAAGCGGCTGCTCACGGCGTAGAGCGGGTGACACGATGCCACGGCGGCCCCGGCCTTACGCAGGGGAGCCAGGACGTCGGCCGCCAGGGCGCCCGAGCAGTGGGCGACGACCTTGCCTGCAAGGGCATCCGGGTCG
Organism: bacterium; assembly: GCA_963591565.1. Taxonomy (GTDB): domain Bacteria; phylum Actinomycetota; class Coriobacteriia; order Coriobacteriales; family Atopobiaceae; genus Paratractidigestivibacter. The sequence goes on from CAVAUD010000122.1 coordinate 5,486, forward strand.
CAATCTTCCTCCAACTGGCACGCGATTTTGGGCAGCGCTGCATCGGTGCAGGTCAGGAAGGTGACGTCTGCGGCGGCGATCAGGTTAGAGGAAGATTCAAACGCGACTCCGCCCGCAAAGGCGGCGGCCTCGGCGGCATGCTCGGCCGTGGGCGAGAAGAAGCCGACAAGCTCGGCGCCCCCTTCCCGCAGGTAGCGGGCCAGGGAGCAACCGACCTTGCCGGCTCCGATGAATCCGACTTTGACGGGCGTGGCGG
>CAVAUD010000123.1:0-5735 GCA_963591565.1 bacterium
TGGACTTGAAGGACTTGTTCTCGAAGATCTCCTGCGGGGAGATGTGGCAGTGGTAATCGACGATGGGCATGTCCTCGGCATACTCATGGAACAGCTTCTCGCCCGTCGGTGTGCTCAGCAAGAAATCCTTGTCGTCCATGAAGTTCTTCATTTCGCTTCCTCCCCGCGCCCCTTTGGCGCCACGGATGGGTTTATGGCCACGGAGATTGTAGCAGTGTTTTGGGTGAACGTTCACTTCTTGTTGAGATTAACGTTCACTCACGCCCAAATACCTACCGTTGGCAGGAATCCGCCTTAAGAACTACACACCAAAGGGGGTTTTGCCGGCTTGCACGGCCCTCCACGTGACCCTATTTTCGAAAAGCGGACGCACTATTGCGACGGTCCAAGTAGACCAGCCTCTCAGCCCAACAAAACCGCAGGTCACAAAGAGCCGAAGCCCCTCGCTACTCGCCGGGTCGCGCAACTGCGTCCGCTTTTCGACATTATTGATTTGTGGGGCCGCAAGAGACCTAAATCTCGACGCCGGCGCGGCGGCAATAGTGGTCGAGGTTGCTCGCGAAGACCAGCTCGGCCGAGCCGCGCGCGACGCTCTGCTCGGGCAGCTGGCCCTTGAGCAGGTAGTCGCCCAGCATCGCGGCGCCGCGGTAGGCCATGCCCAGCGGGTCCTTGTACACGATGTTCGTGAAGATCCCGCGCCGCAGCGCGATGACGTTCTCGGGGAAAAGGTCGCTCGCGATGACCGAGACCTTGCCAACGAGCCCCAGCTCAAGCAGGGTGTCGGCCACAAGCTCCGAGCCCACGGCAAACACCGAGCACACCAGCCCCGGGGCATCGGGCCCCGACAGCAGCGCGCCCAGCCGGCTTCGCAGCTCGTCCACCTGCGCGTGCGCGCCGTACAGGTCGCGCACCACGTAGTCCAGGCCCTTCTGGGCAAAGCGGTCGTGGAAGACGCGGGCCACGTCGGCGTGCGAGTCGACGTGCGCGTCGCCGGCCAAAAGCAGCACCTTCTTGGGCCCCGTCACGCCCGGCAGCAGGTTAAGCGCCTGCTCGGCCATGAGGTTTCCCGCCTCGGCGTAGCCCGCGACGGTGGCGCCGATCCGCCCCGTGTGCGGACGGTCGCCGTCGACCAGCACGACGCCCACGCCCTTGCCCGATATCTTGGTGAGAAGCTCGACCGTGCCCTCCTCCATCGGCGCATAGGCGATTAAGCCGTCGGGGCCCTCGCCGGCCTGGCACTCCTCAAGCACCGCCGCAAGCGCCGCGGCATAGGAGCCCAGGGCAAAGGGCCGCAGCTCAAAGGCGATGCCGTGGTCGAGGTTCTCCTGCGCGTAACGATTGACGCCGCGCCACAGGTAAGCGAAGTAGAAGCTGCCCTCTTGCTCGTCGGACGGCAGGCAAACAACAACGCGCAGGTCACGGCGGCGAAGGATCGAGGCGCTCTCGTTTCTGTGGTAGCCCATCTCCTCGGCGCAGAGCAGGATCTTGGCGCGCACGGCGTCGGACACGCCGGGCTTGTTCGAGATGACCTTGTGGACCGTGTTCACCGAGACGCCCACGCTGGCGGCGATGTCTTTCATGGTCACGCGCGTTGTGCTCATGTTGTCCTCGTATCTTGGCCGCGCGACCCAGCGCCGCGCGGCATTCACGTACCTATAACCCGACTAGCGTAGTACAAAGCCGCCCCAGAATCGAGACGAGCCCTGCAGACGGCACCCCCGCGGGGGCCGGCCGATGGCGCGGGTGGCCTTCTTGCTTGCCACGCGCCCCTACTCGAACGAGATCCGGACAACGATCTCGCCGTTCTTGCCCTCGCCGCACGAGCCGCCGGTCTTGCCGCTCTTGAGGTGGTCGAGGGCCGCCTTGGGAAGCGAGACGGTCACGGTCATGTTCTCGCCCGCGGGGGCGCCGGGGATGGGGACGTTGGTCGTGCCCTGGTAGCCGCCGCGGTTGGGGCCGCCGTTGCCACCTCGGCCGCCACCCTTGCCGCCGCGGCGCGGGCGGGCCTTGTTGCTGGCGGTGTAGCCCACCACGGTGTTGTAGTCCGGGTCCTCCCTGGGGCCGTGGTCCAAGAAGTAATCCCTGAACTCCTGCGACACCAGCGGCTTCAGGTCCTCGGGGCGCTTGTCCCCAACAGCCTCCAGGGCCTTCTCGTACGCCTCGATGAAGCCGGCGATGTGCTCCTCGGCCTGCCGCCACACGGGCGAGACGGCCTCCAGCGAGACGGGCGCGTCGTCCTCGCCGCGCTCGGCGTGGTTGACCGCGTTGCGGAAGGAGCTCAGGTCGTAGTAGCGCTCCATCAGGTTGGCGAGAAGGGCCTCGTCGGTCAGCAGCGAGTGGGCCGGCAAGACGTTCATCTCCCCAAGCGACTTGCCAAAGACCTGCGCCGTGCGCACGCGCGTGTACTGCGTGTTCGCCGGCACTTCTCGGTTGCGGTGATCCACGGCAAAGCGGCCGTAGAACTTGATGAAGTAGTGGTCGAGGTCATTGAACATCCAGCGCTGCACGGGCATGACGTCCCAGTAGTGCATGTTGAGGGCCTTCTTGTAGGCCAGGACCTCCTCGTCGCTGGCGGCCGGGTAGAGGATGCCGCGGGCGATGAGCTGCGCGGGGATCTGCGACTCGATGATGGTGATGACCTGCTGGAAGAACTTCTTGGACAGGCCCCACTTGACCAGCTCGAAGGGGTCGAGCTCGTCTCCCGCGCCGTCGTCCATCAGGGCGCCATAGTCGCGCAGCACGCTCTCGCGCAGCATCATGACGACGAAGGCGTCCTCCTGCTGGGAGGGCTCCGGCGCCAGCTCGGGGTGGTTGAGCAGGCGGCGCAGGGCGAGAAGGCCGGTCGTCAGCTCGTCGATGTTGCACAAGGAGATGCCGGCGTCCACGTAGCCCATGGCCATCAAGATCTCGTCCACGTAGCCGTTGCTCAGGTTGGGGTTGGCCGCCTTGGCCTCGTCCCAGTAGCTGCGCAGGATGTCGGTCTTGCCGTTGTTCAAGAAGGCGCGGATGCCCGCCATGAGCTTGTCGATGCGGTAGTGGCGCTGCTCCATGTCGACCCACGAGAAAGCGGGCAGGTCGGCGTTGTGGACGCTCGCGCTCGCGACGATGTGGATGCGGGCCTTGGGGTCGTCCGACAGCGAGTACAGGGTGCTCGCGCAGATGCCGGACGCCTCGGTGGGCAGGCCGTGCAGGTCGATGTAGAGCTCGGCCTCGGTGTCCGGCTCGCTCAGCAGGCTGGCGAGAAGGTCCTGGAACAAGGTGACGTCCTCGAAGCCAAAGGAGGACGAGATGGGCACGAAGGAGATGGGCACCGCGACGTTGTTGAGCTGCGGGCGCATGCGCGAGGCGGGCCTCATCTCGCAGTAGAGATAGCGGAAGAGCCAATCGAGGTCCTCGAGCGAGAGGCTCACCGCGGCCTCGTCGAACCTCGCGCGGATCTCGCCGCCCTCGAACAGGGCCGGCAAGACGCGCGCGACGTCGTCGCCCAGCGAGCCGGCGAAGGCGACGAGCTGCTCGCGGCGCTCGGGGTCGACCTCGCCCAGCGAGTCTGCCAGGTCGATGGAGAGGCCCATCGTGAACTGCGTCATGCGGTAGCGGAAGAAGTCGAAGCCGCTGAGGTTCGTGACGTCGGCGGTCATGACGTCGATGCCGTCGTTCAAGGCCATCTTGACGCCCGCGGCCGCCGCGCCCTTCTCGCCAAGGAGAGAGACGGAGCCGATGACGACGATCTCGTCGATCTCGTAGGCGGAGAGGATCTTCTTGGCCTCGCCCTCGCCGGCGACCAGGGCCTCGCAAAAGCTCAGGCCCTCGTTTTGGCGGGAGGCGAAAAAGCTGCTGACGCGACGACGCTCGGCGCCGCGGATACCGCAGACCAGGTACCTTTTCATCACGGTGGAACCAATCTCAAGGCATGGATTTGCCGCGCGGGCAATGTTTCTATCCTAGCGCATGGGTGCGGGGGAACGTTTCGCAGCCTCGTTTCGTTTCACCTTTGCGGTGTTTGCGCGGAGGATCGCGGGCGGGCGGATGCGGGCCCGTGCTCGCGACAAAAAACGGCCCGCCGGAGAACCGACGGGCCGTGAACGTGTGGTGGGCGTTATAAGATTTGAACTTATGACCTCTTCCGTGTCAGGGAAGCGCTCTCCCCCTGAGCTAAACGCCCGAAGCTATGTCGCCGCTTGCGCGACGTGCTGCTGGGGTTGCAGCAAGGGATAGATTACCGCAAACCCCCGCCGCATTGCAAGAACTTTTTCTCACTTTTTCTGAGAAGCGCCTTTCGCGCCCTTCGCGGCGGCCGCGGCCTTGCCCGCGGCGATCTTCGCGGCGACGTCGACGCCCGCGGTCCCGCCGCCAGAGACGACGTGCTTGGAGGCCGCCTTGGCGCCCGTCCCCGCCGCGGCGGCGCCGGCACCCTTGGCCGCGTGCGGCTTCACCGTCACGCCCGCAGACGCCTTCTTCGAGCCCTTGCCCGAGGTCTTCTCGCCGTTGACGAAGGCCTTGAAGCGACCGATGTAGCGAGAGAAGCGGTCGTGGATGCTCTCGCCGCTGGTCGAGCGCAGGCCCAGCAAGGGGGTGGCGGCCAGCGTGGGCAGGAAGTACTCGACCGAGCGCCACAGGACGTAGCCCGCGGCGATGTGGTCGCCGAACATGCCCGAGAAGAGGAACGCGAAGCCCGTCTCGGCGCCGCCCGTGCCGCCCGGCAGCGGGATCGCCGAGGTAAGGAGCTCGAGCATCGAGCCGGACGCCAGGCAGGTGACGAGGTCGGCCGGCTCGCCGAAGGCGCGCAGCACGAAGTACGGCAGCGCGTAGAGGCAGCCCAGCTGGACCAGGGTGACCAGCATCGTGAGCGCCATGTCGCCGATGTTCTTGGCCGCGCCCTTGAAGCCGTTCGAGAACTCCATGACCTGGGTGTTGATCATGTGGTAGAGGCTGTTGTACTTCTCGTCGCGGATCCAGCCGTGGCGGTTGGCCAGGCGAAGGCCCCAGTTGCCCAGGCTCATGACGACCTTGGGGCACAGGCAGAGGACGAGAATCGCGCCCACCATCACGATCTTGCAGCCAAACAGGATGATGCCGATCAAGGTGACGTCGCCAAAGGTGTCGTAGAAGTACTGGGCGCGAAAGATCAGCATGAGCGCGGCGAAGATGCCCTCGGCGGCCTCGTAGATGACGAAGCGCGTGAACTGCAGGGCGCCCGCGCCGCCCACCGAGAGGCCCGCGCGCGTGAGGCGGTAGATCTGGGCCGGGGCCGCGCCCGCGCCGTTGGGGGTGAGGTTCATGAAGAAGATGCCCGAGGCCTCGACGCTCATGAGGTCGCGAATGCCCACCGGCGAGTCCTTCTCGGCAAAAACAGACAGGACGTAGGCCGAGACGCCAAAGATGTAGTAGACGACGTAGCAGAGCATGGCGCCCACGATCCAGCGCTGGTCGACCATGCCCAAGGAGTTGATGAAGTCATCGAACTGGCCAGAAACGACCAGGTAGATGGCGTATGCGATGCCGACGGCACCCAAGAAGATGATGCTCTTGCGCACCTGGCCCATCGATTGGGCGTCGGCCGCGCGGTCCTCTTCCGAGATCGTGCGGCGGCCGCTGACCTTGAGCGACACCTTGGCTTTTGGCTTCTTGGTCTCCAAAGACACGTGCTCCCCTTTTGCTGCGTTCGTAGATTTTGACATTCTACCCCTTGGGCGGGGCCGCAAACCGAACCTGCCGTTTAACCGGGATTTGGCCCG
>CAVAUD010000124.1:0-4213 GCA_963591565.1 bacterium
ACATGTCGGAGAGCTCCCAGGCGCCCTTGGTGGTGTAGCCCTCGATGGCGTGGGTGAGGGCGTCCATGCCGGTGGAGGCGGTCAGGCCGGCGGGCATGGAGGCCATCATGTCGGGGTCGACGACGGCGACCTCGGGGGCGTCGTTGGTGTCGACGCACACGAACTTGCGGACCTTCTCGGGGTCGGTGATGACGTAGTTGATGGTGACCTCAGCGGCGGTGCCGGCGGTGGTGGGGACGGCGATGGTGAAGACCGCGTGGTTCTTGGTGGGGGCGACGCCCTCGAGGGAGCGGACGTCGGCGAACTCGGGGTTGTTGATGATGATGCCGATGGCCTTGGCGGTGTCCATGGAGGAGCCGCCGCCGATGGTCACGATGGCGTCGGCCTCGGCGGCCTTGAAGGCCTCGACGCCGTCGAGGACGTTCTGGATGGTGGGGTTGGGCTTGATCTCGGAGTAGAGGCTCCAGGCGATGCCGGCGGCGTCGAGCTCGTCGGTGACCTTAGCGGTCACGCCGAACTTCACGAGGTCGGGGTCGGAGCAGACGAAGATCTTCTTGTAGCCGCGGCGCTCGAGCTCGCCGGGGATCTCCTTGATCGCGCCCTTGCCGTGGTAGCTGATGGTGTTAAGAACGAAACGGTTTGCCATGGGTGGTTCCTTTCCTTTTCCATACATCGCCGAACTTCTCGGCGCTTGTATTCTAATACCCCGTTTATGGGGGTGGGAAAACATTTTCTTTCGAGAAGTACTTTTAGGTAAACGGTACCGAATCTACTCCATGCGGACCCAGGCCCAGGTGCCCTCGCCGTCGTCGAAGTCCATGGGAGCCAGCGCGACGAAGCCGCGGCGGCGGGTCTCGGGCATGGTCAGCGCGCAGACCTCGGCCTGGACGGGGGAGGGGCCGAGGGCCTTCTCGGGCAGGTCGATGTAGACGGTGCCCACGAGCTCGCTGGCGACCTCCTCGCCGGGGACGCCGTCGATGTTGAAGGAGCCCAGGACGCAGCGCTGGGGCTCGCCCCAGTCGAAGCCGTCGAGGGCCTCTGCCAGCGATTCGTAAGCCGAGACGAGCTTTTGGACCGATGCGTCTGCCATGGTGGTTCCTCTCGTATGCTTGTTGCGGGCACCGGCGGCGGGCGCCGGCATGTTGGTTTGAAGTATGGGCGCTCTTCTCGGCTGGGGAAGGGGCTTGTCCGTGGCCGTGCCAAGATGCTCGGCGGTCGGCGTTTGCGCACGTGGTTGTGTGCGCGAGGTGACGGTTTGGGCCGCCTGATTTGGCGCGGGCGCGCGCCTGTCGTACAATTTGTCGAATTGTATCGGCCCCAAGAGAAAGGAATACATGGCCCGTAAGCTCACCGAAGAGGAGCGCAAGAACATCAACCTTTTAACCGGTGTCCTTTGCCGAGCCCTCCCTGCGAGCCAGCGGAACTTTGGAGCGAGCATTGCCAGCGCCCTCGTGCGCATCCCCCGCGACGTTATCACCGAGAAGGACCTCAAGCGCGTGATGACCAAGTACGCCGAGCAAAAAGAAGAGCTCACGGCGGTGGTCAAGGCCGAGGTCCTGGACCTGGCGGCAGAAGGGGAGAAGCCCGCGGACACGACCTACACCCTGCGGATTCCCGCGGAGCCCGATGACGCGGCCACGAGCCCTGAGGACGAGAAGACGTCCGAGCAGGCGGCCGAGGAGGCATCCGGCGAGAAGACCGCGCAGGTCGACGAGGCCGCGCCCGCGCAGCAGGCGGACGCCGAGGCAAAGCCCGAGCCAAAGAAGAAGCGCACTCGCACGAGGTCCCGCAAGAAGAAGGCCGCCGAGGCAGAGGTTGAGGCAGCTCCCCAGGCCGCGGAGGTTGCCGCGGCCGCTGGCGACGAGGTTGTCGCCGAGAAGGACGTCGAGGTTGCGGCGGAGGCCGCTGTCGTGGCCGTGACCAGCGCGGATGCTGAGGTCGTTGAGGTTGCCGAGGCTGCGGCCCCGGCGGTGGAGGCCGAGGTCGCCGAGGTGGCCGCCGCGCCGGCCGCCGCGTCGGCCGCCGAGCCCGAGGCCGCGCCGGCCGACGACGCCCCGCAAGCCCCGCAGCCCGCCCCCACCGCTCCCGTCGAGGACAAGAAGCCCGCGCCCAAGCAGCGCCGGTCTTCTCGCCGCGGAGGCCCCAAGTCCAACAACGACCAGACCCTGGCCAAGGTCCCCTACATCCGCCGAGGCGGAGAGGCCGAGGCCGAGGTCCGCGCCAAGATCGTCTCGCTTGACCAGCGCTTTTGGCTCAACGGGTGGCTGCTTTCGCACCCCGGCGCCTACACGCTGTACGAGAAGGAGATCTGCGGCCTGAACGACGCCCTGAAGGACGGCATGCTGCCCGGCGACATCACGCGCCGCCAGCTGGCCTACCAGATGGGCGGGGACGAGAAGTTCTTCGAGTACGGCTCCGACGGCTTTAGGCTGCTGCGCGCGATGGGCATGGAGGACGTCATCCGCCACCGCCCGATGCCCAAGGCCGACATCCTCTACCACGCGCCGCGCCGCCGCAAGCACATGCGCGTGCTCGTGACCGAGAACCTCGACCCGTGGCTTGACGTGCGCGACCTCATGTACGAGGACGGCCGCAGCGTCATCCTGGGCGAGCGCATCCACGCGGTCGTGCTGGGCGGCGGCATGCCGGTGCTCGAGCACAACCGCCTGGCGCTTTTGCTGGACAGCCTGGGCGCCGACACGATCGAGGTCCTGTACTGGGGCGATATCGACCGCGCCGGCCTGGACATCTACGCCAAGCTCGACGACCTTCTCGACAGCAAGTACAACCTGCAGCCGTTCACCGCCGGCTACCAGCTGATGTGCGACCGCGCGATGGAGCGCTTCCCGGACCCCTGCGACAACGAGCAGACCGGGCAGATCAACATCGAGGTGGGGGACTGCGGGCTTCTCACCTCGGGCCTTACTCCCGAGGCGGCCGACTACGCCCGCGCCGTCATCGAGAACTGCAGCCTGGTGCCTCAGGAGATCCTCACCAAGCGCGACCTGTAGCGCCCGTGGGACGACGTTCCCGCACGTTCACCGGCCCGCCCGCGGAAGTCGATTTCCGCGGGCGGGCCTTGCTGTATCGTTTGACCCCCGATATAAGGAGGGGCTATGCAGCAGCGCGACCTGGTGGTGGGACTGTACGACGCCGTCGAGTACTGGCGCTTGGTGCGCCGGACGGGGGCCGAGCAGGGATGGACGGGTGTGTATGGTGCCCGTGAGTTAAGTCTTTCGGAGAAGGTCGAACGCGCGAAGACTGCTTGCGAGACATTCGGAAAGCTGCAGGTCGTTGCGCCTTCGGCGAAAGATCGTCCCCAATCCGACCAGGTGGAGGCGCATGTTTGGGCAAGTGCGCAGGGCATCGATGCCGCCGAGGTCATCGACAAGGGCGTGCGCGTGAGCGGCATCAAGCAGGCGATTGTCCAGTTGGGGTTGGTGGCCGACGAGGTGGATATCATGACCATCGCCTATGAGTTTTGCGGGACTTATGCGTTGGATCCGCAAGAGTCGAGGGGCTTCGTGACCAACCTCGAGCCCCTGGTTTGCGCGCAGGAGCTGCGCGGTTACGCGGAGCTCGAGAAAGCACGTGGAGTTAAAGGGGCTGCTCGGGCCGCTAGGGCGCTTGCGTATGTGGCGGACTGCTCGAACTCTCCCTACGAGACCAAGGTCGCGATCGCTCTGGCGCTGCCGCGCAAGAGCGGCGGGTACGGTCTTGGCGGGTTTAAGCTCAATGCGCGCATGGAGCTGAGCGAATCGGGGCGTACCATATTCGGCTTCCCTTCAATTAGGCCTGACTTTAGCTGGCCCGGCAACGACCATGTTCTTGAGGTGCTGGGTCGCCACGACCACGGGGGAGACGCGGGTTTTAGGAACGATCCCAAGCGGGCGGATACGTTCCTGGCGATGGGGAAAGTCGTGCACTGGGCAACGACCGAGCAGCTCAGGAGCGCCGAGGCCACCGAGGCGATATTCGAGGACCTGGCGGTCAAGCTGGGTAAGCGCCGTGCTGCCTTGGGTACCAAAGCGACTCTTCGCCGTGCGTCGCTTCACGGCCGGCTCTTCGGTTAACTTGCGAGCTTATCGCGAATCTGCATGTTCGTGCCTTTGCGCTGCGAGCTTAACGCGAATCTGCATGCTCAAAACTCCGTTTTGGCCGAATCCTAAAATCGAATCCTGGGCTTTTGTCGTCGTGAGCGTGCCAAAATCGC
>CAVAUD010000124.1:4303-5722 GCA_963591565.1 bacterium
CGCCCAAACATGCAGATATCGAAAAAGCTCGAAGGTTTGTCCGGGCGCGGGCTTGGTGGGGCTGGTAGAATTCCGTACATCAATGAGTGGCCGTCGTGGCGTAAGTCCAATTGACTGGCCGCTCGACGCTATCGCCGGATTTCGGGCGGCTGAACCCCTGTTGCCGTCCGAAAGGAAGTCCAATGGCGAGAACCACATCCCCCAAGCAAGCTAAGCTCTGGACCCGCGACCTGGTCCTGATCATCCTCGTGAACCTGTGCGTGTTCACGAACCACATCATGAGCATCTCGACCTTCCCGTTCTACATCCAGGCCCTCGGCGGCACCGAGGCCGTCTCGGGTGCCTGCGCCGTGCTGTTTTCGCTGGTGGCCGTCCTGGTGCGCCCCTTTGTGGGCTGGTGGCTGGACAATGGCGCGCGCCGCGTTGTCCTTGTCGTGGGCCTTATCTGCCTCGCCGTGGCGCCCGTTGGCTACGTTGCCGTCCCCTTGTTGTCGGTGGCCCTGGTCTTCCGCATGCTCCACGGAGCGGCCCTAAGCTTCTCGAACTCCACCACGGCCACCGTCGCCTCCGACGTCATCTGCCGCCCGCGCTTTGCCGAGGGCATGGGCTTCTTTGGGATGGCGACGGCCTTGGCCTCGGCGATCGCGCCGGCGCTGGGCCTCGAGCTCATGGGCTTTGGCTTCGATGTCCTTTACCTGGTCGCGGCCGGGATCTCGGTCGTGGCCCTGGTCCTGTTCCTCTTCGTCCGCTCGCCCAAGCCGCAGGCCGCCAAGCGCCCGCTGTCCCTGCGCGCCCTTGTCAACAAAGACTCCCTGCCCGCCACGGTGACCATGCTCATCTTTATGTTTACCTTTGGCGCCCTCGAGAATTTCGTCGCGATCTACGCAAGCGCCAACGACCTGCCCTCGGCCTCGGTTTTCTTCGTGATTATGGCGGCCATGCTGCTGCTCGTCCGCGTTTTCCTGGGCCGGCTTGTTGACGAGAAGGGCGAGGCGATCTTTGTCTACACCGGAAACGCCGCGATGCTGGTCGCGCTCCTGCTTCTTGCCTTTGTCCCCAACTCGGTGACGTTTTATCTGGCCGCGGCCCTCGCCGGCTACGGTTTTGGCGGCCTGGAGCCGGCCCTGCAGTCGATGGCCGTCCACACCGCCACAGACGAGACCCGCGGCTCTGCCAACTCGACGTTCCTTTGCGGTTACGACATCGGTTACGGCCTGGGCGGCGGCGTCGCCGGCGCACTGATCAGCTCCGTTGGCTACTCGAGCATGTGGGCGCTGGTCTCCCTCGCCTGCGTGGCCTCGGTGGCCGTCTACTTTTTCTGGGCCCGCCACAGCGAGACGAGCTTCTCGAGGCAGTTGCCGGCGAGGCACTAAGGCGGCGCCCGTAAAACATCCAAGAAAATGGCCCCGGGCACGAGTC
>CAVAUD010000125.1:0-5568 GCA_963591565.1 bacterium
ACCGCCTCAAGCAGCGGGATGTCGTTGTAGGTGTCGCCCACGGCGGCCACGTCGGCCATCGAGATGCCGAGCTTCTCGCAAAGGTGACCCACGCCCGAGCCCTTGCTCGTGCCCAGGTTCATGAAGTCGATCCACTCGCGGCCGGCGTTGGTGACGTAGAGCTCGGCGTCGTAGGTGGGGCGGTAGAAATCGGCGAAGGCCTCCTCGGCGTCGTAGGCCGGGAAGAACAGCGAGAACTTGTTGGACGGCTCGTCGACGGCGTCGAAGCTCTCGACGTAGCGGATGTCCTTGTAGTACTTGGACAGCTCCTTCTCGTACCCGCGGTCGCGGCCCAGGACCACGGCGTGGTCGAAGCAGCACATCGTGGGCACGCAGCGCTCATCGCAGCTCGCCTGCGCCAGGCCGCGATGCCAAATCTCGGGGTCGATCAGGTCCTCGAAGACCGTCTCGCCACGGTACATCGCAAAGGCCCCGTTGTCGGCGCACAGGCCGATGCGGTCCATGTTCTCCTCGAACATCTTGGCCAGCGTGGGCCAGGGGCGGCCGCTCGCGGCGCAAAAGACGACGCCCGCCTCGTCAAGCGCGGCGATCTTCTCGGCCATGTGGGGCGGCTGGGTACCGTCGTCGGCCAGAAGGGTGAGGTCCATGTCGACGGCTAAAAGTTTGATGCTGGCCAGGTCGGTGTCCTGCGTGTAATCAAGCATGTGGTTCGTGACTCCTTGCTGCTTGGGCGTGTCGTTCAATGCGAGAAGCTCGGGCGGGGGAGAGGCGCACGGTGCGCCGACCGCTCCCTAGCCAGCAAAGCCGGTGTCGGCGAGAAGGTCGCCACCGTCGGCCGCGGCGGTCGCCAGTTGGTCGCAGCGCTCGTTCTCGGGGTGGCCGGCGTGGCCCTTGACCCAGTGCCAGGAAACCTGGTGCTTCTCTGCCGCGGCAATGAGGCGCTTCCACAAATCGACGTTCTTGACCGGCTTCTTGCCGGCCGTCTGCCAGCCGCGGCGCAGCCAGCCCTCGATCCAGTGCTGCTTGAAGGCGTTGCAGACGTACTGGGAATCGGTGTAGAAGTCGACCGTGCAGGGCCTGCGCAGGGCCTCGAGGGCGACGATGGCGCCGAGAAGCTCCATGCGGTTGTTGGTCGTCTTGGCGTATCCCTGCGAGAACTCGCGCTCGTGGACGCCGCCGGCCGGGTCGGTGTAGCGCACGACGGCGCCGTAGCCGCCGGGGCCGGGGTTGCCGCGCGACGAGCCGTCGGACCAGGCCTCGACGTGCATGAGGGGGCCGCCAGCCGTGCCGCTGCCCTGCGCCGCGCCCGCGCCCGTCGCGGCCCCTTCTTTGATTTTCTCGGCGTTGGCCTGCGAAAAGTCGTTCCAGCCCGCCATTACTTGGCCTCCGCCCAGTTGGAGCCAAAGCTCACCTCGGCGATGAGGGGCACCTTGAGCTCGGCCACGCCCTCCATGGTCTCGCGCACCAGGCGGCTCGTGACCTCAAGCTCGCTCTCGGGCACCTCGAGGTCCAACTCGTCGTGGATCTGCAGCACGAGCTTGGAGCGCAGCCCTTCCTCACGCAGGCGCTTCTCGACCTCGATCATCGCAATCTTGATGATATCTGCGGCCGAGCCCTGCATGGGGTGGTTCATCGCGGTGCGCTCGCCAAAGGCCACGAGCTGCTTGTTTCTCTGCGCGAACTCGCGGATGTGGCGCTTGCGGCCGTACATCGTGACGGCCCAGCCGCGCTCGTGGGCCAGGCGCACCGACTCGTCGAGGTAGGCGCGCACGCCGGGGTAGGCCTCGAAGTAGCGGTCGATCATCTCCTGGGCCTCCTTGCGCCCGATCTTGAGCGAAGAGGCCAGGCCAAAGGCCTGCTGACCGTACACGATGCCAAAGTTGACCGCCTTCGCGCGGCTGCGCAGCTGCGGCGTTACCTCGTCGATGCCCACGCCAAAGACGCGCGCGGCCGTGGCGGCATGGAAGTCCGCGCCGGAGTTGAAGGCCGCGACCAGGTGCTCGTCGCCAGAGAGATGGGCGAGCAAGCGCAGCTCGATCTGCGAGTAGTCGCAGGCGAGAAACACGCTGCCCTCGGGCACCGTGAAGGCCTGGCGCACGCGGTGGCCCAGAGCGGAGCGGGTGGGGATGTTCTGCAGGTTGGGGTCGGAGCTCGACAGGCGCCCCGTCGCGGCCACGGTCTGGTTCAGCGTCGTGTGGATGCGCCCGTCGGCCTTGACCAGCGCGGGCAGGGCGTCCAGGTAGGTCGAGCGGATCTTGGCGCGCTCGCGGTACTCCAGCACCTCGGCGACCAGCGGGTACTTCTCGGCCAGGTCTGCCAGGACCTTCGCGTTGGTGGAGTAGAAGCCGCGCTTGGTGCGCTTCAGGCCCTGCGTGGGCAGCTCGAGGACCTCAAAGAGGATATGGGAGAGCTGCTGGGGCGAGTCCAGGTTGAACTTCTCGCCGGCCGCGGCATAGATCTTCTCGACCATGGCGTCGATCTCGGCGCCCAGCTCGGCGGACTGCGTGGCCAGGACCTGGGTGTCGACGCCCAGGCCCTCGCGCTCCATCGCGGCCAGGACCGGCAGCAGCGGCATCTCGATGGCGGAGAAGAGCTCGGCCGCGCCGTCTGCCTCGAGCTTGGCCGAGAGGGGCTCGACGAGCTGGCGGCTGATCGTGGCGGCAACGGCGGGCTCGGGCAGCCCCTCGGTGGCCTCGGGCGCAACGAAGCCCAGGTAGATGGGGGCAAGCTGCGCGGCCGCAAAGTCGCCGCGGTCGCTCTCCAAGAGATAGGCGGCGACGCCGGTATCGAAAATCCGGGCCGCGTCGACGTCCGCGCACGAGAAGGCCTCGGGCTGGCTCGAGTCGGCCGGGCTCACGGTGTGGAGAAGGGCCTTGACGTCTTGCGAGGCCACCTTGCCCTCGGCGAAGAGGGTCGTGAGGGCGGCGTCGGCCGCCGCGCCCTCGAAGCGGCAAAGCGCCGCCGAGGTCGAGGCCCACAGGACGTGCGAAAGGCCAAAGAGCGCCCCGTCGGCGCGGTCGTCCGCCGCCACGCAGCCGATCCACTCGCCGCGCCCGATGGCCGCGGCCAGCTCGGCCAGGGCGGCGTCGCCCTCGAGGACCGGTTGCGCGTCGAAGGACCCCGCGGGGCACGCTACCTGCGCTTCATTGCCGGCCGCGGTCTTCTCGCCGCCTGCACCGGCGCCCGCCGAAGCCCCGGCCCCGGCCGCCGCAGCGACCGCGGTCCCCGCCGGCATCTCCTTGCCGCTCAGCTTGACCAGACGCCCCGTCATCCCCGTGAAGCCCAGCGCGCTGAAGGCCGCCACGACGGTCGCCGGGTCGAAGGTGGGAAACTTGGCGTCCGCCAGGTCGATCTCGATCGGGGCGTCGGTGCGGATCGTCGCCACCTTGCGCGAGAGCAGCGCGTCCTCCTTGTGGGCGCGCAGGTTCTCTCCCATCTTGCCCTTTACCTCGTCGGCGTGGGCCAGCACCTGGTCAAGGTCGCCGTACTGCACGATCAGGGCCGCCGCCTTCTTGGGGCCGATGCCCGGCACGCCCGGGATGTTGTCGGACGTGTCGCCCTTAAGGCCGTAGAAATCCGGCACCAGGTTTGGCGTGATGCCGTGGTAGAGGTCGTCGACAGTCTCGGGCGTCATGATGGAGACGTCCGAGACGCCCTTCTTGGTGCTCACGATCTTGACGTGCTCGGTCGCCAGCTGGTACATGTCGCGGTCGCCGGTGAAGAGCAGCATCTCGTAACCGGCCGCCTCGCCGCGGCGGGCCAGGGTGCCCAGGATGTCGTCGCCTTCCCAGCCCTCGAGCTCGCACACGGGCACGTCAAGCGCGCCCAGCAGCTCCTTCACCATGGGGAACTGCTCGTGCAGGGCCGGGTCCATGGGCGGGCGCTGGGCCTTGTACTGGGGCAGCATCTCCATGCGCACGCGCGGCTTGCCCTTGTCAAAGGCGCAGATCACGCCGTCGGGCCTGAAGGTGTCCACCATCTTGATGAACATGTTGAAGAAGCCAAAGAGCGCGTTGGTCGAGCGGCCGTCGGGCGCGTTCATGGGCTGGCGGATGGCGTGGAAGGCGCGGTGCATCAAAGAGTTGCCGTCGATGACGGCGATGGTTTTAGGCATGGGTCTCCTAGGTGCCGGGCGGGTTTTCTCCCCATTGTATCCGCCGCGCGCCCGCGAATCGGCGCCGCTCGCCCGTCTTTATGTTGTGTGCGCATTTGGTTGCCATGGGCGATTACGGTTAAAATGACCAGATACGTTTAACTGCACGCACTTTTTGTAGCGAGGAGAACGCATGTCACACAACCGCACGTCCATCACAGACGAGGCCGGTTTGACCCCCAGAACCGTCACGCGCCGCGACGCGCTGCGCCTTCTTATCGGCACCGGCCTTTTTGCCTTGAGCATCCCGACCGTCACCTTGGCTACCTCGACCCAGGAGAAGCTCGACGCCGCCCAGCTGAGCTACGACCAGGCACAGGCCGAGCTCGACGCCATCGCCGCCGAGTACGCCACCCTGGCAAACGAGCTGGCCGACACCCAGGGCAAGGTGACCGACGTCTCTGCCCAGATCGAGCAGACCCAGGCCAGCATCGAGGCCAAGCAGGCCGAGATCGACGCCAAGCAGGTCGAGATCGAGGCCAAGCAGGCCCGTCTCGGCGAGCGCATGAGCGAGTCCTACAAGTCCGGCAACCAGTCTGCCCTCGACCTGATCCTCTCCGCGACCACCTTCGAGGAGCTCACGAGCAGGATCTACTACCTCGACAAGGTCAACGAGTCCGACCAGGCCATCATCTCTGACGTCAAGACCATGAAGGCCGACCTCGAGTCCCAGAAGGCCGAGCTCGAGAGCCAGAAGTCCCAGCTCGAGAGCCAGAAGTCCGAGCTCGTCTCGCTGCAGGCCACCCAGGAGCAGCAGGTGAGCGCGGCCCAGGCCAAGCAGGCCGAGTCCCAGCAGCTCGTCAACAACCTGAGCGACGAGGTCAAGGGCCTCATCGAGCAGCGCGACGCCGAGCTTCTCGCCGCCCAGCAGGAGGCCGAGCGCGTCGCGGCCGAGAAGGCCGCCGCCGAGGCCGCGGCCGCCGCGGCCGCCGCCAACCGCAACAACTCGAGCAACAGCTCGAGCGGCGGGTCCAGCAGCGGCGGGAACAGCAGCAGCGGCAACAACTCCGGCACCAGCGTCGTGGGCACGGGCTCTCTGGCCGCCCTTCAGTCCGCCTCGTACCAGATGCCGTCCACCGGCTCGGGCTTCTGCGCCGCGTGGGTCAGCCGCGTCTTCGCGCTGGCCGGCATCGGCTCGTTCTCGGGCAACGCCTGCGACATGTACTGGAGCTATTGCGGCCTGTCCTTTAGCAACATCCAGCCCGGCATGATCGTGGCCACGGCCTCCGCACCCTATGGCTCGGCCGCGGCGACCTACGGCCACGTGGGCATCTACATCGGCAACGGCACCGTGCGCGAGTGCCGCAGCGGCGTCGTCATGTCGTCTGACCTCAGCTCTTGGGAGGCCATGTACAGCAAGACCACGCCCGCCCGCTGCGGCTGGCTCGGCGGCATCGCCCTTTCGTAAGGGGCGC
>CAVAUD010000126.1:0-5448 GCA_963591565.1 bacterium
GAGCTTCGGAAGCCGCCCTATCGCGCCGGGATCATCGCGTTGACGTGGAAGGTGTCGCCCTGGACCAGGGTCGCGAGGGTCCCGCCGTAGCGCTCGGCCGTCAGGCGCATGCTGCGGACCCCAAAGCCGTGGTTGGCCGCGTCGCCCTTCGATGTGGCGAGAAGACCGTCGGCGCCTGCGACCGGCGCGGCGTTTGCCGCGAAGCGGTTCTCGATGTGGATCGACACGACACCTGCGGCCTGGCGCACCACCACGCTGATCGAGCGGAGGTCCTCGTCGGCGATCTTCTCGGCCGCCTCGATGGCGTTGTCCAGGGCGTTTCCAAAGAACGAGTAGATCTCGGCCGCGCTCATGAAGTTAAGCGCGGCGCCATCGGCCACGACGGAAAGCGTGATGCCCTCACGTGCGCATACCAGGCGTTTCTCGGTCAAGATCGTGTCCAGCGCGTCGTTTTGCGTGCGCACCGAGCAGTCGTAGACGTCGATCTCGCGTGCGATGTCGGCCAGCGCGGCCGCGTCGAAGGCCCCGGCCCCGCCTTCGCGCAGGTGCCGGATCTGGTGGCGGATGTCGTGGCACTTGATGTTGATGGCCTCGATGTTTTGGCGGCTGGCCTCGTACTGGCGCTCGCGCTCGGCCAGGACGCGCTCGGTGGTCGCGGCTTCCTCGCGCAGGTGGCGGCTAACAAGAAGCTCGTACTCCAGCGCGTAGGTCATGCAGCACAAAAGGCCGTGCACGCAGCGTAAAGCGACCACCATGTAAACCGGGATGCCTTGTGATCTGGTTAAGGTTTTGATGACGATGTCGAACCCGATGATCCCCAGCGCCACGACGACCATCACGATCAGAAGCCCCGGCTCATGGATCTCTTCCAGGCCGCGGCGGCTCAAGCGCCTAACAACCAGCAGGTAGAAGGGCACGTACACCGCCAAGCTGCAAAGGGCGTTCATGGGGATGCGCGCCATGTCCATCTGCGCGGTGAGCTCGACGCCCGTCCCCACCTGCAGGGTCCACAGCAGCTCAAGCAGGCCCGAGGCAAAGTTCTGCACCGCGTACCCGGCCGTGCAGCAAAACAGCGCGGTCCACGGCCCGGCCTCGAACAAGAACATGACGGCCCAGGTAAAGTAGCCGATTATCAGCGAGAAGAACACGACCTGCGCGGCCATGTTGGCCCAAAACGCCCCGCTTTCCGTGGCGTTTGTCGCAAAAGCGGCCGGAGCGACCGCGGCCCAAGAGGCCCAAAACGCCGCAGAGAACAGGCAGGGCGCGCAAGCCGCCGCGCAAAGCCGCAGGCCAAAGCGGTCGCGCCGCTCGAGCCGCCAGGCAAAAAGCCCCACCGCGCAGGCCAGCTGCAGCATGGTGAACAGCAGGTTGGGCAGCCGTCCGTCAAAAAGCGACGGGTCGCCCAGCGCCGACGGCGTCACAGGCTTCTCCCCATGTAGTTGGCAAGCCCCTCAAGCGCGGCCTTGCGCTGCGAGCGGCTGTAGAACAGCTCTTCTCCGCTAGACATCGTCACGCTCTCGCGGCCGATGTGCGTGACCTGCCCCGGGTTGATCAAACAGCCGGACGAGATGCGCAAGAACCCGCCGGGCGCGAGCTTCTCGGCTGCGGCCTTGAGGCTGCCGCGCTCTGCCAAGACGGCGCCGTCGACCAGGTGGTACTGCACGTCGTGGCGCAAGAGGTCGACGTAGACAATCTCTCGCAGAGAAACAACCCGCAGGCCAGACTGGGTGGGCAGCGCGATCGTGGCCGCCCGGTTGCGCTCCATGATGCGCAGCGCCCGCTCCATGCGCATGGCGAAATCGGGGTAGCCCACGGGCTTGACCACGAAGTCCAGCGCGTCGACGGAGTAGCCGCGCACGGCGTACTGGGCGAGGTTCGTCACAAAAATGAGCGGCGTCTCGGCGTCGTAGCCGCGAAAGATCTCGGCCGCCTCCATGCCGTTGATGCCGGGCATGTCGATGTCCATGAAAACCAGGTCGGCCTCGTGGGGCGAGTTGATGAACTCGAGGGCCGAGGGCAGGGCGCACACGGCGAAGTCGAGGGTCTTCTCGCCATCGCGACCGGCGCGTTCCTCGGCAAAGCGCCGCAGGTAGGAGGCGAGAAGGTCTGCCTCGGCGGGCGAGTCCTCGACTATCAAGACCCGGTAGGTGGACACGCTGGCCTCCTCTCTTTCACGGATATCGTCACGGGCAACAACCGATTTTGTCACGAAGCCCCGCGCGAAGTCATCTGTACGTAGGCTGAACGTGCATGAAAAGTTTTCGTGCGGCGCACGGGTGGGCGAAAGGCCCGGCGGTCGATTGCCCGGGTCCAGCCGCCGCCCCGCGTGCCGCACCAAGGGAAGGAGCACAACATGGCAAAACAGATAAGCACGGCTCGTAAGGTGGGGCGGGTGATAAAAAGCGTCGTCAAGATCGCGGTGGCCCTGCTGCTGGTCGTCCTGATGGTGGGCGTCAACACCGTCCTGCCCGAGTACTCCCGTATGGGAAACTCCCTGCTCAACGGCTTTGACCAGAGCTGGGACAACTCCGCCGCCAAGACCGACGGCCTGGACCTCCAGTACAACAAGGCCGATTACACCGCCGAGACCATCAAGGATGCCGAGAAGGCCCTTGACCAGCAGCTCGCCGCCGAGGGCATCGTCTTGGCCCAGAACGACGACGCCAGCCTGCCGCTGGCGGCCGGCACGACCTTGAGCTTCTTCTCTATCAACTCCCGCAGCCTGGGCAGCGCGCAGTCGATGATCTCTGCCTATACCGGCGGCTCGACTAGCAGTGACGGGTTAAACTCTGCCCTCGCGGCTCACGCCCTTTCCGCCAACACCGCCCTGCAGGACTTCTACGCCAACGGCGCCGGCAAGGATTACGTGCAGGGCGCGGGCTCGGTGAGCTTTGGCGACGACGAGGACTTCTCGCTTAACGAGTGCCCGCTCAGCGTGATGAAGGACGCCGGCGTTCTGGACTCCTGCGCAGGCACGACGCCCGTCTTCGTCATGAAGCGCGTGGCCGGCGAGGGTCGCGACGCCCCGCGCTCGATGTACAACCACGCCACCAAGGACGAGGATAAAACCAAGAACTATCTCGAGCCCGACTCGACCGAGCTCGAGATCCTGCAGTACATCAACGACAACTTCGACAACGGCGTCGTGATCGTGAACTCCGCCGTGGTGGTCGAGCTCGACTGGCTGGCGCAGTTCCCCAACATCAAGTCGGTCCTGCTCGTGCCCTCTACCGGCACAAACGGCATGGACTCGCTGGCCGGCATCCTGGCGGGCGACGTCAACCCCTCGGGCCGCACCGTCGACACCTTCGCGGCCGACGCGCTGAGCTCGCCCGCTGCCCAGAACTTTGGCGACTACCAGTACGTCGACGAGAGCGGCAACCTCACCAAGTACAACTACGTGAGCTACGCCGAGGGCATCTACGTGGGCTACAAGTACTACGAGACCCGCTACGAGGACGCGGTCCTGGGCCAAGGCAACGCCGGCGACTACGCCTATGACCAGCAGGTTGTTTACCCGTTTGGTCACGGCCTGTCCTACACGAGCTTCGCGTGGTCGGACTTTACGACCGCATGGGCCGGCAAGGACTGCACCGCCACGGTGACCGTCACCAACACCGGCGACGTGGCCGGCAAGGACGTCGTCGAGCTCTACGCCCAGAGCCCCTATACCGATTACGACCGTGCCAACGGCGTCGAGAAGGCCTCGGTCCAGCTCGTGGGCTACGCCAAGACCAAGCTCCTCGAGCCCGGCGAGTCCCAGACCGTGACCGTCACCTTCAACGAGTCCGAGCTCAAGGCCTATGACGCCAACGGCGCCGGCACCTACATCCTGGACGCCGGCACCTACTACGTGACAGCCGGCCGCGACGCTCACGACGCCGTCAACAACGTCCTTGCTGCCAAGGGCGCCACGGGCTTGACCAGCGGAAACGCGGCGATGTGCGCAACCTACGTGCCTGCCAACACCGAGGTCGACACCGCGACCTACGCGACCGACGACTACAGCGGCGAGAAGATTGGCAACCAGCTGGCAGACGCCGCCTACGACGGCACCCAGCTCACCCGCGCCGACTGGACGGGAACCTTCCCCACCCACGACGGCACGCCGCTCGAGGGTGCTGTCTCTACCTGGGGCAACGAGATCAACGGCACTATTGACGGCCAGCCCGCCTCGCTTCTCTACACCAAGACGGCGAGCAGCGAACTTCTCGCCAAGCTCGACTCCACCGACTCGGGCAACCCTACGGACGACTCGACCTTGACCGACGAGCCCGTCTATGGCGCGAAGAACGGCCTCACCCTCATTGACCTGCGCGGCCTTTCCTACGACGACCCCAAGTGGAGCGACCTTCTCGACCAGCTCACGCCCGACGACTACCACGTCTCGATCGCCCGCGGCGGCTACGGCACCGAGCAGCTCGAGTCCGTGGGCAAGCCGTTCAACGTCGACGCCGACACGGCCAGCGGCCTGATCTACGGCGGCACGGGCTACACCTTCTGCGGCCCGCTGGTGCTGGCGCAGACCTTCAACCAGGACCTGGCGCTGCAGTACGGCGAGATGATCGGCAACGAGGCCCTGCTCGGAGGGGCCACCAACTGGTACGCGCCCTCGATGAACATTCACCGCACGCCCTTCTCGGGCCGCAACGGCGAGTACTACTCCGAGGACAGTTTCCTTTCTGGCAAGACCGCCTCGCTGCAGATTTACGGTGCAGCCGAGAAGGGCTTCTACTCGACGATCAAGCACTTCGCGTTCAACGACCAGGAGAACCACCGCGGCGACCGCGAGGGCCAGTACTCGATCGCGACCTGGGTCAACGAGCAGGCCGCGCGCGAGATTTACCTTAAGCCGTTCGAGATGTGCATGAAGGCCGGCGACGTCGAGCTCAACTACGTGAAGACCAACGACGACGGCTCCTACGAGAACGCGACCACCACGATTCGCGCGTGCCAGGGCGTCATGACGGGCTTCAACCGCATCGGCGCGACGTGGACCGGCGGCTCGTACGGGCTGCTCACGGGCATCGTGCGCAACGAGTGGGGCTTCGACGGCTGGATCATCACCGACAACGCGAACACCGGCGTCTTCATGGATGCGGCGCAGATGCTACGCGCGGGCGGCGATACCAAGCTCACCAGCCTCGACCAGGTGTCCTCGATGGGGATGTGGAGCTTCGACAAGACCAACGTCGCGGACTACCACTACGCCCGCGAGGCGCTGCACCACCTGCTGTACATCACGGCCAACGGCAACGGGATGAACGGCGCCATGCCGGGCAGCGTGATGAAGTTCGGGATGACGCTCCTCACAAAGGTGCAGGTAGGCGTTAACGTCGTGGGTGTTGTGGGCATCGGCCTGATCGGCTTCACCGCCTGGCGCAACCACGTCAAGCGCAAGGCCGAGCGCGCCGAGTAGCGCGGCGGCGACAGCAACTCCCCGCAAGG
>CAVAUD010000127.1:0-5307 GCA_963591565.1 bacterium
GAACAAGCCGCCCAACCCCAGGTAGCCATCCCGCTGCCGCCCGCCAAGAAACGAGCCGTGCAGGCGGGCTGCGTCTGCATGATGCTCTCGGTCGCCATGTACGGCCTGGTTTTCGCGACCCTGACCTCGCCGATCCTCGAGAGCGTCGACGCCATGGGCTACGTCAGCCTCTTCACCATCTTCGCGAGCCTGGGCGTCTGCATCATGACCCCGATCGGCGGCAAGCTGGGCGACCTCATCGGCCGCCGCAACATCGTCGTGATCCCGGGCCTGATCTGCGCCGTCGCGGGCTGCGCCTTCGCCTTCGTGCGCTCCCTTGTGCCGCTGATGGTGCTGCGCCTGCTCATCGGCTTCGCGCAGGGCGCCTTCACCGCGGCGCCCTACATCATCGCGGGCCTCATCAACGAGCGCAAGGACGTGCCCAAGTCCATGGGCATGCTCGCCACGGCCATCGCCGTCGGCGGCTTTGGCGGCTCGATCATCGCCGGCATCCTGACCGACATGGGCCTGCTCACCGTCGCCATCCTGATGCCCGCCGTGCCGCTCTTGGCCGGCGTGGCCCTGATCGGCCTCAACCTGCCCAACGTCAAGCGCGAGGGCAAGGTCCAGATCGACGTCGCCGGCATCTGCGCCCTGGTCGTGGCCCTGTGCGGCATCCTGCTGGCCCTGAACTTCGGCTCCTCGGTGGGCTGGGCCCACCCGGCGATCCTGGGCGGCCTGGCCGTGGGCATCGTGGCCGTGGGCGTCCTTCTCCACATCGAGAAGAACGCGCCGGAGCCCCTGATCCCGCTGCGCCTCTTTGGTAACCGCCAGTACAGCCTGCTGCTGATCATCGGCTTCATCTGCTACTTCTACACCACCGCGATGAACACCTACGCCCCGATCGGCGCCCTGCGCGTCATGGGCGCGGCCACCACGGTCGCCGGGTCGCTCCAGTTCCCGCGCACCATCCTGACGATGATCCTTCCCACCGTCGCCGGCGTGTGGGTGGGCAAGAGCTCGAAGAACGCCTGGAAGGCCATGGCCATCGGCACCCTGCTGGTCGCCGTCCCGATGTTCGTCATGGGCTTCACGACCCCCGCGATGCCGATCGCCGTCTACTTCGTGGCCATCACCGTGACCGGCGTGGCCGAGAGCTTCCGCGCCGTCTCGATCACCCCGACGGCCCAGGCCACCCTGCCGCCGGCCGACATGGGCGTGGGCACCTCGCTGGTCAACTTCGTGAACTCGCTGGCCAACACCATCGCGGCGACGGTCTTTGGCGTGGCGTACAACCTCAACACCGCGGCCGACCCGACCAACGTCGAGCTCATCCAGAACGGCGTGAACGCGGTCTTCATGGTGGCGGCCGTCGTGACCGCCGTCGGTTTCCTGCTGGTCGTGGCTGTCATTCGCCCGATGCTGGAGAAGAAGGGCGAGTAGGCGAGACGGTCGCGCGGCTTGTTGCGAGCCTGCGACCCGCCCGGGCTTCTCGCCTGCTCATGCGCCGAGAAGCGCTTTAATACAGATACCCGTCTGACGCCGGCGGGGCCAGGTGCTTGCGCCCGGCCCCGCCGCTTTCATAAGGAGGCCTTCTTGAAACTGTTTGCCTATTCGCTGCGCGAGTACGATGAGCTGCCCTTTCTTCAAAAACAAGCAGCCGAGAAGGGCTTTGATTTTGGCTGGACGGCCGAGTATCCCTCGGCGGAGAACCTCGAGCTCGCCCGCGGCTATGACGCGATCTCGATCATCACGAACCCGATGACGCCCGAGGTCCTGGACGTGTTCGCCGGCCTGGGCGTGAAGAGCATCGCGACGCGCTCGATCGGCTACGACCACATCGACCTGGCCGCGGCGGCTGCGCGCGGGATTCGAGTCGCGCACGCGGCCTACCCGCCCTACGGCGTGGCCGATTACGCCGTGATGCTCATGCTGATGGCGCTGCGCAAGGTCAAGCTCGTGGACAACGCGGCCGCCTACCAGGACTTTGAGCTGCACGGCAAGATCGGCCGGTCGCTTAACACCTGCGCCGTGGGCGTCGTGGGGACGGGCGCCATCGGCGAGGCGGTGTGCCGCCGCCTCGCGGGATTTGGTTGCAAGATTTATGCGAGCGACCCGTTTGAGAAGGAGGGGCTCAAAGACATCGTGACCTACGTGGGCCTCGACGAGCTGCTGGCCCGCTGCGACGTGGTGACCCTGCACGCCCCGGGCCTGCCGCAGAACACCCACATGATCGGCGCGACGGAGTTCGCCCAGATGAAGCGCGGGGTCGTGCTGGTCAACGCGGCGCGCGGGAGCCTGGTCGACACCGCGGCGCTGATCGACGCCGTGGAGTCGGGGCAGGTGGGCGCCGCGGCCCTCGACACCATCGAGAACGAGGCCAACCTCTACTACCTGGACAAATCCCGCGATATCCTGCCCAACCGCGACCGCGCCGTGTTGATGAGCTACCCCAACGTCATCGTGACCCCGCACATGGCCTTCTACACCGAGGAGGACGTCGAGCACATGGTCTCGAGCAACGTCGACGCCCTTCTCGCCTTTGACCGCGGCGAGGATTCGCCCTTCGAGGTCCGGGCGCAGTAGCGCCCGGGGCAGGGGAGGACCCGGGGCGCCCCCCCGGCGCCCCTGCCGCCCGCGGGGCTACTCGTAGGCCTGCTCCAGCTCGGCGGTCTGGCCGTCGGAGTAGGTCACGTTCACGGACTTGACGCTCGAGACGTCGCCACCGGCCAGGCGGTACTCGGTCGCGACCAGGTCGAGGGTCGCCACGCCGTCGCCCGCGCCCTTGAGCTTGACCGTCAGCGCATCGCCGTCCTGCGTCACCGACTCGATGGCCTGCCCGCCGATGGAGCTGCCAGAAAGCTGCAGCTGAACGTACCCGTCGCGCGGCGCCCAGCCGTCGCCCGGCATGGCCACGACGTTTCCGCCCGCGACCTGCGTGGTGAGGATGGACAGGTCGTCGTCCTGCGCCGCGGTCCAGGTCGCGGTAGCGTCGGCCGCTCCGGCCGCCGCGCCGCCGCCCGCCGACGGCCCGCCGGACCCGGGCCCAATGATCCCAAACCCGATCGCGCCCACGATCGCGATGCAAACGACGCAGATGACAGACCCGATGGCCCTCTTGGTGCTGGCGTGCATGGCTGCTCCTCTCAAAGGGGCTTCTCTCACGCCGAAAGCCTACCAGACCTACGCGCGCCCCAGGTCCTGGACGGCCTGGATTCCGGCGCGCGCGGCGTCCGGGTCGAGGAACGTCGCCGGCCCGCAGAGCACCGGCCGCGCGCCCGGCGCGCCCTCGGTCTCGAACTCATAGGACATCGGCACCCCGGTGGGGATGTTGACCTGCGCGATCTGGGCCGCCGACACCCCTTCCAGCGTCTTTTTGATCGCCCGCACGACCGAGCCGTGCGTCACCACGAGCACCGTCTGCCCCGCCGCCAGCCGCGGCTCGACGCGCGCCTCCCACCAGGGCAAAAGCCGGGCGACCACGTCCTCAAGCGACTCGCCCACGACCCCGGACGGTGCCGCGCCGCCCAGCCCGTCGTCGACCGCGTAGCGCGTGTCGGCCCCGGTGAAGTACGCCGAGCCCGTGTCGATCGCCGGCGGCCGCACATCAAAGCTTCGCCTATACGCCGAGAAAAGCTCTTCTCCGTAACGCTGACGCATCGCGGGGCGGGTCTGCCCCTGCAGCGCGCCGTAGTGGCGCTCGTTGAGGCGCCAGGTGCGCTCGACGGGGACCCACAGGCGGTTGGCCGCGTCGAGCGCGATGTCGGCCGTGATGATCGAGCGGCGCAAAAGAGACGTGAAGCAGACCTCGGGCTTTAGCCCCGCGCTCTTGAGAAGGGCGCCGGCGTGCGCGGCCTGCTCGCGCCCGCGCTGCGTCAAGGGCACGTCGACCCACCCGGCGAAGCGGTTGACCGAAGGGTCGGTCCAGGTGCTCTCGCCGTGTCGCATGACCACCAACGTCGCGCGTCTTTTCATCGCCGTCTCCCTCTTTGAACACGCTGTTTATTGCAGGCTTCTCGGCCTGCTCCGTAAAATAATAGTCGGAAACAGGATAAGGCCGCGCAACAGGGCGTCGACCTTGCAAATATCGTCCGCCACAGAGGAAAGGAACGACGATGACCGCAGAGAAGACCCAGGGTATGGCCCAGCCCCAGAACCTCACCGACGCCGAGCTCGAGAACGTCACGGGCGGCATGGAGTGGTATCAGGACACGAAGGAGCACAGGTTCTTCCACTGGGCCGGTGGCGACAACCTTGACGAGAAGTACCGTTGCCCCAACTGCAACCGCCTCCTGCACTACGGTACCGGCTGGCGCTACTACTGCGACCCTTGCAATGAGTCGTGGTTCTATGAGAGCGACCTCACGCTCAACTTGGGCGACCACCTGTGGAAAGAGGTTTCCTGGTCCGATTGGTACGAAGCCAACAAGGTCGCCTTGCACTAAGGGCGCACCTGGCGCGTGACAAGCAACTTTGATTTTATGAGGGGGTCTAGCCATGACTGCAGACAACAACATCCAAGAGAAGTTCGCGGCCGAGAATCTCCAGGACGCCGACCTCGAGCAGGTCACGGGTGGCTATAGGCTGTACCACGACAGAGTTACCGACAAGTATTACAAGTGGACGGGAGAAAACTTCGGCGATAACAAGTACCTTTGCCCCAATTGCAAACGGCCCGTCCACTTGGGCTGGTGGCTCAAGTTCTACTGTGATCCCTGCAATGCATCGTGGATGGACGAGAGCCGTCTTCTCCCCAACTACAGCTCCGGGCTGTGGAATGAGATCACAAAAGATGAGTTCGACCGTCGCAACCACCCCAGCCGCTACCGCAAATGAGCCCTGGTTCTATGAGAGCGCCCTCACGCTCAACTTGGGAGACCGCCTGTGGAGAGATGTCTCTTGGGCCGATTGGTACTAAGCCAACAAGGTCACCTTGCACTAAGGAACGGGCCTAATAAGAAGGCGAAGGACGATGAACGCAGAGAACATACGGAGCAAAGAACAGCCGGCCGCTCTCAAAGATTTCGAGCTCGATATGGTTGCCGGCGGAAGCACGAAAGTGCACAACGAAACAACCGGTAAGTACTACCGCTATTACGGTTCCATGGATGCGTACGGCACATACAGCACCGCAGGCACGTTCTGTTGCCCTAACTGCAACCGTGTGGTGCACAAGGGAAGCTGGGGCAGATGGTATTGCGACCCCTGCAACGAGTCGTGGTATTTCACGGGTAAGCTCATCCCCAACATGGAGAGCGGCTTGTGGGAAGAGATCTCGCGAGATGAGTTTTACAGCTACGGCACCTAGTTCCAAGACTTAACAGCTGG
>CAVAUD010000128.1:0-5303 GCA_963591565.1 bacterium
CCAGGACGATGCCGTTGCCGGCGTTCTCGGTGAGGTAGTGCTCCTGCAGGCCGATCGAGTCGATGCCCGGGATGGACGGGCCGCCGAAGGTCGCGATGTAGAGGGCCTCCTCAAGGGTGATCTTGTCGAGAAGCTCGCTCCACGCCGGGTCGTCGTACTCCTTGCCCTTCATGTCCCAGAACATGAGGTCGGACTTGGCGCCCCACGCGATGCCCGAGACGTCGTCGTCGGTCTTGAGGTCGTAGTAGTGGCCGTTGAGCTTGTCGATCAGGTCGGAGTCGGTCAGCGTCATGCCGGCGTACTCCTTGGGCCAGGTGGCCTCCCAGTCGGCGCGCGACAGGTAGGTGACCTCGCCGGGCTGGAAGTGGTTCCAGTCGGCGTACTCGAGGTGGTTGGAGACCTGGTAGCCGTTCTTGGAGATCGAGAAGGCCGTCTTAGAGATGACGTCCTCGGTGACCTGCATCATCCAGACGCGGGAGGCGTCGCCGGTGCCGGTCAGGGAGCCGGCCGCCACGCCCTGGGCGAGAAGGACGCTGTTCACGGCCTCGTGCGCGCCGTTGCCGAGCGCGAAGTAGTAGTCGCCGGGCTCCATGACGTAGGTGCCCTTGGTGCCGTCGCCGTTGTCGTAGGAGCTGTCCCAGCTCGCGATGTACTGCAGGTCGCACTTGACCTCGACGGTCTCGGAGGCGCCGGGCTCGAGCTCGGCGGTCTTCTCGAAGTTGAGAAGCTGGATCGCGGCCTTCTCGATGCCTCCGCGCGTGTAGGGGGCCTGGCCAAAGACCTCGACGATGGACTTGCCGGCCACGTCGCCGGTGTTGGTGACCTTGACCTTGAAGGTGAGGTAGGCCGTGGTGGCGCCGGTCTTGGAGTCCTTCTTGACCTCGAGGTTGGGCGTGCCAACGAGCTGCTGGTCAAAGGTGGTGTAGGACAGGCCATAGCCAAAGGGATAGACGACCTCGTTGGCGTAGGACCAGGTGTCGCCCGCGGTCGCGCCGGCGGCCGAGCTCGCGTTGCCCTGGCCCATCACGGCGTCGAAGTAGCGCGTCTCGTAGTACTTGTAGCCAATATAGATGCCCTCGCACTCGATGACGTACTTGGACGCGACGTCGCCGAAGATGCCCGCCGGGCGGGTGAGGATGTCGGCGTTGGCGTAGGAGTAGTCGCCCATGTTCTGCATGGCGGGCGCGCTCATGTTGTGGGTGGCGTAGGTGTCGGTCAGGGCGCCGGAGGGGTTGGCCTTGCCCACCAGGACGTCGGCGACGCCGAGCATGCCGTAGCAGCCGGGGAAGCCGATCCACAGGATGGCCGAGATGGCCGGGTCGTTGGCGAGGTCGGCGATCTCGACGGCGTTGGCGGTGTTGAGAAGGACGACGACGTTGCCCGAGCACTCCTTGGCCAGCTCGATGGCGGCGCGCTCGTTGTCGGTGATCTGGAGGGGCTCATCGACGCCCAGGCCGTCGGCGACGTCGCCGGGCAGGTAGTCGACGGACTCGGCGGTCGGGCGGCTGATCACGACGATGGCCGCGTCGCCGTAGTCGGCGAAGCTCGAGCGGAAATCGGCGTTGACGCCCTCGATGTCGGCGACGCTGGGCTCCTTGGGGTCGTAGCCGGTGACGGTCATCTCGCAGTTGGCGTGGTTGAGCGTCTCGTTGAGCTTGGAGTAGGCGGCAGACATCGTGGGGTTGACCGAGAGGCCCGCGCCGTCGAAGTCGAACTCGTCGCCGGTCCAGGAGGACATGGTGGGGGCGACGGCCAGGGTCTGGCGGTTCACGTTGGTGGTGATGGTGTTGGCGAAGTCGGTGCGGTCGTCCTCGAGCGCCTGCTTGAGGGTGATGGCCGGGCCGTAGAGCTTAAGGCCAAAGCTGGAGCCGAGCATCGGGACCTCGGAGCGGATGCCAAACAGGGACACCTTGGCGCCGGCGCGAAGCGGCAGGCCATTGCCCTGGGCGGTCTCGTTCTTGACCAGGACGCAGCCCTCGGCCGCCTGGGTGCGGTTGAGGTCGATGGCCTTCTGGATGATGGCGTGGGAGTTGCCCGTGCCGTCGGAGTTGAGAAGGCCCTCGGAGGGCTTAAAGGCCTCGTAGAGGGGCTCGTCGGCGGTGCTCTGGGAGCTCAGGGCCTCGGAGGTGGTGCCGAGGTTGGTGTCGAGCGTCGTTGCGAACTGCTCCATGACGGTGCCGGCGCCGGCCGCGACCGAGAGGCCCAGGGCGCCCACGCCCACGAAGCCGCGGCGGGTCAGCATGGACTTGTCGTTGCTCACTGCTGCGCCCCCTTCCCGGTTGCGGGAATCAATGCGAAGTTGCTCATATCCCTATCCTTTCTTCCTCGCCCGCGCGTTTCTCGGTTGATGGCGAGAAGACCGCGGGCCCATTAGCTTTGGTTGCCGATGTCCGGCCGCGCGCTCGGCGACTGGTATATCAGCACGACCATAATGGACCCGGCGGGTGCAGGACTGGTATATCAGACCCGCGGAAGGGGCTGTTTTGTAGGTAAACGGTTAATTTTTCGCGAGCGAACGGCAGAATTTTGAGGTCGGAGGCATGCTGGACCGTTCAATGGGCGGGTTTTGGCGGCAGTTGTCGTTGACGGAATCGGGATTAACGTAAACCTCCGAAGTGCTCCCGGCGGACTGGTATACTTGGCTAAGTCAATTCCTCGCGGTGTCTTTACCCCAAACGGCAGGACTTCGAACTTTTGCACGACTTAATTCGGAAGCGGTGAGTATCGATGGCCCAGCCGCCCACGTTTGCCCAGTTGACACCCTCGCCGCTGGCCACGCTACTCCCCCACCTCAAATTAAGTCGTGCAAAACCTCGAAAATCGGGTCTCGTAACCCCGCCACAAACACTAACTCCGACTTATGTTGAATCTACACAGAAACCGCGAGTATCCCGGCCCCTCCAGCCACTCGCCAACTGGACAAACGCCGCGAAAAATCCCTTCTATACTCCCCAATCCCATGTAGATCCAACAAAAGTCAGACTTCCCACCCCAAGGCCCCCGCGACCCCCAACAAATCCCGTCAAGCGGCCTGTGACAGAACGCAAGGTGCCCCCTGGGATTTCTCTTCAGCGATTTCTGAGCCGCGAAGCGGCGAAGCTGAGCTGAAGAGAAATCCCAGGGGGCACCCGGCCTTGCGTTTAGTTACCCGCTACTCGTTGTCGGCCCAGTTGCTCTTCTGCTGGCCCTTCTTCTTGACGAGCTTGTACGCGGGGTTCGGCTCGCTCACGCGGCGCCAAACGGCCTGGTCACGGCAGTCGCCGGCCACGGCCTCGACGCGGGTCTCGCCCTCGCCCAGCGGGATGAACAGCTTGAAGACGTGCGGGTCCTTGGGGTTCTCGGCCACGGTCTCGACCTTCTCGCCGTTGACGTAGAACGTCACGCTCGGCTGGTTCGAGTAGGCCTTCACCGTGATCGACGAGGCGCAGCGGTCCTCAAAGCGCTTCGAGCACACGTGCACGAACGGCTCGTCGCTCCACCAGGCCTTATAGATAAAGAAGGCGTCCTTCTTGGTCTTGCGGTCGAAGGTCACGAGGCCCTTGTGGTTCATGCCGGGCTCGCCGCCCTGGTCGCGCGCGTCGGCCGCGAAGTCGAACATGTTCCACACGTGCGTGGCCCAGAAGTACGGGCGCTCGGCGAAGAAGCGCAGCATGTACTCGTGGTAGACGCACTGGTACTCCTCGGTGTGGTCGTTGCGGCGGGGCTTCTCGGAGTGCAGGTTGGGCATGGCCTCGCAGCCGTACTCGCTCATGCCGATCGCGCGGTCGCGGTGCACCAGGCGCCAGAACCCGAACCACGCCTTGTTGAGCCACAACCCGGGCACGTACCAGCCCAGATACAGGTTCCAGGCCACCACGTCCGAGACAAACGCGCTCTTGTTGAAGGGCCCGCACATCGCGTAGCAGGCCAAGGTCGTCGGGCGCGAGGGGTCGAGCTTGTGGACCAGGTCGTTCAGCACGCGGTGGTTGTCCAGCATGTCGGCCTTGTCCTTGGTCGAGATGGTGATCTCGTTCGAGAGGCCCCACACGCAGATGCTCGCGTGGTTGTAGTTCTGAACGATGAGCTCGTGCATCTGGTCGATGGTGTTCTGACGACCGTTGTTCATGTGCTCCGAGATGTAGGGGATCTCGGCCCACACGACAAAGCCGGCCTCGTCGCAGGCGTCATAAAAGACCTGGTTGTGCTGGTAGTGGGCCAGGCGCACCGTGTTGGCGCCGATCTCTTTGATGAGCTCGATGTCCTCGAGGTGCTGCTCGGCCGTAAGCGCGTTGCCGATCCCCTTGCGGTCCTGGTGGCGAGAAACCCCGCGAAGCGGGTAGGAGCGGCCGTTCAAGAAGAAGCCCTTGTCGGCGTCGATGTAGAAGCTGCGCACGCCAAAGCGGGCGGAGACCTCGTCGAGGGCGGCGCCGGCCGCGTCGACAAGCGTGAGCTTGGCCGTGTAGAGGTAGGGGTCCTTCACGCCGTCCCAGCGGTGGGCGCCGGCCAGCGCAAGGGTGACGTCGGTGCCCTCCCCCGCCGCGACCTCGGTGCCGGCCGCGTCGACCAGGCTCACGAGCACGCGGGCCGCCTCGGCCGCGGGGCCCTCGACCCAGGACTCGACCTGGACCTGGGCGTCCGTCTCGCCGTCCGCGATGCGCGGGGTGACCTTGAGGCCGGGGGTGCCGTAGTAGTCCAGCGCGAAGTGCGTGGCCGAGACGACCACCAGGCGCACGTCGCGGTAGATGCCGCCGTAGAAGGTGAAGTCGGCCTTCTGCGGGTAGACGCGGTCGTTCTTGGAGTTGTCGACGGCGACGCGCAGGGCGTTCTGGGCGCCGGCCGCGGCCAGGGCCTCGGTCACGTTCACGCGGAAGGTCGAGTAGCCGCCGTCGTGGTGGCACACGCTCTGGCCGTTGAGCTCGACGTCGGCCGTGGCGTTCACGCCCTCGAACTCGAGATAGACGACCTGCGTCGTCGCATCGAAAGTCGGCGTCTCGAAGTCGCGCTCGTAGGTGCAGGTGCCGCGCCAGTAATCGTTGCCGCCGTCCTGGCCGTCGATCGCGTTCCAGGTGTGGGGGACGTTGACCTGCTCGGTGGTGCCGGCGGGGCCGGTGAAGAGCCAGCCGTCGTTCAAGTTGATGTGGGTGCGCATGGCTACTCGCCCTTCTCGGCTGCGGTGGAATCGGCGGCGGCGCCGGCTGCAGAGACGGTCGCGTCCGCGCCGGCGGCCTTGTCCAGGGTCTCCCAGACACCGTTGATGTAGGCGATGCCCAGGGCGCGGTCGTAGAGGCCGTAGCCCGGGCGGCCCGTCTCGCCCCAGATCATGC
>CAVAUD010000129.1:0-5234 GCA_963591565.1 bacterium
GTGTTCCAGCACGGTCTTTACGCCGAGAACAGCATCCCCAACGAGCAGGACTACTTCTACCGCACGGTCGAGGTGGCCAAGACGGCGAGCAACTCCGTCATCTACGGCGGCTCCAACACGGTGCTTTCCCGCGAGGCCCTGGAGGCCGTCGGCGGCTTTTACACGGGGTCGATCACGGAGGACTTCGCGACGGGCCTGCTCATCGAGTCGGCCGGCTACGTGAGCCTGGCGCTGCCGCGGCCGCTCGCGTCGGGCAGCACGCCGCACACGTTTGCTGAGCATATCCAGCAGCGCACGCGCTGGGGCCGCGGCGTCATCGTCACGGCGCGAAAGCTGGGGATCACAAGGCGCCCCGGCCTCACCCTCGCCCAGAAGACGAGTTACTGGAGCTCGGTCGTCTATTGGTATTCTCCCATCAAGAATTTAATCTATCTCCTGTCTCCGCTGCTCTTTGCCGTGTTCAACATACCGGTGTTCAAGTGCAGCTGGTTGGACCTGGTGGCCTATTGGCTGCCTATGTTCGTCGCGCAGTTCGTGTGCCTGCGCGTGGTGAGCCAGGGAAGGATCGCCACCAGGTGGAGCGGTGTCCACGAGACGGCCGTCATGCCGGCCCTTCTCGTGCCCATCGTCAAGGAGTCGCTGGGCATCACGCTCTCGAGCTTTAAGGTCACGGACAAGTCCGGCCCCGCCAAGCACCGCGTGGCGGACCGTCGCAACATGGCGCCTTTCGTCGTGCTGGTGGCGCTCTCCGTCGTCGGCATCGCGCGCGTCGTCTGGCTTTTGACCTGGATCGCCTCCCCGGGCCTGTTCGTCTTGCTGTTCTGGCTGCTGCGCAACCTCTACTTCTTGAGCATGAGCCTCTTTTTGGTGGACGGGCGCGACTCCGACGGCGAGAACGTCAAGGTCAAGTCCGCCGAGCTTGCCCAGGTCACGCTGCTGGAGGGCGTCGGCACGCTGAGCGGCCCTGTGCCGGGAACCGTCTACAGCGGCGTGACGACCCAGCTGACCGAGCACAACGTGCGGGTCTACCTCGACGACGCCGACGAGCTGCGCCTTGGGTCGCAGGTCGGCCTTGCGCTCGAGTGCGGCCCCTATCAGGTGGAGCTCAAGGGCGTCGTCACCGAGGTCCTGCTCTCACGCAACGAGACGGTGCGCGTGCACACCGTCGAGATCCTGGATTACGGCAAGGACTGGGGCGAGTACCTGCAGATTCTCTACGACCGCGTGCCCACCCTGCCCCAGCGGCTCACGCACGACCCCGGCCCCGTGCGCTATTTCTGGCGCAACCTCGCCGCCCGCGTCGGGCGCACGAGCTGACGGGCCGGGTGGCAGACAGGCCGGCAGTTAATGGAATTCGACCATTGGAGCACGATCATGACTGAGGTTGAGAAGCTCGACGCCGGGATGTACTTCGACCTGTGCGACGACGAGGTGAACGCTCGAAAAGAGAATGCCTACACGTTCTGCCGGGAACTCCAGAAGCTGCACGACGCGGGCGCGCCGAGCGAGGAGTTCATGGCGCTGTACGAGAAGCACCTCGGCACCGCCGGGCAGGGCATGCTGCTGAGCCCCGGGTTCAAGTGCGACAACGGCAAGAACATCCATGTGGGCGCCGAGTTCTTCACCAACTACTACGTGACCATTCTCGACATCATGCCTGTCCGCATCGGCGACCATGTGACGATCGGGCCGAACACCCTCATAGCGACGATCGACCACTCCCTCACGCCCAAGGGCCGCAGGGAGCACCTGGGCATCGGGAAGCCGATCACCATCGGAGACGACGTCTGGATCGGCGGAAACGTCACGATTCTGCCGGGCGTCACCATCGGAAACGGCGTCGTGGTCGCGGCCGGTGCCGTGGTGACCAAGGACGTGCCGGACTACTGCCTGGTCGGCGGCGTCCCGGCAAAGAAGATCAAGGACATCGAGAACGACCTCGACTAGGGGCGGCCTTCGCGAGCGGGGCGGCACAACGTCCCCTGTCCGCGCCGTCCGTGCCGCGCCGCCCCAACCTAGAACGGCAGCTCGCTCGTCTCGGTAAGGCCGCAGGCGGCGAGCGCCCCCTGCACGCTCAGGCGGTGCAGCAAGGAGCACATGACGTCGAGGCTCTCGGCGCAGCCGCCCTCGAGCCAGCGCGTGAGCACGCCCACGTGCGCCGAGGTCACGTATGTCGCGATGTAGCCGCCCTGCACCTCGTCGAGGTCGGCCACGCGCCCCGGCCGCAAGATGTAGCTCCACGCGTCGACGCCGTTTTGGATCAGCCGGTGGCGAAACTCGGGAGCCCCGTTCTTCGACAGCAGCGCGGAGAAGGTCCCGCGGTTCTCGCGCGCGAACTCCAGCCACGAGCGGTAGTAGTCCTTCTCGGCCACCTCGCCGGCGCGCCCCAGCTCGTGGGTGTCGACCAGGCCGTCGAGAAGGTCGTCGATCAGCTCGTCAACAAAGGCGGGGACGCTCGCGTAGTGGCGGTAGAACGTCGCCCGGTTGATCGCCGCCTCGTGGGCCAGCTCGCTCACCGACACCTTGAGCATGCTCTTCTCGGCAGAGAGCGAAACCAGCGCCTCGGTGAGCAGGCGCTTGGTGCGCGCCGGCCTCAAATCATGTTCCAAAGCAATCACCTCTCCGCCGATTTATGCCCAATACGCAGCAATTATAGACGGTTTGCTGCATATGCGACAGTTTGTCGCAACCTGTCGCACACGCTCGTCTCGCCGCCGCCTTAAAGCTCCCTATAATCCACGCGTCAAGCGTCGACGCAAACCACGAACCCGTACGAAAAGGAGCTGCCATGGTGGATTTCTATGGCCTGATGCGCAAAGTTCCGGGCGGCACGATTCTGGTGCCCATGATCTTATTCGCCATCATCAACACCCTCTTCCCCAACCTCTGGACGAGCCTGGGCGGCATGTCCCAGGCCCTGTTCAAGGGCGGAACCCAATGCCTCGCCGGCTTTTTGCTTTTCGCGTCCGGCACCTCCATCAGCGTGAAGGGCCTGGGCAAGGTCGTTAAGCACTCCGCCCCTCTCGCCGTCGCCAAGCTGCTCATCAGCTTCGTCTTTGGCTTCGCCTTCCTCAACCTCTTTGGCCTGGACGGCATCTGGGGCATCAACGGCGTCGCCTTCGTCGCCGTGATCTGCGCCTGCAACCCCGGCGTCTACATGGGCTGCATCCAGGACTACGGCGAGCCGGCCGACATGGCGAACTTCGCGATCCTGAACATCCTCACCATGCCGGCGATCCCCATCGCGATCCTCGCGGCGGCCAGCGGCTCGGCCTTCAACGTGCTTGACATCGTGACCATCCTGCTGCCGTTCCTTCTCGGCATGCTGCTGGGCAACCTCGACCCCAAGATCCCCGAGATGTTCCGCGCGGCCACCCCGCTGGCCCTGCCTTTCCTCGGCATGTGCTTCGGCTCGTCGATCAACCTGGTGTCGGCCGTCAAGGCGGGCATCCCCGGCATCATTCTCTCGATCATCTACCTCGTGATTCACGCCGTGATCATGGTCGCCGTCGACCGCCACGTCGGCAAGCAGCCGGGCTACGCCGCCATGGCCATGTCCAGCGTCGCCGGCATCGCCGTCGCCGTCCCCGCCATGCTGGGCGACGCCTACGCGGCCTACACCGCCACGGCTACCAGCGAGATCGCGCTTGCCCTCATCATCACGAGCATCGTGAGCCCCTATCTCACCCGCGCCGTGGTCAAGAAGTGGGGCGCGCCGTACACCTTCAAGAAGCAGCGCGAGCAGGCCGAGGAGGCCAAGGCCGGCCAGAAGGCCGCGGCGTAGCCGCCCCGCGCAACACAAACGAGTTAGGAGCCCTATGAAAACCATCGACGTGCACAGCCACTTCTTGCCCCAGCCGTACCTGGACTGCCTCGCGGCCGACGGCATCGACCCCACGACCGAGGACGGCTTCCCCTCCCCCACCTGGGACCTCGATGAGCACCGCCGCTTCATGGACGAGGTCGGCATCGACTACTCCGTGCTCACGATCTCTTCTCCGCACATCCACCACGGCAACGACGAGAACGCCTGCCGCGCGGCCGTGGCCATCAACGACTACGCCGCCGGCATCTGCCGGGCCGAGCCCGAGCGCTTTGGCTTCTGCGCCGTCCTTCCCACCCCGTGCATCGACGAGTCCGTCGCCGAGGCCAAGCGCGCCCTCGACGAGCTGGGCGCCAAGGGCGTGAAGCTGCCGAGCAACTCGTGCGGCCTTTACCTGGGAAACGAGAAGCTGGCGCCGCTGTATGAGGCCCTTGACCAGCGCGGCTCGGTCGTGATCATCCACCCCGCGCCGCCCCAGCAGATCCCCGGCGACGTCTTTACCGCCGGCCCCAAGCCGCTCTTCGAGTTCATCGGCGACACGACGCGCAGCGTGATCGACCTCATCACCTCGGGCACCATCACGCGCTACCCCAACGTCAAGTTCGTCGTGCCGCACTGCGGGTCGTTCCTGCCGCTGGTGGCGCACCGCCTGATCGGCATCTCGAAGGTGCTGGCCGCCAAGGGCATGATGGAGGAGGTCGACGTGCTGGGCAGCATCTCTCACCTGTACTTCGACCTTTCCGGCAGCCCGCTGCCCGCCGGCCTGGACGCGCTGATGCACATCACCGGCCCCGACAAGCTGCTCTACGGCAGCGACCACCCCTACACGCCCACCGCGCAGATCAAGCAGAACATGGACGCGCTCTTTGGGTGTGAGCAGGTCAAGCCCATCGAGGAGCAGGTCCGCCACCTCAACGCCGAGGAGCTCTTCAAGCTCTAAAGCCGAGCTTCTCGCCAGCCCACAAAATCAAACCCTGCGTTTGGAGTCAAAATCGATGGCAAAAGTGACTCCAATCGCAGGGTTTGTCATGACCAGATGCGTGAACGGAGGATGCGCAGGGGACGTGGCCCTGTTCGCCGCCTGCGAGCCTACAGGCTCGGGGCCAGAACGATGTCCTTCGAGGTTTTATACGTCAGCGCGAAGTAGCCGCCGTAGATGACCAGGACAAACGCGGCCGTGATGAGAAAGGCATCGGTCATCGAGTAGCCAAACAGGCCGGCAAGCGCGTCGTTCACGACGTAGAGCGCGCAGGTCGCGTGGCACAGGGCCACCACCAGGGGAAAGACGAAGTAGACCCCGATCTGCGCCGCGAGCGCCCGCCTCATCGAGCGCGGACAGGCCCCCAGCTGGGACAAGACGCGGTAGCGGCCCACGTTGTCCGAGGCCTCGGAGAGCTGCTGGATCGCCAGC
>CAVAUD010000130.1:0-5114 GCA_963591565.1 bacterium
GCTCGTCGGCCGAGAGGCCAAAGCCCAGGAAGGTGATCGAGGCCTCGTGCAGGATGGCGTGCGGGAAGGCGAGAACCGCGCCCACGATGAGCTGCGGCAATACGGCCGGGAGGATATGACGGGCAGCCACCGCGGCCCGACTCGCCCCCGCCGCGCGGGCCAGCTTGATGTACGGAGCGTCCTTGACCTGCAGAATCTCTGCCCGCAGGACGCGCGCGAGGCTGCCCCAGTGGGTCGTCGCGACGGCGATCGTCACGCCCCAAAAGCCGCGGCCAAGGGCGTAGCTCACCAGGATGAGAAGCACGATGTGCGGAATCCCCATCATGAGGTCCGTGAGCCACGAGACCACGGCGTCGGCCGCGCGGCCACCCAACGCAGCCACGAGGGCCAGCGCCAACGCGATCACGCTCGAGCAGGCGGCGGCGAGAAGACCCACAAATACCGAGGTAGACAACCCAGCAAGCGTCCTGGCCAGCATGTCGCGGCCCATCCAATCGGTGCCAAAGAGGTGGGCGGCGCAGGGCGCCAGATTCTTCTCGGCAAAATTCGTCGCCAAGGCGACGGGCCAGGACAAGCGGCCCGCGATCACGACCGCGACGAGAAACGCAGCGCAGGTGAGAAGGCCTATCAGCATCCGGCGACGGTTACCGCCGCGGGTCTGCTCGGCCGCGTGCAGGACGGGAGCGCTATCCACGGCGCACCCCCTCGCGCAGGCGCGGGTCGACAACGGCGTACAGCACGTTTGCCAGCGCGTTTCCCACAAAGACGAAGGCCGCCGAGGCCAGCGCGATGGCCACCAAGAGCGGCGCGTCCCCGCCCAGGCCCGCGGTCACGGCCGCTTGGCCCAAGCCGGGATACGAGAAGACCTGCTCGACCAGGACGGAGCCGCCAAAGACCTCGGACAGCGACGCGAACTCGATGGTGATCGCCGGCAACACCAGGTTGCGCAGGCCGTGGCGACGCAGGATCTGCGCGCGCGTCTGCCCGCGCGAGGCGGCAAAGCGCACGTAATCGCTGCTCAAGACCTCGATGGTCTTCTCGCGCGTGTGAAGGGCGATGCTCGGCGTGTTGGCCACGGCCAAAACCAGCGCGGGCAAGACCAGGTGCTGGAGCTTCTGCGCCCAGCTGACCTGCGCCGCGTCGACGCCCAGCGGCACGCTAAAGCCAAACGGTGCCCAGCGCAGCCACACCGCGAAGACCATGAGGGCCACGAGCCCCAGCCAAAACGTCGGCGTGGAGGAAAGCAGGTAGCAGGCGCCGCTGACCACGCGGTCGGCCAGGCTGCCGCGCCGCGAGCCGGCCAGCACACCCAGCGCCAGG
This sequence comes from bacterium, assembly GCA_963591565.1. Lineage (GTDB taxonomy): Bacteria > Actinomycetota > Coriobacteriia > Coriobacteriales > Atopobiaceae > Paratractidigestivibacter. The sequence continues at coordinate 1,321 of CAVAUD010000130.1, forward strand.
CCCAGAACGCCCGCCAGCACCCAAGCCGCCAGCATAAGCGCCGCCGAGTTGGCAAAGCGCTCGCCCACGACCTCGGCGACGGGGCGGCCAAAGCGCAGGCTCTGGCCAAAGTCGCCGGTCACGGCCGCCACGGCCCAGCGCAGGTAGCGGGTGGTGATCGGCGTGTCGGCGCCCCAGTACTCGGCCAGCTGGTCGCGCTGCGCGTCGCTCATCTGCGCATAGGCGGCCTGGCCGAGGTTCTGGCGCACGGGGTCGACAGGAGACAGGCCCACGAGGGCGAAGGTCACCATCGAGGTGGCCACAAGGAGAAGGGCCAGGCGCACCAGCTCGCCGGCCACCTTGCCGCCGACGCCCGCGAAGCCCGCGACGCCCTTCTCGCCAGCTCTATACCGCCGCTTCTCCCCCACCGGCTACGCCCAGCTCCAGGTGTCGACGTCGTTTAGGATCGACCAGCCGTGCCCGTGGGGCTGCAGCTTCTGCGCGGCGACGTTCAAGCCCTCGCGCTTCCAGTAGAGGTGGCTCACGTTGGCGAACCACACCCAGCTCGCGTCGCCCTGGGGCGCAGGGCCGCGCTCGCCGTCCCACTCGGCCTTTTGCCACAGGTCAAAGGACTCCTCGACCGTGGGCGCGGCCAGGGCCTCGTCCAGGTAGGCGTCGGTCACGGCGTCCTCGCGGCAGGCGAAGTTGAGGTTGCCGTCGCTTTTGTAGAGCTCGTAGACGTCGGTCGGCGAGTTGGAGCCCCAGCCCCACATCACGGGGTCCGTGAACTCGTGCGGGTAGATGTCGTCCCAGGAGGCGCCGCGCGGGGTGACCTTGATGTGCACGGCCGCCAGCTGGTTGGCGATCGCGTTGGCCATGGCCTGGCGCACCGAGTCGCTCGCCGGGTAATAGAGGTCGAACGCGCAGTCCAGGCCCTCGCGGCAGTAGAAGCCGTCCGTCTCGAAGGACCAGCCGGCGGCGTCGAGAAGCTCGCAGGCACGCTCGCGATTGGTTTCAACTTTCATGTCCGGACTCGCCCACGGCAGGCCGTCGCCGATGCTATAGGCCACGCTACCATGGCCATCAAGCACGTCGTCGATCAGCGCCTGGCGGTCGATGGCCAGGTTAATGGCCTGGCGAACCTCCAGGTTGCAGGTCACGTCGTTGCCCGCGGGGTAGGTGTTGGCACCGTCGGTGCGCGTGGAGCCCGACGGGATAACGGGCAGCTGGATGCCGCGCGAGTCGACCGTCTCGTAGGACTCCAAGGTGTAGCCGGCCACGGTCTGGCCCGCCATCGTGGCCGAGGTATAGGCGATGTCGACCTGGCCCGCGCGCACGGCGGCAAGGGCCGCGTCCTCCTCCATGAAGGCCACAACCACGCGTTCTACCTGCGGCGCATTGCCATAGTAGCTAGAGTTGGCCTCGAGAATGACCTGCTGGCCGCGGTCCCACTGAGCGAGCTTGTAGCGGCCCGAGCCAACCGGGTTCTTGCCGTAGTCGTCGCCATAGGCGTGCTCGGGCACGATGCCCAGGACAGCCAGGGTGTAGAGCAGGGCGTTGAACGGCTTGACCAGGCGAAAGACGACCGTGTAGTCGTCGGGGCACTCGACGGTGTCGATGGCCGAGAGGTCCGCCTGCGCGTTCTTCGAGGCCTTGATGGTTGCCACCGTGAAGGCCACGTCGTGGGCCGTGACGGGTTTTCCATCCGAGAAGTTCGCGTCTTGGCGCAGGGTAAACGTCCAGCTCAGACGGTCGTCGCTGCAGACGTAGGACGTCGCCAGGTCGCAGACGAAGTCCATGTCGGTGTCCGTGCGGATGAGGGTCGACTGAATCAGGGGCTCGTGGACGTGCTCTCCGCAGCCCCAGGCCACGCAGGGGTCGAAGCCGGCGTCGGGCTCGCTCGAGGGGCTCATCGCGATGGTGACCTGGTTGGTCGAAGCGGCGCCGGTGGCGGCGGATGTGCCCGTCTCGCCGCTGGAGGCGCAGGCGGAAAGCCCGGCCGCGACTCCCGCGAGCAAGCCGCCGGATACAAACGAACGCCTGGTCAGGGACGTGGTTGTCATCGAGTTCCTCTCCGCTTTGGCGCCCGTCGCGCCGGTCTTCTCGCCGCCTGCGCAGGCACGCGAGCCGCATCTTAGTCGCGCTCCATTATAAGCGGAGGGCTTCTCGCCGCCGCAAGAAACCGAACGAATTAATGAGAAGTGTTCGGAAACGAAACATCGCGATGCTAGAATGGGTGGCACTTGAGCGGACACGTTGACCCTGAGGGGGACATGACATGCAGTTTGACCTCGATAAATCCGTCCGTTACGGCCTGGCGTACTCCGGCGGCGTCGACTCGTGCTACCTGCTGGCCGAGATGCTGCGCGAGGGCTACGACGTCAAGGCCTACACGATCCTGGACGACCTGCAGATCACGCGCGACACCGACGACTCCGTGACCGTCGCGCAGATGCTGGGCGCCGAGCAGGAGATCATCCCCGTGAACCTGTGGGAGGGCCACGACGAGCTGCGCGCCAATCCGTGGAACCGCTGCTACTACTGCAAGTCGATGGTCTTTGGGACCATTCTTGAGCACATGAAGGCCGACGGCCGCACCGTGCTGCTTGACGGCACCAACGCGAGCGACCGCGAGGACCGCCGACCCGGTTTCCGCGCGATTCACGAGCTGGGCGTGCGCTCGCCGCTGCGCGAGGCCGGCCTCACGAAGGACCGCGTGCGCGAGCTTTCTGCCGAGCTGGGCCTGCCGACGGCGAATAAGCCCAGCTACGCGTGCTATGGCGCCTACTTTGGCAAGGACGAGGCCATCACGCCCGATTCGCTGGCGGCGACGGTCGACCGCTTCATGAGCGAACACCCCGACGCAGCCGACCGTGTACGGACCGACGGCAACATCGAGCCCTCGCCCGCCGAGGCAGCGGCGCTTGAGCGCGAGAACGCGGCGGCCCGCGCGGCGCGGGAGCGCGAGGCGGCAGAGGCGGCGGCTGCGGGGCGCATCGATGAGTGAGGGGCGTGACGCGTGGCCCACGCTTTCCGGCGAGGTCGCTGACCTGGGGTTTGCCCAGGTAGACCTCTCACGCGGCGAGCGCCAGGGCGCGGGCGAGGTCATCTACGGAGAAGGAAAGACTGCCGAGCAGATCGCGGCGATCGTCGACGCGCTGGTCGCCGCGGGGCAGCCGCGGGTCTTGGCAACCCGAGTCGATGCTGAGAAGGCCGCGGCGGTCGCGAGGCTTGTGACCTGCGGCATCGCGCTCGACCACCACGCCGACGCGCGGCTTTTGGTCGCGGGCGGTATGCCCGAGCCCGACGGCGACGGCCTGGTCGTCGTGGCAAGCGCCGGCACGAGCGACCTGCCCGTGGCGGAGGAGGCCGCGCTTACCGCGGAGTTTCTCGGCAACCGGGTCGCGCGCGTCTACGACGCCGGCGTCGCGGGCCTCCACCGTCTGCTGGCCCACGAGGAGACCTTCAATAAAGCGCAGGTCATCGTAGCCGTCGCCGGTATGGAAGGCGCGCTGGCGAGCGTCATCGGCGGCCTGGTGAGCGCGCCGGTCATCGCCGTGCCCACCAGCGTGGGCTACGGGGCGAGCCTGGGCGGCGTCGCGGCCCTTCTCGCCATGCTCAACTCCTGCGCAAGCGGGGTCTCGGTCGTGAACATCGACAACGGTTTTGGGGCCGCCTACCAGGCAAGCCTCATCAACCACCTCAAGGGGGCGCGTGCGGATGGCTAAGGCGATCGCGTTCGACGGAGCGTCGGGGATCAGCGGAGACATGACGGTCGCCGCCCTCCTCGACCTTGGCGCAAGCGAGAAGACCCT
>CAVAUD010000131.1:0-5086 GCA_963591565.1 bacterium
TAGTCGGTGTACGAGATGGCCGCGTCCTCGTTGCCGGCGGCCTTGACCTGCTCGTTGTACGCGTCGATGCGGTCAAGCACGCGCTCCTTGGCGTCGAAGTCCTTGGGGTAGATCGAGATCGAGATGGGGTCGTCCAGGTCGGCGTAGCCCAAAGTCGAGAGGTTGTTGTCGTAGGTCAGGCGAGAGGCGCTGGCGTAGCTGGTCATAAGCGAGGTCAGGTCCTCGACGTCCATGTTGAACTGGATCGCGTTGGCAAACGCGCTCGCGTCGACCGAGAAGGCGTCGCCGATGTTGGCGAGGCTGCCCGAGAGCTGCGACATGCTCGACTCCATCGCGGCGCCCATCTGGGTGGCCATCTGGTCCATGACCTTGGTGACGCCCACCTTGAGCTGCTCAGACACGGTCGAGGCGATCTGCGCGCTCATGCGCTCCATCACCTGCGAGATGGCCTGGGAGAGGTAGGGCGAAAGGTCCTTCTCGACATAGGACTCGAGCGCCTTGACCACGGGCTCGGCCAGGTCGTCGGCGATCTCGTTGAGGTGGGCGAGGTTGGCCTTGGCGGCCTCGTCGTTTTGCAGGTAGTCCTGGAAGGCGGCGAGGACCTTTTGGCCGTCGGCGAGGTCCTGCGGCGTGAGGGCCTTGAACTGGTCGCAGGCAAGGAAGCCCTGGAAGAGGTTGTTGACGGTCTGCGCGACGTCCTTTTGCTGGTCGGTCGTGAACTTGAAGTCGGAGAAGACCTCCGCGAGGTCGGGCGTGGGCGCGCCCTTCACGACGTCGGAGAAGTCGATGCTGGAAAAGTCGATGCCCGAGAGGTCGATGTCCATGCCGGACAGGTCGATGCCCGAGAAGTCCATGTTGGAGAGGTCGACGCCGGCCGTGGCGCCCAGGCTCGACAGGCCCTCCAGCGCCGAGGTGTCGAAGCTAAAGGCGCTCTTGAGGGCGTCCTCGTCGACGGAGAAAACACTGCTCAGGTCAAAGCCCTGCTTGGCCTCGCTCTGCAGCTCGTCGAAGGTCTTGCCGGTAAAGACGTCGACCTCGGGGTTGGCCTTTTGCTCCTGGACGATCTGGGAGTCGGCCGCGCGCTCGAGAAGCTCCTGCGTGAGGGCCGGCGTGTAGGCGATGCCGGCCGAGAGCGCGTGCGAGTTGGCCGTCTCGTTGGGCTGCACGACGCCAACGATGCGCAGGTCAAGGGCATCGGCGAGCTGAGCTGCCATGTACTCGGCGTCGTCTGACATGTCGGTCCAGGTGCCCGTCTCGGCGTTCTTGCGGTAGGTGTCGGACGGCGAGAGGACCTTGAACGCGCAGTTGAGCGCATCGTCGTAGGTGAAGGTGGCGTCGACCTCGGGGGCCTTAAGCTCGCCGTCGGCCGACATCGAGCTCTCGACCATCTGGTTCATCTGGCTGATGTCGAGGGCGCCGATGCTGTAGAGGGTGTAGTCGCTCACGGTGCCGCGGCTGGTAAGCACGAGGACGGCCTCGTCTGCGGCGGTGGCCCAGCGGCCAGCTACAACGTTGTACTGGGTCTCGAGCAGGGCCTGGTCGTCGAGCATCTCGTTGAAGACGTCGACGCCCATCGACGACGTCATGGCCGAGGACGCCGCGGCCGAGCTGCCGTTGCTCATGACCTCGGTCATCGCGTTGGGCACGAGCTTGGTGGCCGCGGTCGAGCCGTCGGCGCTGGCGTCGCGGTAGATGATGGGAGACAGGCCGTAGTCGTACTGGATGGCGTTGACGTCGGCGGCGATGTTGTCGCCACCCTCGTCGAGCCAGGCCTTGAAGCTGGTCATGTCGTTGGACTTGACGCTGGCGAACATGTCCTTCACCGAGGTCACGACGGGGATCTGGGTGCTGCCCGCCGCGGTCTTCTCGCCGTCGCCGGAGTCGCTGGCAGAGGCGTCGCCGGAGCCGGAGCCGGAGCTACCGGAGCCGTCGGAGTCCCCGCCCTCCTCGCTGGGGCCGCCCAGGATCGAGGACAGGTCGTAGCTTTGCTTGGAGATCGTGAGGGGGTAGCTCGACAGCGTGTCCTCCTCGACCTTGGCGATGTAGCCGTTGACGCCGTTGGAGAGGGCGAGAATCGCCGCGATGCCGATGATGCCGATCGAGCCGGCGAAGGCGGTCATCGCCGTGCGGCCCTTCTTGGTCATGAGGTTGCGGGCAGAAAGGCCCAGCGCCGTGAGGAAGTTCATCGAGGTACGACGGGTCGGCTTGGCCTCGCGGCGGGTCGCCGTGCCCACGTCGAAGGGGTCTGTGTCGTGGGTGATGTGGCCGTCGGCGAGATTGACGATACGGGTCGCGTAGTCCTGCGCGAGCTCGGGGTTGTGGGTGACCATGATGACCAGGCGGTCGCGGGCGACCTCGCGCAGCAGGTCCATGACCTGCACGGACGTGACGGAGTCGAGGGCGCCGGTGGGCTCGTCTGCCAGGACGATCTCGGGGTCGTTGATGAGGGCGCGGGCGATGGCGACGCGCTGCATCTGGCCGCCGGAGAGCTGGGCCGGGCGCTTGTCGATGTGCTGCCCCAGGCCGACCTTCTCCAGCGCCTCCTTGGCGCGCTCGCGGCGCTCGGCGCGGCCGACGCCCGAAAGGGTGAGGGCCAGCTCGACGTTCTCGAGGATCGTCTGGTGCGGGATCAGGTTGTAGCTCTGGAAGACGAAGCCGATGCGGTTGTTGCGGTAGGCGTCCCAGTCGCGGTCGCGGAAATCCTTGGTCGAGATGCCGTCGATCAAAAGGTCGCCCTCGTCAAAGTGGTCGAGGCCGCCGATGACGTTGAGCATCGTGGTCTTGCCCGAGCCGGAGGGGCCCAGGATCGCGACGAACTCGTTGTCGCGAAACGCCAGGCTCACGTGGTCGAGGGCGATTTGGGTGAACGAGTTCGTGGAGTATTTCTTGCAGATGCTCTTAAGCTCCAGCATGGGAGGGGTGTCTCTTTCTGTTTGGGTGCGGATTTCTGAGTTATACCCAAACTGGTACACCAGACCGGGGCTGCCGGCGAGCCAACAGAAAATGCTAACTTGGCCGCAGCCGCGGGCGGTGGTCGCGTGTCGTGCCTCTTAACCCGACAACACGTTGATTATGGTATTTGACCTGCTCTTTTGTCAGAATCTAAGGTGCGCGAGGGAAGCCTGCGCAGTCCAAAGAAGAGAGGGGAACACCATGTCCGAGCTCAACGAGAAGTGCACTGCCCAGGCCGGCAAGACCATCGACGAGAAGACGCTCTCCGAGGTCACGGGCGGGGCGAGCTTCGACATCTTCACGAAGCGCAAGAAGGAAATCCAAGAGGTGAAGGCCAGCGTCGCCGACCCCATCGGGAAAATCCCCGACCTCCCGGTCATATAAGCACACCCGGCACATCACGAAGGCGGCCCGCCCGGAATACCCGGACGGGCCGCTTTTCTCGTCTCTTGGAGAGGACGGGCGAGCTCGCGCGCTGCCCTACTGGGCGAGCTGGCGAACCTTGGCCGCGGCCGCGCCGGCGCGGGTCAGCAGGTCGTGGTCGACGGAGCCGGCGCCAAGAGCGGCCAAGGCGTTGGCGAGAAGAACGTCGACGTCGTCGTCCATGCGGCCGAGCTGCATGGCGCAGTACGCGTCGGCGGCCATACCGCGAAGGGCCGCGAGGAGAAGCGCGGCCTCGGCGGTCGCGGCGGCCGGGGCGGCGACGGCGCCCAGCTCGACGCCGCGGTGGGCGCTCACGTGCTCGCTGCGGTCGTGGACAGCGGCGATGACCTGGTCAAGCTCGTCGACAGAGCCGCAGGCGACGCTGGCGTAGAGGCCCTCGATGACGACGCCGAAGGCGTGGCCGCAGGGGACGAAGCCGGGAACGGCCGCCATGGCGTTGCTCATCGTGGCGCCCAGGCCGCAGAGCTCGGCGAGAAGCTCGTCGCGCTTGGCGTAGAGGGCGGGGCGCTCGGACTCGGTCGCCTCGACGGCGCCGTGCTGCACGGGGTTGGTCATCTGGAAATCCTTTCTGTGGTCGTCTTCACGCACCAGTCTACGGGACGCGGGGCCTAAGATAGGCTCATGGCTCAGCGACACACATATATATTGCAAGCGCGAGGCGTCGACGTCGAGGTCGAGCGCAAGCGCGTGCGCCGCATCAACCTGCGGGTTCGCCCGGACGGCACGGTGCGGATGAGCGTGCCCTGGCACATGGGGCGCGTGGCGGCCGAGGCGTTTCTCGCCGAGCACGAGGAGTGGCTGGCGCGGGCCGGGGCCCGGGCGGAAGAGGCGACGTCGCGCGAGAACGGCGGGCAGGTGCCCTTGTGGGGCAGGCTCGTGAGCTGGGACGATGCGCCCGAGAAGCTCTGGCGCGCCGAGGTCGAGGCGCGGCTGGGCGACACGGCGGCACGGGCCGAGGCGGCGCTCGGCGTCCACGCAAGCGGCTGGCAGCTGCGCGACATGAAGACGCGCTGGGGCTCCTGCACGCCGGGCACGGCAAAGATCCGCATCAACATCCGCCTGGCCGCATACCCCGCGACCTGCCTGGATTACGTCGTGGCCCACGAGCTGGCGCACCTTTTGGAGCCCAGCCACAACGCGCGGTTCCACCAGATCGTGGCCCGCGCCTACCCCAACGAGGCCGCCGCCCGCCGCCTCCTGCGCCGGGATCCTTGGGATTTGGCCCGCGACTCGAGGAACCCCGAGGATACGCCCGCGCAAGAGTAGCTCAGACGCGCCGGCGAACGCCGAGCGCTCCAGCTTTTGCGAGCTTTTTCGATATCTGCATGCTCGGCGGGTTTCGCTGCGAGCTTATTGCTTATCTGCATGCTCGAAATCGGCTTTTAAACGATTTTCACCGCTCGTCGTCGACAAAACCCCAGGATAGGATTATTCGATTCGCCAAAAACGGCGTTTCGAGCATGCAGATATCGAATAAGCTCGCAGAGTCGCAGCCCGAACATGCAGATAAGCAAAAAGCTCGCAAAGACGATGTGAAAAAGCCGCTAGTCGACCCCGATGACGTACAGGACAGGGCCGTCGAGCGTGAAGGCGACGGTCCCGGCTGCCCCGAATGCCCCGACGATCTCAGCGGCGCCGGCCCCGCGGCCGAAGACCGTCTCGCCTAAAGGCCCATCTGGGCGATGTACCA
>CAVAUD010000132.1:0-4815 GCA_963591565.1 bacterium
AGCTGGTCTGCCACTTAGCGGCGCCGCCGGTGCACTGGATGATCAGCGGGGACTGCAGCTCCTCGCCGGCCTCAAGGATGGCAGAGGCCCACTCGAGGTTGTTGGTGTTGAAAGCACCAATGCCATAGTGGCCCTTCTCGGCGGACTGGAGCATAGCGGTTGCGTTAACGAGCATCTGTTGAACCTCCATTTAACGAAAACACAAGAACCAATCGGTACGCGTACATATTACCCCGCCGAACGGCGGAACAACACCTAGATTGGGAGGAATATGAAAACGATTTCGAATGTACCCAACAAATCGTTCATACAACCTTCCTTATTTTATCCGAGCAAGGCGGCTAGAATCATTGCGGGAACAAAGTTCTGCCACCATTTTTGAAGGGAAGAGAACATGGAGCGAAAGAACGCCTGGAAGTCCTACTCGGCCGAGCAGCTCGACGAGCTGCACTACCTGTGCGAGGGCTACAAGTCGTTTATCTCGGACAACAAGACCGAGCGCGAGTGCTGCGCGGCCGCCGTCGACATGGCCCGCGAGGCCGGCTACGTCGACCTTGGCGAGAAGATCGCCGCGGGCGAGCCCCTGCGCGCGGGCGACAAGGTCTACGCCGTCAACCGCGGCAAGGCCCTCATGCTGGTCAACGTGGGCACGCGAGCGCTGGAGCAGGGCGTGAACATCCTGGGCGCCCACATCGACTCGCCGCGCATGGACGTCAAGCAGAACCCGCTCGAGGAGAAGAGCGATCTTCTCACCATGGACACGCACTACTACGGCGGCATCAAGAAGTACCAGTGGGTGACCATCCCCCTGGCCATCCACGGCGTCGTGGCCAAGAAGGACGGCTCCGTCGTGACCGTCAACGTGGGCGAGGACCCGGCCGACCCGGTGTTTTGCGTCTCTGACCTGCTGATCCACCTCTCGCGCGAGCAGCTGACCAAGGAGGCCTCCAAGGTCATCGAGGGCGAGATGCTCGACGTCATCGTGGGCGGCAGGCCCGTCGTGGTCGAGGAGGGCGAAGACGCCGCGGCCGAGAAGGACCTGGTCAAGAAGGGTGTCCTGGGCATCCTTGAGGAGACCCTGGGCATCGACGAGGAGGACCTGCTCTCTGCCGAGCTCGAGGTCGTGCCCGCCGGCGCCGCCCGCGACCTGGGCTTCGACCGCTCGATGATCCTCGGCTACGGCCAGGACGACCGCTCCTGCGCCTACACCAGCCTGGTCGCGCAGCTCGACGAGGACGAGGTCGAGCGCACCGCGGTGACCCTGCTGGTCGACAAGGAGGAGATCGGCTCCGTCGGCGCGACCGGCATGCAGAGCCGCTTCTTCGAGGACACCATGGCCGAGGTCCTGGAGCTCGCGGGCGTCCACGGCGAGCTGGCGCTGCGCCGCTGCCTGGCCGCGTCCGACATGCTGTCGAGCGACGTCTCGGCGGGCTTCGACCCCACCTTCGCGTCTGCCTTCGAGGCGAAAAACGCCAGCTACCTGGGCCGCGGCCTCACCTTCAACAAGTTCACCGGCTCGGGCGGCAAGTCCGGCTCCAACGACGCCGACGCCGAGTACGTCGCCAAGATCCGCCGCATCATGGACGAGGAGGGCGTCGCCTGGCAGACCGCCGAGCTCGGCCGCGTCGACGTGGGCGGCGGCGGGACCATCGCCTATATCCTGGCCCTTTACGGCATGAACGTCATCGACTGCGGCGTGCCCGTGCTGTCGATGCACGCGCCGTGGGAGATCACGAGCAAGGCCGACCTCTACGAGGCCTACCGCGGCTACCGCGCCTTCCTCAAGCTGGCGTAAGGCCGGTTTCTCGCCATCGCAAGGCCGCCCGGGGTGCCCAAACGGTGCCCCGGGCGGCCTTTTGTGTAGCGAGAAGAGAACTACCCCAACAGGTCCAAGACCTCGCGTTTTGAGGCGAGAAAGGCGGGCGAGAGCCCAAAGTCCTCGCCCTCGGCGGCCACATGGGCAACCTCGACCTGGCCAGCCACGGTCGAGGGGACGCCGGCGCGCGGGTCTCCCTGCAAGACGTAGACGACGTCGGCCATGAGGACGGCCTCGTCGACGTCGTGGGTGATCACTACCGAGGCAAGCCCCAGCTCGCGGGCCATCTCGCAGTACCAGCGCCGGATATCGGTGCGGGTCAGGGCGTCCAGCGCGCTAAAGGGCTCGTCGAGAAGGACGACGTCGTTGCCCATGAGGTAGGTGCGCAAAAAGGCCGCGCGCTGGCGCATTCCGCCGGACAGCTGGCTGGGCCACTTGTTCTCGCAGCCGGAAAGGCCAAAGCGCTCGAACAGGGGCGCCGCCTGGGCGCGGGCCTCGGTCTTCTTCATGCCCGCCAGCACCAACGGCAACGAGACGTTGTCCAGGATGGTGCGGCTGGGAAGCAACAGGTCCTTCTGCAGCATGTACGAGACCTTGCCGGGCCGCGCGCCCAGGTCTTCCCCATGGAGAAGGACCTGCCCGGCCTGCGGGGCAAGCAGGCCAGACAGCGCGTGCAGGATCGTGGTCTTGCCGCAGCCCGACTTGCCCACGATGCAGACGGTCTGCCCGCGAAGGACCTGCAGGTCAATGCCCTTAACGACGGTGCGACCGTCCTCCCAGCCGCAGATCAGCCCGCGCGCCTCGAGGACCGGGGCCTCGCCTGCCGCCGCGGCGCCCGGCGCCCCCGCGGCCGCCGCGCCCTTCTCGCCGTTCATCTCGCCATCCATACCAGTTAAATCCTTTATGCGTTGAGGTAGCTCAGGTCGAAGCCGGCCGTCACGTCGAGCTTGTTCTCCACCAGCGAGTTGTCGTTCAGCCACCCAAAGTAGGCCGCCCAGCGGTCGCGGTCGATGACGCCCCAGCTCTCGGCCTCGGCGGTGTACTGCCCGGCCAGGAACTGCGCAGACGCCGAGACGAGCTCGGCATCGAGCTCCGGCACCTCCTCGCACAAGATCTTTGCGGCCTCGGCGGGCTTCTCGACGGCGAACTCGTAGCCCTTCTTGACGGCGCGCATGAAGGCCTTCGCGACCTCGGGGTTGGCCTGGGCATACTCGGTGTTGGCCGCGATCACGGGCGTGTAGAAGTCAAAGACGTCGTCCATGTCCTTGAAACTAAAATAATTGATGTCGTAGCCCTGGAGCTTGGCGTTCTGGACCGCCCAGCCCTCGTAGACCCACACGCAGTCGAACATGTTGGCCTTGAGGCCCATGACCTCGTCGTCCACGGAGTAGGGCACCATCGACAGCTTGGAGAAGTCGCCGCCGTCGGACTCCATGATCTGCTTGATCGTGGCCTGCTCGACGGCCATGTCCCACGTCGTGTAGACGTGGCCCTCCATCTCCTTGGCGCGCGTGATGTGGTCGGCGGCGCGGCTCATGATGCCCGAGGTGTTGTGCTGGATGACGGCCGCGGTGGCGACAAGGCCGGTGTTGCCCGCGTCGTAGGCGGCGGCGAGATAATCCTGGTACGAGATGCCGAACTGCGCCTGGCCGGTGCCGATGGCGCCCTCGGCGGTGCCGTCGGCGGGCTGGACGATGGTGACGTCGAGGCCCTCATCGGCGAAGAAGCCCTGGTTCTTGGCCACGTAGACGCCGGTGTGGTTGGTGTTGGGGGTGTAGTCGAGGCAGAAGGTCAAAGCGGTCTTCTCGCCGTTGGACGAGGAGCCGGACGCGGAGGACGCGTTGCTCCCCGACCCGCCGCAGCCGGCGAGCACCAGCGTTGCCGCCGCGGCAAACGACCCGCCGAGAAACGCGCGGCGCGAAAGGCCGGCGTGCGCGGCCTGAAAGTAGTTAAAGCTCTTATCCGTCTGAGAAAAGTTAGCCATGTTAATCGTTCCTCTCAGCATGCTTCCAGGGCATGCAGACTCGTTGCAGGATGTCGACCGCCTTCATGAGAACCAGGGACAGGGCCGACGTGATGATGATGACCGCGAACATGCGGTCGTACTCGAAGTTCTTGCGCACGCGCGTCATGTAGACGCCCAGGCCCGTGAAGCCGCCCAGCCACTCCGAGATGACGGCGCCCACGATGGCGTAGGTCGCGCTGATCCTAAGGCCGCTGAAGAACTGGTCGGCCGCGGCGGGCAGCTTGGCCACGCGAAAGATCTGCCACTCGCTGGCGTTCATCGTGCGCAGAAGGTCCACCTGGTCGGGGTCGACCGAGCGAAAACCGCTGGCCAAGGCCACCGTGACCGGGAAGAACGTGGTCAAGATGACGAGAAGGACCTTGGGCAGAAGCCCGTAGCCAAACCACAGGACCAACAGCGGCGCGATGGCGACCGTGGGGACGGTCTGGCTCACCGTGAGCAGGGGCTCGAAGGCCAGGTAGAAGGTCTCGAACTTGTCCATGAGAACCGCGAAGACGAAGCCCACGGCCACGCCTATCGCCAGGCCCAGGGCCGCCTCGGCCAGCGTCGTGCCGGTGTGCGAGAGCAAAAGCGGCAGGTCCGCGACAAGCGCGGCCACGACGTCGACGGGGCTCGGCAGCATAAAGTTTGGAACCAAACCGGCCGAGCAGACCGCCTGCCAGCACGCGACGAGCGCGACAACGGCGCAGATGGGGGCCACGATCTTCTTGGGCGGCATGCGCATCGCGGGCGCCCCTTACGCGACGTTGGCCGAGGCGTGGGCGAACTCGGGGTCGCCGGGGTGGTACTTGCCCACCTTGCGGTCGGTGCTCATGACGTCGCCGTTTGGCTTGAAGTTGATCTTAGCGTAGGTCATGACGTGCTTGCAGCCGTTGGCCGCGCCCACGAGCTGGCAGTTCTTGAGGATCTCCATGCACTTGTCGTAGTCGCCCTCGATGGCCGTCTCGAAGGGCCCGACAAAATAGTCGATGCC
>CAVAUD010000133.1:0-4513 GCA_963591565.1 bacterium
TGCGCCCGACCCGTTGTTTTGTGGCGAGAAGGTCGTCGACGTGCGCCCGACCCACGATTTTGTGGCGCACTCCTTGAGCGATCTAGCGCGGGGCCGAGCCTAAGCTGGCTCGCTCGACCAGGGTCGCGGGGACAAGAACGCGCCGCGGCTCATTCCCGGCGAGAAGGGCCTCGTCAAAGGCGCGTTGGCCCAGGGCCGCATGGTCGAAGCGAATCGAGGACAGCTGCGGATCGGGCACCACGCCGGGCAACGAGTCGTCGAAGCCAATGACGCTCACGTCGCCAGGAACACTCTTCCCTGCGTCGCGCAAGGCGAGAAGGGCCCCGTAGGCCATGTTGTCGTTACCTGCGAGAATTGCCGTGCAGCCCGCACCGCCCGCAGCGCCGGAACCGCTGCTGCCGGCCTCCCCGGCCAGCCGCGCCCCGGCCTCGTACCCCGAGTCCGCGCCCCAGTCCCCGCGCAGCGGCTCGGCCGCCTCGAGCCCGGCCTCGGCGAGGGCTTCTCGCCACCCGAGCTCGCGGTTTTTGCTGGCCAGAGACTCGTCGGGGCCGGCGATGAAGCGGATCTGCCGGTGTCCCAGCTCAATCAGCCGTCGCGTCGCCATCTTGGCGGCGCCCGCCTGGTCGTCAGAGACCGTGGTGCATCCGGCCTGCTCAAACGGGGTAACGATCACGGTTTTGAGCCCCGTCGGCGAGCGGTACCCCTCGAAGTCGTCGACCATCCGTCCAAGGTTGAAGATCATCGCGTCGACAGGCAGGGTGGCCATTCTCCGCGCGGCCTCGCCCAAGGTGAGCTCCTCGCCGGGGCGCGCTGTCATCAGCGTGATCGCGTAGCCCTTCTCGGCCGCCGCAGAAGAGATGCCCGACAAGACGCTCAGCTCGCCGCCGTGCAGCTCGAAAAACACCAGGCCAACGGTCTTGTACGACCCCAGCTTGAGGGAGCGCGCCGCGTAGTTGGCCCTAAACCCAAGCCGCTCCATCGCCGCGTGCACGGCCTCGCGCGTCGCGGGCCGCACGGCGTCCGGCTCGTTGACCACGCGCGACACGGTCTTAAGCGAGACGCCCGCCTCGCGCGCGACGTCCACCATCGACGGTCCGCCGTGCGTATCTCTCCCCATTCGAACCCTTTCGAACAACTTCGAACAATTCCGCTCACCGGCAGAATGGGACCGTTCGCCCGACCCGTCGGCTTTCCCCTCATAATGACCCAGCTTTTGACGTACGTTGTCATCACGCCAAATGACAACGTTGTCATTCACAAAAACGCACAACCGCGCCCTCTTTGGCCAGCTCAAGGTTACCGGGCAACCTCGGGCGAGCCGCTCCCACCGGGCAGGGAACGGCGCACGACGGCGGCTGCGGCCGCCGGACCTGTAAAGCATCCAACGCAAAGGAGCGCTATGGACGCAATCATCAAGATGCTCGAAAAGCAGCAGCCGCTCTTCGAGAAGATAGGGCGCAATCCCTATCTGCAAGCGATCAAAGACGGTTTTCTCGGCTGCATGCCTATTGTTTTGACCTCGTCGATCTTTCTGCTGATCGCCACGCTTCCCGGCGTCATTGGCATCGAGCTGCCCCAGCCCCTCATCGACTGGTGCAACAAGCTCTACAACTTCACCATGGGCGTCATGGGCATCATGTGCGCCGGCACCACCGCCAAGAACTTCACCGCTTCGATGAACCGCAAGATGCCGGACGGCAAGGTCCTGAACGACGGATCCACCATGATCGCCGCCCAGTGCTCGATGCTGCTTCTGGCCGTGACCCAGTTCACCGCCGCCCTTGACGGCACCGAGGTCAGCGTCTTTGACTGCACGAGCATGGGCACCCGCGGCCTTTACTCCGCTTTCATCGCGGCCTTCATCACCGTGGGCGTCTACAAGTTCTGCGTGTCGCGCGACCTCACGATCAAGCTCCCCAAGGAGGTTCCCGGCGCCATCGCCCAGAACTTCCGCGACATCATCCCCTTCGCCGGCTCGGTCATCATCTGCGCCCTCATGGACGCGGCGGTGCGCGCGGCGGCGGGCGTTCCCTTCTCCGAGATTCTGATCAAGCTCCTCTCGCCGCTGTTCGCCGCGGCCGAGACCTATCCCGGCCTCATCATCCTGCAGTTCTTCACCGCGTTCTTCTGGTTCATCGGCATCCACGGCCCCTCGATCGTCCAGCCGGGCATCGACCCGATCCGTCTTGCCAACCAGGCCGAGAACCTGCAGGTCCTTCTTGCCGGCGGTCACCCCGCGCACTCCCTGTGCTTCAACATGTCGCTGGTCGGCGAGTTCGGCGGCACGGGCGCGACCTTCATCGTGCCGCTGCTGCTCATCCTCTTCATGAAGTCCAAGCAGCTCAAGGCCGTGGGCAAGGCCTCCATCGTGCCCGTCGCCTTCGCGGTCAACGAGCCGCTGCTCTTTGGCGCGCCGATGGTCCTGAACCCCTACATGTTCATCCCGTTCACCGTCACCGGCTGCGTCAACGTCTGCCTGGCCAAGTTCTTCATCGACGTCGTGGGCATGAACGGCTTCAGCTTCGTTGTGCCTTGGGCGACCCCCGGCCCCATCGGCATCTTCATCTCGTGCAACTTCCAGTTGGTCTCGCTGGTCTTCATCGCGCTGATCCTGCTGCTGGACGCCATCATTTACCTGCCGTTCCTTAAGGCGTACGACAAGATGCTCTGCGACCAGGAGGCCGAGCGCGCAGGCGAGATGGCCGTCGAGGCTACCGGTGCCGCAGGTGTCGCAGCCGAGAAGATCGAGGCCGCGGCTGTCGCTCCCGCGATTGCCGAGTCTGCCGCCGCTCCCACCGCTGCTCCCACCGCTGACGTCGCCCCGGCCCCTGCCGCCGAGAAGGCCTCGGTCGACGGCCTGAAGGTCCTGGTCCTTTGCGCCGGCGCGGGCACCTCGGCCCTTCTCGCCAACGCCATCAAGGAGGGTGCCGCAAAGACCGGCGAGAACATCGCCAGCGCCGCCGGTGCCTACGGCCAGCACACCGCGATCATGAACCAGTACGACGTCATCGTCCTGGCCCCGCAGGTCCGCACCTACTACGAGGACATGAAGGCCGACACCGATCGCATGGGCATCAAGCTGCTCGCGCCGCGCGGCCAGGAGTACATCTCCCTGACCCGCGATCCCGAGGGCGCCGTCAAGTGGCTCCGCGAGAACGTGGCCGAGTAAAACCCGCTTCGCAAGCCGGCTGCGCGGTACTTCTCCGCGCGGCCGGCCCCTCTTCATCCGGCTTACCAACCGTTCGTTCGTCCAATCGAGAAAGGACAACCATGACCAGGCAATTCCCCAAGGACTTCGTCTACGGCGGCGCCACCGCGGCCTACCAGGTAGAGGGCGAGACCCGCACCCACGGCAAGGGCAAGGTGCCCTGGGACGATTTTCTCGCCGCCCAGGGCCGCTTCTCGCCCGACCCGGCTTCTGATTTCTACAACAGCTACCCCGTTGACCTGGAGCTTTGCGAGCGCTTTGGCGTGAACGGCATCCGCGTCTCCATCGCCTGGACCCGCATCTTCCCGGCGGGCACGGGCGAGCTCAACCCCGAGGGCGTGGCCTTCTACCACGACCTCTTTGCCGAGTGCGAGCGTCGTCACGTGACCCCCTACGTGACCCTCGACCACTTCGACACGCCCGAGGCTTTCTACGAGAACGGCGGCGAGGGCTTCCTCACTCGTTCAACGATTGATGCCTTCGAGGACTATGCCAAGTTCTGCTTCGCCGAGTTCACCGAGGTCAAGCACTGGTTTACCTTCAATGAGATTCCGGCGACCGCCGAGGGCATGTACATCGTGGGCAACTGGCCCCACGGCGAGAAGTACCGCCTGGACAAGGCCTTCCAGGTCATGCACAACATGATGGTCGCGCATGCCCGCGCCGTCGTCGCTTTCCACGAGGGCGGCTACGAGGGCGAGATCGGCATCGTTCAGAACCTCGAGCCCAAGTATCCTTTGGACCCCAACAGCGCCGCCGACGCCGAGGCCGCCCGCATGGCCGACGTCATCAACAACCGCTGGGTCCTCGACGCGACCTTCCGCGGCTACTACGCGCCCGACACCCTGGCGGCCGCTACTAAGCTGGCGACCATCGCGGGCGGCAAGCTCGACATCACCGAGCAGGACATCATGGATCTCACGGCGGCCCTGCCTTACTGCGACTGCCTGGGCGTCAACACCTACAAGTGCCAGTTCCTGCGCGCGGCCGTGGGCGAGAACGATATCCACCACAACGGCACCGGCGAGAAGGGCTCGAGCCGCTGGTTCTTGAAGGGCGTCGGCGAGTCCTGCGTGCGCGAGGGCATCCCGACCACCGATTGGGACTGGATCATCTATCCCGAGGGCCTCTATGACCTGCTGTGCCGCATCAAGTACGACTACCCCAACTATAAAAAGATTTATGTGACCGAGAACGGCATGGGCTACAAGGACGACTTCGTCGACGGCTTTGTGGACGACGCGCCGCGCATCGACTACCTGCGCCAGCACCTCACGTGGATCCACCGCGCGATTGAGGGCGGCG
>CAVAUD010000134.1:0-4477 GCA_963591565.1 bacterium
GCGGCCTACCAGTGCGAGGGCGCGGCCCACGAGGGCGGCCGCGGCCCCAGCCAGTGGGACGACTTCCTCGAGAGCCCGGCCAACGAAAGCGGCATCACGGGCGCCGTGAGCTGCGACAACTACCACCACTTTGCCGAGGACCTGCGCTTGCAGCACGAGGGCGGCCAGAACACCTACCGCCTGTCCATCTCGTGGTCGCGCATCCTGCCCACGCCGGACGGCGTCCCCAACCAGGAGGGCATCGCCTTCTACCGCCGCCTCTTCGACGAGTGCCGTCGGCTGGGCATCGAGCCGCTGGTCACGCTCTTCCACTACGATATCCCCAGCTACGTGGCCCAAAAGGGCGGCTTTGAGAACCGCGAGGCGGCCTATGACTTCGCGCGCTACGCCCGCGTGTGCTTCGACGCCTTCCACGACCAGGTGCGCCTTTGGATCACCGTCAACGAGCCGGCCTACTACACCTACTGCAGCTATCTCGCCGCCGACTACCCGCCCTTCGTGGCCGACCTACAACGTTATACTTGCGCCTCCTACCACGTCATGTTGGGCCATGCCCTGGCCGTGGCCGAGTTCCGCAAGGGCGGTTACGCGGGCCAGATCGGTATCGACCAGGACTCCGGCTATGCCCAGACCCCTTACGACGACCCGGCCAACCAAAAGGCCCTGCGCTACGCCGAGCTCTTTTATGTGCGCTGGGTCCTGGACCCGGCCCTTCTCGGCCACTGGCCCCATGACCTGCGCGCGGCTTTAGAGGAAAAGGGCATCGACCTGGGCTTTGTTCTTCCCGGGGACGAGAAGATCATCGCGGGCGGCAAAGGCGACATCCTGGCCCAAAACATCTACACGCGCAAGAACGTGCAGGTCAATACCGATGGCGTGACCCAGTTCAAGGTCAACCGCAAGGGCTCGGCCTCCAAGGTCAAGGAGGGCACCTCCATCGGCGGCTGGTTCGAGACGATCGACGATCCCACGGTCGAGAAGAACAAGTGGGGCCGCGAGATCTACCCCAAGTGCATGTACGACACCTTGATGGGCATCAAGCGCGACTACGGAGACGTGCCCGTCTACATCGCCGAATGCGGTCACGGCATGTACGAGGAGCCCGACGAGAACGGCTACGTGGAAGACGACGAGCGCATCGGCATCCTCAAGCGCTTCATCGACTACATGGTCCAGGCCATCGACGAGGGCGCCAACGTCCGCGGCTTCTACGTCTGGTCGACGATGGACCTCTACAGCTGGATCAACGGCTACCAGAAGCGCTACGGCCTGGTGCGCGTCGACTACGACAACGGGATGCGCCGCATACCAAAAAAGAGCTGGCACTGGTATCGCGACTACATCAAAGAGTTAATGGAATAGCGAGAGGGGAGAAAGGCTATGGGCAAGTACGCGGAGTTCTCCAGGCAAGCTCTTGAGGCGCTTGGAGGCAAGGACAACCTCACCTATGTGACCCACTGCATCACGCGCCTGCGGGTGAGCTACAAAGACGAGGCGCTGGTCGACACCGAGGCCCTGCGCCACCTGCCGGAATGCGCGGGCCTGGTGAAGAAGGACCACTCGGCCCAGCTGATCATCGGGCCGGACATCAAGCGCGCCTTCGACGAGTTCGTGGCCGTGGCCGATTGGAACCCGGACACCGACCTGCGCCCCGGGACCGCAGCGACCGGCAGCGTCGTGCCCGAGACGGGCGCGCCCGCAGGGGCCGCCACGGCCGCCGCGGGCAAGCAAAGCCCTATCACGGCCTTCAGTAACTTCGTGGCGCCGGTCTTCATGGACATCGTCCCGGCTCTCTCGGTCGGCGGCATGGTGTTGGCGGTCAAGACCCTTCTCGTCAACTACTTTGGCGTCTCGACCGACTCGGGCACGGCGCAGTTCCTCTTGTGCTTCTTTAGCGCGGCGTTCAACTATATCCCCATCTACCTGGGATATTCTCTGTGCAAGAAGCTCAATATGCAGCCGATCTTAGGCATGCTCCTGGGCGGCATCATGGTCTGCACGCGCTTCCAGAGCGGCAACGTGACCGATTTCTTTGGCATCCCGGTGCCGCAGGTCGACTACACCTCGAGCATCATCCCCATCGTGCTGGGCGTCTTCTTCATGTGGTTCGTGTACCGCTTCGTGAGCAAGCACATGCCGCAGGTGATCACGTTCTTCATGACGCCGCTGGTCACGATGCTTGTGAGCGTCCCGGTGACCCTGATTGTCCTGGGCCCCATCGGCACCGAGCTCTCCGGTGCTGTGGGCGTGGGCGTCCAGTGGATCTGCGACACGCTGGGCTTCCTCGCGCAGCCGCTTTTGTGCGTGGCCTATCCCTACATGGTCATGCTGGGCCTCGACAAGGCATGGGAGCCGCTCCAGCTGCAGCTTCTCGCCACGCTGGGATACGATGCGATCACCGGCGGAGTGGGGTTTGTCTCGAACCTCTGCATCGGCGCGTCCGCCTTGGCCGTCGCCACGGCGCAGCGCGACAAGTCGCAGCGCGGCCTTATCGCGTCCTTTGGCGTCACGGGCCTGTGCGGCGTGACCGAGCCGGCCTTCTACGGCGCCCTCATCCAGCGACCTCGCGTCTTGGTGGGCACGGCGATCGGCGCTGCCTCGGCCGGCCTGTTCGCGGGCATCTTTGGCCTGCGCGCCTTCATCCCCACGTCGTGCTCGGGCCTTCTCACCTTCCTGCAGTACCTTGAGCCCGAGACGGGCGATCTCTACTACATCGTGGTCTCGGCAATCACGGCGGCCATCGCCATTGTGGTGAGCTTCGTGGCGGTGCGCGTTATCCTTACCTGGGACGAGCGGCACGCGGCCCCGGCGGCAGCGGCGGGCGGCGCGGCGGCCCCGGCGACCCCGGCGGCCCCGGCGACGAAGGAGTAGAGCGATGGCGGTAGAGTTTGGCCTGGTAACCAATGGTGCCGGGTGGCGAGAAGCCCGCGAGGACGGCGCTTTTAGCGCTCGCGCGGCCGAGGCGGCCTTGGCTTTTCACCGCACTATCCCCGGCTACGAGCCCACGCCGCTTGTCTCGCTTGATGCGCTGGCGGCCCATCTCGGAGTGGCCAAGATCTGGGTCAAGGACGAGAGCTGGCGCTTTGGGCTCAACGCCTTCAAGGGCCTGGGCGGCAGTTACGCCGCGGCCCGTGTGATTGCCGAGCAACTGGGCATCGACGCGCAAGACCTGACTTTCGACCTCCTGACCTCGCCTGCTGTTGCCGAGAAGCTCCGCAGCCTCACGCTTGTGACCGCCACGGACGGAAACCACGGGCGCGGCCTGGCCTGGACGGCGCGCATGCTGGGCGTGGGTTGTGTGGTCTACATGCCACGGGGCAGTGCCGCCGAGCGGCTCGAGAACATCCGGGCGCAGGGCGCCGAGGCGCAGATCTTGGACCTCAACTACGACGACTCGGTGCGTTTCGCCGCCGCGCAGGCGCGCGAGCATGGGTGGGTCCTTGTTCAGGACACCTCGTGGGACGGGTACGAGAAGATTCCGACGTGGATAATGCAGGGCTATACCACGATGGGCCTCGAGGCGGCCTATCAGCTGGACGCGGCCGTGCCGACTCACGTGTTTCTGCAGGCAGGAGTGGGCGCGATGTCCGGGGCGATCACCGGGTTTCTCGCCGACTACTACGGGCGCGAGCGGCCACGCGTTTGCATCGTTGAGCCCGATGCGGCCGATTGCGTGTTTCGCACCGCGACGGCGGGCGACGGACGGTTGCACGCTGTGGGCGGGGACCTACCCACGATGATGGCGGGCCTGGCCTGCGGCGAGCCATGCGGGGTGGGCTGGGCCGAGCTCGAGCGCGCGGCTGATTTCTTTGCTAGCGTGCCAGACGAGGTCGCGGCCCGCGGCATGCGGGTCCTAGCCAACCCGCTTCCGGGCGATACGGCCGTGGTTTCCGGTGAGTCGGGTGCTGTGACCTTGGGTTTCTTGGCAACGCTGCTTTGCGGCGAGGGCGATGCGGCTCGAGCCGCCGCGGCTCGCCTGGGCCTGGGCCCGGACTCGCGCGTCCTTCTCATTTCCACCGAGGGCGCCACCGACCGCGCCAACTATCGCCGCGTCCTCTGGGGTTTCTAGGGGTTCGCGGGGCCGCTCGCAAACTTTTTTGCGAAAGACGGGTGCACTCGGGGGATTGGGCGAGTAGACAAGGCCTTTAGCCACACGCCAACTGGGGTTTTATCACGAAAAGGGGGCGGCTACTTGGCCGCCCCCTCATAGTGCACCCGTCTTTCGACATTTTTTGTTACCGGGGGGTCGCGCGGGCCCCGCCAGGCTTGAAACCTACTTCCCCATGGCGCGGCGGACGGCCTTGACGGCCTCGTCGACCACGACGACCGAGACGGCGCACAGAAGCATCTTGCCCCACAGCGCGGCGGACAAGGGCACGGTGCCAAACACGGCCGCGCCGAACTCCGTGATCGCGAACTGCATCGCAAGTACCAGGCCAAACACCGCGAGCATCAGCTTGTTGTTGCCCACGTTGCG
>CAVAUD010000135.1:0-4221 GCA_963591565.1 bacterium
CGCGGCTCATACCCGCGATGTCACTGGTTCGAATCCAGTCACCGGTACCAGAGCTCAAAGCGGCGGCTTCGGTCGCCGCTAAGCATATGTAGGTAGTAAGTCCATGGAAGCCGTAAGGTTCCAAAAGGAGGATGGCAATGGCCAAGGAGAAGTTCGACCGCTCTAAGCCCCACGTAAACATCGGTACCATTGGTCACGTCGACCACGGCAAGACCACCACCACCGCAGCTATCACCAAGGTTCTCTCCGAGTCCGAGGGCTGCAAGGCTGACTACACCGCCTTCGAGAACATCGACAAGGCTCCCGAGGAGCGTCAGCGCGGCATTACCATTAACGTTGCTCACATCGAGTACGAGACCTGGGAGCGCCACTACGCTCACGTCGACTGCCCGGGCCACGCCGACTACATCAAGAACATGATTTCCGGCGCTGCTCAGATGGATGGCGCTATCCTCGTCATCGCTGCTACCGACGGCCCCATGGCTCAGACCCGCGAGCACATCCTCCTCGCCCGTCAGGTCGGCGTCCCCTACATCATCGTCTTCCTCAACAAGTGCGACATGGTTGACGACGACGAGCTCATCGACCTCGTCGAGATGGAGACCCGTGACCTCCTCTCCGAGTACGACTTCCCCGGCGACGACCTGCCGATCATCCGCGGCTCCGCTCTCGGCGCCCTCAACGGCGAGCAGAAGTGGGTTGACTCCATCGTCGAGCTCATGCACCAGGTCGACTCCTACATCCCGACCCCTGCCCGCGACAACGAGAAGCCCTTCCTGATGGCTATCGAGGACGTCATGACCATCTCCGGTCGTGGTACCGTTGCCACCGGTCGTGTCGAGCGCGGCGAGCTCAAGCTCAACGACCAGGTCGAGATCGTCGGCATCAAGGAGACCCAGACCTCCGTTGCTACCGGCATCGAGATGTTCCGCAAGACCATGGACTTCTGCGAGGCTGGCGACAACGTCGGTATCCTTCTCCGTGGTATCAAGCGTGAGGACATCGAGCGCGGCCAGATCCTCTGCAAGCCCGGCTCGGTTACCCCGCACACCAAGTTCACCGGCGAGGTCTACGTCCTGACCAAGGAGGAGGGTGGCCGTCACACCCCGTTCTTCGCTGGTTATCGTCCTCAGTTCTACTTCCGCACCACCGACATCACCGGCGACGTGCAGGAGCTCACCGACTCCAACGGCACCAAGGTTGAGATGGCTATGCCTGGCGACCACATCACCGTCACCTGCGAGCTCATCCACCCCATCGCTCTGGAGCAGGGCCTCAAGTTCGCTATCCGCGAGGGTGGCCACACCGTCGGCGACGGCCGCGTGACCTCCATCATCGAGTAGATTTAACCCCTAGGGTTTAGATTTGCTTATTGCCCGGCACCTCAAAAGGGTGCCGGGTTTTTTACTGTCAGCTAGCTCTTAGAGCCCTCTAACCTGCTCGATCATTTGTCCATTTTGTGATTGAGAAGGCACTTCTACGCTTCTGTTGACAGATCGCGTAGTGAGGTAGTAGTATTTACCACCGCGTCACTCTGATGCAACCGGCAAGGGTGACAACGTGTACAGGAGGTTTTGATGCGTACTCTCGTTACCCTCGCATGCACCGAGTGCAAGCGTCGCAATTACACCACGGACAAGAACAAGTCCAACAACCCCGATCGTATGGAGTTGAAGAAGTACTGCCCCTGGTGCCGCAAGCACACCCTGCACAGGGAGACCCGCTAAAAACTAGCCGGTCTTCATTTACAGGCCAGTAGCTCCAATGGTAGAGCGGCGGTCTCCAAAACCGTTTGTTGAGGGTTCGAGTCCTTCCTGGCCTGCCAGATTTTCTCACCGGCTTTCCCGTAAGGGTTAGCCGGTTTCTATGTAAAGACTTATGAAGGAGTAGGCCAGATGCCTAATAAAGACCGAAACAAGAGGAGCGTGCGCAAGGCTCGTGCCGAGGAGCGCGCCCGTGTCGAGGCCGCCTCTGCTGACTCCACCAAGGAGTCTGAGAGCAAGGCCAAGGATAAGGCCGTAGCCAAGGCAAAGTCCGACAAGAAGCCCGGCTTCTTCGGCCGTATCCGCAATTGGTTCGGCGATGTGCGTCTTGAGATGCACCGCGTCACCTGGCCCACCAAGGCAGAGCTCACCAACTACTCTGTCGCCGTCATTATCACCCTCGTGGTCTTTGGCGTTATTCTGTGGCTCGTCGACTCCGGCATCGTCGCCGCTCTTGTCGGCTTCACCGGTCTGAGGGGGTAAGAGACAATGGCAAAGCGTTGGTACGTTATCCACACCTACTCCGGCTACGAGAACAAGGTCAAGACCGACCTTGAGCACAGGATCGAGATTTACGGCCTCGAGGACAAGGTCGTCGACATCAAGATCCCGACCGAGGAGGTCACCGAGCTCAAGGAGGGCGGCAAGCGCGAGACCAAGGAGTCCAAGGTCTTCCCGAGCTACGTCCTCGTGCGCATGGAGGTCGACGACAACACCTGGAACGTTGTCCGCAACACCCCCGGCGTCACCGGTTTTGTCGGCCTTGACGGCAAGCCCACCCCGCTTCGTCGCGACGAGTTCGATAAGATCATGCGTCGCTCCGGCGAGCGCGGCACCACCCCCGCTCCCAAGCGCACCTCGATCGACATCGAGGTCGGTCAGACCATCAAGGTCCTCTCTGGTCCTCTCGCCGACTTCGACGGTCAGGTCTCCGAGGTCATGGCAGAGGCCGGCAAGGTCAAGGTCATGCTCATGATCTTCGGCCGCGAGACCCCCGTCGAGCTCACCCTCGACCAGATCACGGTCATCGGCTAGGTTTTCCCGCCGTACCCGTTTCCGTTATAGGAAAGCTTCTCGGGTTGGCGCAAAGATAAGAACGTTTTCGAATCTCACTCTATTCATTCAAGGAGATTGACAATGGCTAAGAAGAAGGTTGTCCGCTTCATCAAGCTCCAGATCCCCGCTGGCGCTGCTAACCCCGCTCCTCCCGTCGGCCCTGCCCTGGGTGCTGCCCAGGTCAACATCATGCAGTTCTGCCAGGCCTTCAACGCCGCGACTGCTGATAAGAAGGGCGACATCATCCCCGTCGAGATCTCTGTCTACGAGGATCGCACCTTTGACTTCGTCTGCAAGACCCCTCCCGCGGCCAAGCTGATCCTCAAGGAGCTCGGCCTCAAGAGCGGCTCCGGCGTTCCCCAGCGCGACAAGGTCGGCCAGCTCTCCCAGGAGCAGCTCACCAAGATCGCCGAGATCAAGATGCCCGACCTCAACGCCAACGACATCGAGGCCGCCAAGAAGATCGTCGCCGGTACCGCCCGCTCCATGGGCGTCACCATCGCCGAGTAACACGGTTTCACCGCTCGCAAGAGCGTTTACTAGAAGCGGTGGGTCAAACCACCAAGATTGTGGGAGGGCAAACGCCCGTTGACCACAGGAGGTAATCACATGCCTAAGCACGGTAAGAAGTACAACGAGGCTGCGGCCAAGGTCGACAGCTCCAAGCTCTACACCCCCAAGGAGGCCATGGAGCTCGCCAAGGAGCTTTCCTCCGCCAAGTTCGACGAGACCGTCGAGGTCTCCGTCCGCCTGGGTGTCGACACCCGTAAGGCCGACCAGAACGTCCGCGGCTCCATCTCCCTGCCCCACGGCACCGGTAAGACCGTCCGCGTCGCCGTCTTCGCCGAGGGCGCCAAGGCCACCGAGGCCACCGAGGCCGGTGCCGACGTCGTGGGTTCCGACGACCTCGTCGCCGAGATCGCCGCTGGCAACATCAACTTCGACGCTGCCATCGCTACCCCCAACATGATGGCCAAGGTCGGTCGTCTGGGTAAGGTCCTCGGCCCCCGCGGCCTGATGCCCAACCCCAAGCTGGGTACCGTCACCATGGACGTCGCCAAGATGGTCGCCGAGCTCAAGGCCGGCCGCGTCGAGTACCGCGCCGACCGTTACGGCATCTGCCACGTCCCCATGGGCAAGGCTTCCTTCGAGACCGAGAAGCTCGTCGAGAACTACGCCGCTCTCTACACCGAGCTGCTCCGCGTCAAGCCTTCCTCCGCTAAGGGCAAGTACGTCAAGTCCGTCGCCATCTCCACCACGATGGGCCCTGGCATCAAGGTCGACTCTTCCGTCACCCGCGACTTCCTCGCCTAAGACGTAAGAGCCACATTTAAGGCCATCCGGGAAAGAGCCTCCGAGCAATCGGGGGCTCTTTCCTTTTGCGGAGACGATCCGCCAAGGG
>CAVAUD010000136.1:0-4201 GCA_963591565.1 bacterium
CCCACGTCGTCGACTCCATCTCTGCCATGAAGTACGCCAAGGTCAAGACCATCCGTGACGAGCAGGGCATCGTCGTCGACTACGAGGTCGAGGGCGACTTCCCCAAGTACGGCAACGACGACGACCGCGCCGACGACATCGCCGTCTGGCTGCTGAAGGCGTTCATGTCCAAGATCGCCAAGCACCACACCTACCGCGACTCCGAGCCCACCACCTCCATCCTTACCATCACCTCCAACGTGGTGTACGGCAAGGCCACCGGTGGCACCCCGGACGGCCGCAAGGCCTTCACCCCGTTCGCCCCTGGCGCCAACCCCGCTTACGGCGCCGAGAAGAACGGCCTTCTCGCTTCCCTCAACTCCGTGGCCAAGCTCCCCTACGAGTACGCCCTGGACGGCATCTCCAACACGCAGACCATCAACCCGTCTGCCCTTGGTAACGACGACGAGCAGCGCGTCACCAACCTCGTCAACGTCCTCGACGGCTACTTCGCCAACGGCGCTCACCACCTCAACGTCAACGTCTTTGGCGTCGAGAAGCTGAAGGACGCCATGGAGCACCCCGAGAAGCCCGAGTACGCGAACTTCACCATCCGCGTCTCCGGCTACGCCGTCAAGTTCATCGACCTCACCCGTGAGCAGCAGCTTGACGTCATCGCCCGTACCTGCCACGAGGCCATGTAAGGGTTTTCTCCACGCATAACGCCTGGTCAGCGACTGGCTGGGTAAGGGAAGGGGCTCGCCGCAAGGCGAGCCCCTTTTTCGTTGGGATTTGAAGCGAAACGCGCTTAGCGCTGGGCTTTGAAGCCCCTGCGAATCATTTTTGACGAAAGTTGGAGGCCGTCTAGCGACGCGTCGAGTATCAGCCCGATTTTGGCGACAAAAGCCCAGTTGGCGCTAAGCCAAATAGGACCTCTACTCAGCCGATCGCAATACTGCTTCCAACTATCGTGTTTTTTGAAACAGGAGCCCCGCAGAGGCGGGCAAAACACATCGCCCTACTTGTGATACGGCTCGCCGCGGGAGATCTTGCAGGCGCGATAGACCTGCTCGAGCAAAACGACGCGCGCGAGGTTGTGCGGCAAGGTGATGGGCCCAAACGAGAGGGTCTCGTTGGCGCGGGCCTTGACCTCGGCAGACACGCCGTCCGAGCCGCCGATCACGAAGGTGATGTCGGATTCGCCGCCCAAGGCCAGCGCGTCCAGGCGCGCCGAGAAATCGGTGCTGGAGCGCTCTTTACCCTCGATGGCCAGCAGAATCACGTGCGAGCGCGGGGAGATGGCGGCCACGATGGCCGCGCCCTCGCGGTTTCTGGCGGCGTCGATGCCGCCCGCCTTGGCAGGGTCGATGTCGGCGATCTCCTTGACCTCGACCTTGGCGTACGCCCCCAGGCGCTTAAGGTACTCGTCGCAGGCCTGCTGCCAAAAACGCTCCTTGAGCTTGCCGACGGCAACAACGGTATAGCGCACGCGAACCTCCCTTTGCGCACCTGGGGACAGGGCCGGCAAAAGCCGGCGAAAACCGTCCTAGACCAGCTGGATCTTCTCGACGCCCTCGCGGGAAGTCTCGCGGTAAAGGGTGAACTTGCGGCCGATGACCTGCACGACCTCGGCGCCGCAGAGCTCGGCCAGCTGGTGGGCGGCGTCCTTGGTCTCAAGCCCGGAGTTCTCGAGCACGTTGCACTTGACCAGCTCGTGGGCCTCGAGGCTCTCGCTGGCCTGCTCGGCCGTGGCCTGGGTGACACCGGCCTTGCCGATGGAAACAACGGAGTCCAGGTGGTGCGCAAGAGCGCGAAGCTGTCTGATCTGACGTCCAACGAGTGCCATGAGCGTCCCTCTCTAAAAAATTCGTCCGCAAGCTGCGGTTATAGTCAACGTTTGCTAGGTTATCGCAGGTAGTGGGGTTAGGTCAAAGCCTGCGCGCGTTCCTAATAGGAAATCGATAGAAATCAAGGCGGCGAGAAGGGCGCGCGGCCCCGACCCCTACTCCCGCGGCGGGACGATGCAGTCGTAGCGCACCGCCTTGCCGGCCACCTGGTAGCTCGGCTTCACGCCGGCGAGAAGCGCGCCCTTGACCGGCCGTTTTATGACGACCTTGCGCGGGCGGACGGCCAGCGCGGCGGCGAGAAGCTCCTCCTCGTCGGCGCAGGGGGCCTCGAGGTGGTGCAGCAGCTGGAACTTCTTCTTGACCGCCGCGCTCTTCGTGCGGGCGGGAAACATAGGGTCGAGATAAACGACATCGGGCGAGAAACCCAACTCGGCCAGGCCGGCGATGCTGTCGCCGGGAACCAGACGCATGCGGGCCGCGATCGGGGCCAGGGCCTCGTCTTTCTCCGCGCGTTCCAAGGCGTCGGCGAGAAGCGCCGCGATGACCGGGTCCTTCTCGAAGAGGGTCACCGTGAAACCGGCGGCGGCCAGCAAAAACGAGTCCTCGCCAAAACCGGCGGTACAGTCGACGGCCGTGGGCGCCTCGACCCCCTTGACCTTGGCGGCCTTGACGAGAAGCTCCTGGCCCAGGCGATGGGGCTTCACGCGCGCCAGCATGCCCGTAAAGTCCGCGCGCAGCTCCATGCCGTCGCCGACGAGGGTCAGCCCCTCGGGGCGGCGGACAAGCTCGACGCCGTCGGGCGTCGCGGCGGCACCGCCTGCGGCACCGTCCGCGACACCGCCCGCGACCTGTGCGTTATTCTCGGCTGTCATAGCTGTCCCCTACTCGTCGAAGGCCGGCGTCGCGGAAGCCCCGGCCGCCAGGTCAATGAAGAAGGCCTCGACGACCGCGAGCCGCGAGTCCTGCTCACCCAGCCGCGTGAGAAGGCAGACAGGCACCCTGAGCGCCGAGACGGGATCGATGGGGACCTCTACCACAGGGCTGGACGGGTTGCTCGGCACCGGGATCTTCGCATTGAAGCAATAGCCCTTGCGGCCCCACATGAAGCGCACCAGGTCCTTTTGGCTGTTGATCGTCTCGATGGTTCCCAACAGGCGTTTTTTGCGGTACATGACCAGGACCGACTCGTTGAACCCGTCGAACTCGGGCGACATGCCGGCCGGATAGGCGCCGAGGTCGGCCATCGAGACGCTCGGGCGCGTGGCAAAGGGGTGGTCGCGCCCAACGATGATGGCGGTGGGCAGGGCACCCAGCTCGGTGCAGGTAAGACCAGGGCGGTCGTAGCGGCCGATGGTCACAAGGGCGTCGACCTTGCCGGACTCTAAGCCGGCGATGGCACGGCTGGGATATTCCAGCGAGAAGTCAACGTCAAAGCCGCAGGCATCGCAGATCATCTTTTGGAAGTCACCGCAAAAGACACCGTTGCCCTCGTAGTCGGGGGCGACAAGCTCGACCTTGAGCGGGCGCGCGACCGGAGGCTCGGCAACGGCCGCAGCCGGCGTGCCCTGGTCTTGCGCCTGGTGCATCCGCGCGATAAAGCCCTCGAGCTGCACGAACGCCTCTTTGACGGGGCGGGCCTCTTTGCACAGGGCGACGCCCGCCGCGGTGGGCACGACGCCGCGGGCCGTGCGCTCGAAGAGCTTGGTGCCCGCGCTCCTCTCCAAGTCACCGATCGCCTTCGAGACCGCCTGAACCGTCACGCCCTCGGCCTTGGCGGCATCCGAGAAGCTATGCAGGTCAAAGACCGAGACGAAGTATTTGATCTGGTTGATCTTCAATGGGTCCCTCGTTTGTGCCGGGGCAACGGCAACGGCGTTGCTTTGCCTCGGCGCCCGTCAGGCGTGCGGGTGCTGATGTGCAGGCAGGTGATAATCTGACCATCATAGCTGTTCGCGAAGGGGCTGACCAGCAAAGTAACGTTTTTGGCCGTTCGTTTGACGGACGGCCGCACGAAAAGTATCCTCGTCCGCATGGACAAACAGACGAACATCGACGCTTGGCTCGACGCCGCCCCCACCGAGGTGCGCGACACCTGCCGCGACCTGCTGGGCCAGGTCGACGCCATGCGCCAGACCCAGGTGGTCTACCCCGCGCAAGACGACATCTTGAACGCCCTGGCCTGGACCGCTCCCGCCGACGTGCGCGCGGTCATCCTGGGGCAGGACCCCTACCACGAGCCGGGGCAGGCCATGGGCCTCTCCTTCTCGGTGCCGAGAGGGACCAAGCTGCCGCCCAGCCTGCGCAACATCTACAAGGAAATGGCCGCTGACCTGGGGTGCCTTGCGCCTACCTCGGGCGATTTGACCTCGTGGGCC
>CAVAUD010000137.1:0-4131 GCA_963591565.1 bacterium
GCCTCCGTGCGAACAGGACTGTTTGAGCACAGAGACAAAGGCGGGAAGCGCTCAGCGCCGGGATACGTCACCCCTTCAACCCGGGCCCTTCTCCCCTATTGAAGCGCGTTCGCCAGTCCGCCCAGCACGTTCGAGCCGCCGTAGAGCGCGTTGTAGAAGGCCGCGTCGCTCGAGGGGTCGAAAGACCAGTTGCCCGAGTCGTCCTTGTTCACGGTGACGGTAACGCTCGTCGTGACCAGCTCGTCGCTATCGAGGTGCTGGTAGAGGTACTCGACGAGCTTCGCGAACAGCGGCGTGCGACCTCCCTCGGCGAAGGCCGTCTGATAGTCGTCGGACTCCGCGTAGGTCGCGAAATCGGCCGCCGCGTTGTTGGCCGCGTTGAGCAGGCTCACATTGGTGATGGTCAGCGCTACCTGGGCGGACTTCTTGTCCTCAGCCATCGTGACCTCGCCGATCTCGTAGCTGTAGCGCGAGAAGGCGTGCCTGTGGAAGTCGTCCATGTTGACGTCGAGTCCCGTCAGCACAGAGGCCGTGGCTTCGTCGCCGTAGTCGGGGGCCACCGGCTCGATCTGGGACTTCTCGGCATCTGCGCCCGCGTCGTCCGCGTTCTCGTCGCCGGTCGATACCGTGTAGCCGGCCATAACGGCCTCCACGGCCTCGTTTGCGGCCACGGACTGGTCCTTGCAGGCACCGAGCCCCAGGCAGCAGGCCAGGGCGACAAAGACGGCGAGATAAGCGCGAGAAGAACGCGAGATCATGGTATGAAGACTCCCTCGAGATAAGAAACGGCCCCCTGAACACTACCATGTCCAAGGGGCCGCGCAAGCAAGTTATCAGCCTGAATACAGCTTATTCGTAATCGTTGGTGGCGTCGACGAAGCTCTTGAGCATGTCCTCGGAGTCCTTACGGCCACGGGAAAGCTCGGCGGCGGCCACGACGGGGACCCAGTACATGATCTTCTGCTTGGGCATGTCGGCCTTCGCGGAGTACAGGTCGAGATAAGCCTCGGCCATCTCGGCGTGGTACATCTTGAAGAGGATATAGGTCATGGCCGCGTCGGCCTCGGGAAGGCCGCGGGTGACGTGGGCCCAGTCGACGACGTAGGCCTTGCCGTCCTCGCCGATGACGACGTTGGAGGGGTTGAAGTCGCCGTGGCAGATGTACTTGTGGCCGCGCATGCGGTCGGCGCGCATCTCGAGCTCGTAGCGCTGGGTCGGGTCGATGTCCTTGACCTTCTCGATCATCGTCTTGAACTTGGCGCGCTGGCTGTTGAGAAGAGCGGGCGCCTTGGTGTTCTGGACGCTGACCTGCAGGTCGACGAACTTGGCGAGAATCTCGGCCTTCTTGGCGTCG
The DNA here is from genome assembly GCA_963591565.1 of bacterium. Lineage (GTDB taxonomy): Bacteria > Actinomycetota > Coriobacteriia > Coriobacteriales > Atopobiaceae > Paratractidigestivibacter. The sequence continues at coordinate 1,355 of CAVAUD010000137.1, forward strand.
TCGGCCTCGTCCATGAGCTTGCGGACGGTCGTGCCCGGGATGTACTCGTGGGAAAGCGCCCAGCCGCCGTCGGCGGTCTGGGAGACCTCGAGGACCTTAGGCGCCGCTACGCCGGCCTCGGCCACGCGAGAAAGGTTGAGGGCCTCGTTGAAGACGTCGGAAGCGGGCTTGGAAGGCTTGAAGGCCTTGACGACCTTGTCGCCGTCCTGGTAGACGACCTTCTCGGCGCGCTCGACGAGTACGACCTTGGTATCAGAGATAACCATGAGAAACTGCCTCCTTTGGTAAAACAACCAACCGTGCTGTGAAACCATTTTAAGAACGCAGTGCAAAAGGGGACGGACGAGGCGGCAAGCGAGCCACCTCGTCCGTTAAGCGGTAACTAGTCCTGGTAGAAGCTCGGCTCGCGGTTGTAGTACGCGTCGAGGTAGAGCTCCTTGATCTCGGAGATGAGCGGGTAGCGCGGGTTGGCGCCGGTGCACTGGTCGTTGAAGGCGTTCTCGGACATCTCGTCGAGGGTATCGAGGAAGTACTGCTCGTCGACGCCGAAGTCCTTGATGGTCTCCTTGACGCCCACGTGCTTCTTGAGCTCCTCGATCTTTGCGACGAACTTCTCGAAGACCTCGAGGTCGTCCTTGCCGGTCACGCCGCAGAAGCGGGCGGCCTCGGCGTAGCGGGAAAGCGTCTTCGGGTGGTCGTACTGCGAGAAGGTGCCCATCTTGGTCGGGCGCTCAGCCGCGTTGTAGCGCATGACGCGGGTGAGGATGACGGCGTTGGCCCAGCCGTGCGGAATGTGGTGATAGGCACCCAGCTTGTGGGCCATGGAGTGGTTGACGCCCAGGAAGGCGTTGGCGAAGGCGATGCCGGCCATGCAGGAGGCGTTGGCCATGTGGTCGCGGGCCTCGACGTCGTTGGGGTTGTCATAGGCGCGCGGCAGGTACTCGAAGACGAGCTTCATGGCGCGAAGGGCGAGGCCGTCGGTGTAGTCGGAAGCCATGACCGAGACGTAGGCCTCGAGGGCGTGCGTCAGGACGTCGACGCCGGAGGCGGAGGTCAGGCCCTTGGGCTGGGTCATCATGTTGTCGGTGTCGACGATGGCCATGTTCGGCAGGAGCTCGTAGTCGGCGAGCGGCCACTTGGTGCCGGTCTCGGCATCGGTGATGATGGAGAACGGGGTGACCTCGGAGCCGGTGCCCGAGGAGGTCGGGATGGCGACGAAGAAGGCCTTGGTGCCGGACTTCGGGAACCTGTAGACGCGCTTACGGATGTCCATGAAGTCCATGGCCATGTCCTCGAACTTCTCCTCCGGGTGCTCGTACATGGTCCACATGATCTTGCCGGCGTCCATGGCGGAGCCGCCGCCGATGGCGATGATGCAGTCGGGCTCGAAGGCGCGGATCTGCTCGAGGCCCTTCAGGCAGTCCTGAAGCTTGGGATCGGGCGAGATGGACCAGAAGGAGGTGTGGACGATGCCCTGCTCGTCGAGGGAGGCCTCGATCTTCTTGGTGAAGCCGGAGGTGTAGAGGAAGGAGTCGGTCACGATGAAGGCGCGCTTCTTGCCGTAGACCTCGCTGAGCTCCTGCAGGGCCACAGGCATGCAGCCCTTCTTGAAGAAGATCTTCTCGGGGGTACGGAACCAAAGCATGTTCTCACGCCTCTCTGCAACGGACTTGTAGTTGAGCAGGTGCTGGGGACCGACGTTGCCCGAGACGGAGTTGCCGCCCCAGGAGCCGCAGCCCAGCGTGAGGGAGGGAGCCATCTTGAAGTTGTAGAGGTCGCCGATGCCGCCCTGCGAGGAGGGGGTGTTGATCAGCACGCGGCAGGTCTTCATGGCCTCGTAGTGCTTCTGGATCTTCTCCTTCTCGTTGACGTTGACGTAGAGGGAGGAGGTGTGGCCGTAGCCGCCGTCGGCGACCAGGCGCTCGGCCTTGGCGATGGCCTCGTCGAAGGTCTTGGCCTTGTACATGCCCAGAACCGGGGAGAGCTTCTCGTGCGCCATGGCCTCGGAGGGCTCGACGGAGGTGGCCTCGCCGATCAGGACCTTGGTGGCCTTGGGGACCTCGACGCCGGCGATCTGGGCGATCGTGTAGGCGGACTGGCCGACGATCTTGGCGTTGACGGAGCCGTTGATGATGACGGTCTCGCGGACCTTGTCGAGCTCGGCGCCCTTGAGGAAGTAGCAGCCACGGGCCTTGAACTCGGCCTTGACGGCGTCGTAGATGTCCTCAAGCACGGTCACGGACTGCTCGGAGGCGCAGATCATGCCGTTGTCGAAGGTCTTGGAGTGGATGATCGAGTTGACCGCGAGCTTGATGTCGGCGGTGGAGTCGATGATGACCGGGGTGTTGCCGGGGCCGACGCCCAGAGCGGGGGTGCCGGAGCTGTAGGCGGCGTTGACCATGCCCGGGCCACCGGTCGCCAGGATGATGTCGGCGTCGTGCATGAGCGTGTTGGTGAGCTCAAGGGAGGGAACGTCGATCCAGTCGATGAGGCCCTTAGGGGCGCCGGCGGCCTCGGCGGCGTCGCGCACGATGCGGGCGGCCTCGGCGGTGCAGGCCTTGGCGCGCGGGTGCGGGGAGATCATGATGGCGTTGCGGGTCTTGAGCGAGATGAGGCACTTGAAGATGGCGGTGGAGGTGGGGTTGGTGGTGGGGATGACCGCAGCCACGACGCCCATGGGCTCGGCGACCTTCTTGTAGCCAAAGGCCGCGTCGTCCTCGACGACGCCGCAGGTCTTCATGTCCTTGTACTTGTTGTAGATGTACTCGGAAGCGTAG
>CAVAUD010000138.1:0-4103 GCA_963591565.1 bacterium
AGGCGGCTGTGGTACATCCACTGGTCGACGACGCGGATCGGGCGCTCCGGGTCCATCTTGTGGGCGATGGAGTCCTCGGTCAAAACCGCGAAGCCGAAGGAGTGGACGAGCTCGGGGATGGCGTGGTTGATCTCGGGGTCGTTGTGGTAGGGACGGCCGGCGAGCACGATGCCGTGGCCGTCGTGGTCCTCGATCCAGCGCAGGGCCTCGTCGCCCTTGCGGTGCATGGCGTTGTGGAAGTCGATGTCGGCCTGCCACGCGGCGTTGACGGCCTCGTCGATCTCGGCGCGGGTGATGTGGGAGCCGCGCACGCGGCCGCGGCCCTCGGCGGCGTCCTTCTCGCGCTGCTCGCTGACCAGCTCGTACAGGCGGCGCTTGAGCTCGCTCTTCTTGTCATAGGGGATGAACGGGTCCATGAACTCGATCTTGGTGCCCTCGCCCAGCTCGTCGATGTTGAGCTTCAAGGCCTGCGGGTAGCTCATGACGATCGGGCAGTTGTAGTGGTTGGTCGCCGACTTGTCCTCCTGGCGCTCCCAGCGAATGCAGGGCATCCAGATGAAGTCGGGGTCCTTGGAGATCAGGTTCATGATGTGGCCGTGCGAGAGCTTGGCCGGGTAGCAGACCGACTCGGACGGCATGGACTCGATGCCCGCCTCGTAGGTCTTGCCGGTCGTCTGGTCAGAGAGCACGATCGAGAAGCCCAGCTTGGTGAAGAACGCGTGCCAGAAGGGGTAGTTCTCGTACATGTTGAGGGCGCGCGGGATGCCCACGGTGCCGCGGGGCGCCTCCTCCGGGTCCAGGACGGGGCGCTCGAACAGCAGCTTGTTCTTGTACTCAAAGAGGTTGGGGGCGTCGTTCTTGGCGCGCTTGGAGCCGCCCGCGCCCTTCTCGCAGCGGTTGCCCGTGATGAAGCGACGGCCGCCGCCGAAGTCGTTGATGGTGAGAAGGCAGTTGTTGGAGCAACGGCCGCAGTGGACGTTGGTGTGCTTGACCTGCAGGTTGTCGATGTCCTCGCGCGAAAGCAGGGTCGAGGTGCCGTCGGCGCCCGCGCGGTCACGGGCGAGAAGGGCCGCGCCGTAGGCGCCCATGCAGCCCGCCACGTCGGGACGGATGACGTCGCGGCCGGTCAGGAGCTCGAAGGCGCGCAGGGTGGCGTCGGACATGAAGGTGCCGCCCTGGACCACGCAGTACTTGCCGATCTCCTCGAAGTCGCGCAGCTTGATGACCTTGAACAGGGCGTTCTTGATGACGGAGTAGGAAAGGCCGGCCGCCACGTCGCCGATGGTGGCGCCTTCCTTCTGGGCCTGCTTGACGCGGGAGTTCATGAAGACGGTGCAGCGGCTGCCCAGGTCGACGGGGCTCGAGGCCTTCACGGCCGCCTCGGCGAACTCCTGGACGCTCATGTTCATCGACACGGCGAAGGACTCGATGAACGAGCCGCAGCCAGAAGAGCACGCCTCGTTGAGCATGATGTGCTCGATGACGCCGTCCTTGACCTGCAGGCACTTCATGTCCTGGCCGCCGATGTCCAAGATGAACTCGACCTCGGGGATGAAGGCCTTGGCGCCGCGCAGGTGCGCCACGGTCTCGATCTCACCGGAGTCGGCGCGCAGGGCCTCGATCAAGATCTGCTCGCCGTAGCCCGTGGTGGTCACGTGGCCGATGGTGCAATCGGCAGGCATCTTCTCGTAGATGTCGTCGCAGATCTTGCGGGCGGTGCCCAGGATGTCGCCGTTGTTGTTGCCGTACCAGGTGTAGAGAAGCTCGCCCTCGGCGCCCACGACGGCCGCCTTCATGGTGGTGGAGCCGGCGTCGATGCCGATGAAGAGGCGGCCGTGGTAGCTGGCCAGATCACCCTTGGGCACGACCTGCTCGTCGTGGCGGGCGCGGAACTCCTGGTAGTCCTCCTCGGTCGCGAAGAGCGGCTCGAGACGGGCGACCTCGGAGCCCTGGGTGTCCTTGAGGTCCTCGAGCAGGCGGATCGCCTCGGCGAAGGTGATGTACTTGTCCGACTCGCCGGCCAAGGCGGCGCCGGTCGCCACGAAGAGGTGGGCGTTCTCGGGCACGATGATGTGCTCTTCGTCGAGGTTCAGCGTGATGTAGAAGCGGCGGCGCAGCTCAGAGAGGTACTGCAAGGGGCCGCCCAAGAAGGCGACGTAGCCGCGGATGGGGTGGCCGCAGGCCAGGCCGCTGACGGTCTGGTTGGCGACGGCCTGGAAGATGGAGGCCGCGATGTCCGCGGGGGCAGCGCCCTCGTTGAGCAGCGGCTGGACGTCGGACTTGGCAAAGACGCCGCAGCGGCTGGCGATGGGGTGGATCTGGGTGGCCGACTTCGCGAGCTCGTTCAGGCCCGAGGCGTCGGTGTGGAGAAGGGAGGCCATCTGGTCGATGAAGGCGCCGGTGCCGCCCGCGCAGGTGCCGTTCATGCGCTGCTCGATGCCGTTGTCGAAGTAGATGATCTTGGCGTCCTCGCCGCCCAGCTCGATCGCGCAGTCGGTCTGCGGGATGAGGGCCTCGACGGCGCGCTTGGAGGCGATGACCTCCTGGACGAACTCGAGGTCGAGCCACTTGGCCAGCAGCATGCCGCCCGAGCCGGTGATCGAGACGCGCATGGGCGTGTCGCCGACGACCTCCTTCGCGCGGGCGAAGAGCTCCTTGGCGGTGGCGCGCACGTCGGTGTGGTGGCGCTCGTAGTTGGCGTAGAGCAGGTGGTCGTTGTCGTCGATGACGGCCAGCTTAACGGTGGTGGAGCCCACGTCGATGCCCAGGCGCAGGTGCGCGTGGGACAGGTCGGTCGGGTTCTTGGGCGAAAGCTCCGCGCCCTCCTGCTTGAGCTCGATGGCGGGGCGCGCGGCGCGCTCGGCCTTGATGGAAGCGGCGGACTTATCGGTCATGGGTCTCCTCCTTGGGACAAAGGGTCGCGAGGGCAAAGCTGGGGATGTCGAACTCGATGTGGGTCTCGTACAGGTCGCCCGGGCGGACGAACATGAGGGCGGTCATGAGGCGGGCCATCGTGCCCACCGACTCGCGCATGCCGCCCTCGAGCCAGCGGATCAAGACGCCTACCTCGGCCGATATCGCGAAGGTGAGGTAGTAGTCGAAGAAGGCGCCGAGGGCGCGCAGGTCGATGCCGTCAAGCGCGCGGTCTTGGACGACCTCGTGGACCATGCGCTTGATGCGCTCGGCGAAGGCCGGGTCTCCCCCGTCGCCCAAGAGGGGCTTGAGGTACTCGCCCTTCTCGGACACACAGCGGAGAAGCTCGATCGAGCCGGGGGCGGGTTCCTGGCGGTTCAAGGCCTCTTGCAGGCCCGCGAGGTTGGTCTCGGAGATGCGCACGACGTAGGTGCGCAGGTCGGCCAGGGTCTCGTCCTCTATCTGGTTTACCAGGTCGGGGATGTCGCGGAAGTGCGAGTAGAACGTGCGGCGGGTGACGCCGGCGCGCTCGGTCACCGCGGTGACGGTGACGCGGGAGAGGTCTTTGCTCGACTCGATCTCGTCGGCCAAAGCCTGGCGCAGGGCCGCGCGGGTTCGCACGCACCTGCGGTCCGTGCTTTGCGGCGAGACGGGCGCGCTACCTGCGGTCGCGTCTCTGAGTGCTTGTCGCAAACGGAGCCTTTCTCGACGTTTTTTCACAACCTGGGTAGTATTGCACAACCTGTGCAATAACCCCGCCGAGGCCGTACGGCTCCACCGCTCCCCCACATGGCGCGGGCGGGTTCTTCGGGGCAAGGGGCGCCACCATGGGGGCCGTGGCCCCGCCCTTTATCGGCCGTTTACCTGCCCAAAAGCGACCAGTCGGTAAAGATGGCCTCGCGCAGGTTCTCCTCGGCGCGCAGCTCCAGGTCCGTCTTCGCGCGACGAGCCTTGCCCGTTTTGCGCGCGATGATATCCAGCACGACCTGGAACGAGCGCGCATCGCGAATCTGCTCGTGCGTGAGCAAGATGACCTCGTAGCCCATGCCGGCGAGGGCCGTGGCGCGGTTCGAGTCCGATATCCCGGCCGCCTCGCTCGCGTGAACCGACCTGCCCTGGCACTCGACGATGACGCCGGCGTTGTCACCCTCGCCCTCGATCAGGATGTCCGCGTAGCACGAGTCGTACGG
>CAVAUD010000139.1:0-3988 GCA_963591565.1 bacterium
TAAGGGGCTTGCGTTATCATCGTGGGCGTTAAAGGGCGAGAAAGGACTCACATGGCGGATGCGGACGGCCGCAAGGACGGCGTCTCGGCAAGGACGGACGAGCTGGCCAGCCAGCTTCTGGGCAAGGCGCTGGACGTCTTGGCCGTGGGCGAGGACCTCTACGTTCTTCTCGCCGTGCAGGACAAGGCCGGCCACATCGGCAGCTACGAGTTTGCCGAGGACGGGGCCGAGGAGTGCCTTGAGGGCGCTCGCGCCAAGGTCGTCGCGGTTGCGGCCGACGGCGGCGACGAGGCCGCGGGCCTGGGCGAGCCGGTGCGCTACGCCCTTACCTACCGCGGCGCCGTCGAGGACGAGGAGGGCGCCTACCAGGACGCCGTCATCCTCGAGTTTGGCGAGAAGGGCTACCGCAGCTACTCGGCCTTCTCTCTTGTCGACGTGACGGGCGACGAGGACACCTTTGGATGGACCGAGCCCGCCGCCGCGGGCGAGGTGGAGGCGCTGCTGTAGGGGCCAAGGTCTTCTCGCCATCCCTAATCCCAACCTCTGGGTAAATGAAAGTGCTGTAGATGCCGTGGTAGAAGACGCCGCGGCATTTTCTTATACCGCCCACGCGCTATAATTCTCCCGTTTGCCGAAATTTCAATCACGAGACGTCGAGAGGGACCTATGCGCCAGGAAAACATCAGGAACATTGCCATCATCGCCCACGTCGACCACGGCAAGACCACCCTCGTTGACCAGCTGCTCAAGGCCACGGACGCGTTCCGCGCCAACCAGCAGGTCGAGGAGCGTGTTCTTGACTCCAATGACCAGGAGCGCGAGCGCGGCATCACCATCCTGGCCAAGAACATCTCGGTCGAGTACAAGGGCATCAAGATCAACATCATCGACACCCCGGGCCACGCCGACTTCGGCGGCGAGGTCGAGCGCGTCCTGCGCATGGCCGACGGCGCCCTGCTGCTCTGCGACGCCGCCGAGGGCCCCATGCCCCAGACCCGCTTCGTCCTTTCGCACGCTATCGCGGCCGGCCTCTCGGTCATGATCGTCGTCAACAAGATCGACAAGCCCGGCGCCGACCCCGAGAAGGCCTACAACGACTGCCTCGACCTCATGGCCGACCTGGGTGCCACCGACGAGCAGCTCGAGTTCGCCATGGAGCACGTCATCTACGCCTCCGCGGTCAACGGCTTCGCCCGTCTCGACCCCGCCGACGACAACGCCGACATGTTCCCCATGCTCGACATGATCGTCGACGACCTGCCCGCGCCCGAGGTCGACACCGAGGGTTCCCTCGCCATGCAGTGCGTCACCATCGACCACTCCGAGTACGTGGGCCGCATCGGCATTGGCCGCATCTACTCCGGCACCATCCACCAGGGCGACAAGATCCTGGTCGTGAAGAACGACGGCTCGCGCGCCATGAGCCAGGTCAAGCAGCTCTTCACCTTCGACTACCTGGGCCGCAAGGAGTGCACCGAGGCCCAGGCCGGCGACATCGCGGCCGTCGTGGGCGTCGACTCCACCGACATCGGCGACGTCTACACCGACCCCGAGAACCCCGTCGAGCTCGAGCCGATCGAGATCGACCCGCCGACCCTCTCCATCGTCTTCGAGCCCTCCACCTCGCCGCTCGTCGGCCGCGAGGGCGACATCGTGGGTGGCCGCCAGCTCAAGGAGCGCCTGTTCCAGGAGCGCGAGAACAACGTCACCATGCGCATCGAGGAGCTTCCCGACAAGACCGGCATCGAGGTCTCCGGCCGCGGCATCCTGCACCTCTCCGTCCTGATGGAGACCATGCGCCGCGAGGGCTTCGAGTTCCAGGTCGGCCGTCCCCGCGTCCTGTTCAAGAAGGACGAGAACGGCAAGACCGTCGAGCCGATCGAGCAGGCCGTCGTCGAGTGCAACGGCGAGTACGGCGGAAAGGTCATCGAGGTCTTTGGCAACGCCGGCGGCACCATGGTGAGCATGGAGGCCGGCGTCAACACCACCCACCTCGAGTTCAAGATCCCGACCCGCGGCATCATGGGCCTCAAGAACCGCATCCTGAACGTCACCCACGGCGACGCCGTGTTCTACCACACCTTCCTCGAGTACGGCCCCTACGCCGGCGAGATCGGCGTCCGCCAGAACGGCGCCATGATCTCCATGAGCACCGAGAAGGCCGTGGCCTACGCCCTGGGCACCCTGCAGGAGCGCGGCCAGCTGTTCGTCGAGCCCGGCACCGAGTGCTACGAGGGCATGCTCGTGGGCGAGCGCTCCAAGCCCGGCGACATGGTCGTCAACATCGCGCGCTCCAAGTCCCTGGGCAACCAGCGCAGCTCCACCGCCGACGTGGCCGTGCAGCTCACCCCGCCCAGGCGCTTCTCGCTTGAGGAGGCCCTGGAGTACATCATGGACGACGAGCTGGTCGAGATCACGCCGCAGTCGATCCGCATGCGCAAGCGCATCCTCAACGAGACCGAGCGCCGCAAGTGGGCGGTGCGCAACGGCATGGTGAAGAAATAGCGCTAACGAACCAGCGGGAGCGGCCCGGCCCCCGAACTTGCTTAGCAGGCAGCGCGCGCCTTTGGCGCGCTTGGGAAGCCTGCTGCGCAAGTTCGGGGGCCGGGCCTTTCTGGGTCGTGGGCGCTATTAACAGGGGAATTGGGGTCGTGGGGCTGTCGGTGGGTTGCGGGGGAGTTGCGGGTGGGGAGGCCTTGGGCGGCTTGGCGGGCGCTTGAGGTAGGATGGGCCAAAGCAGAACGTCGAGAGGGGATGTTTTGGGGCTGATAAGGGAGTTTGGGGAGGAGTTCGAGGAGTATCGGCGGGATGAGTCTCGCAGCTCGGGGGAGGCGGAGACGATCAGCTTCCCGACCTCGGAGCAAGAGGTGCGAGAGGTGCTGCGCGAGCTTCATGCGGCGGGGACTCCCGTTACGGTGCAAGGGGCGCGCACGGGTTTGGCGGCCGGGGCGGTGCCGCATGGCGGGCACGTCCTTAATGTGAGCCGCATGAACCGTTACCTGGGGATGCGGCAGGACGCAGACGGGGTGTTCTACCTGGTCATGGAGCCGGGCGTTGTCTTGTCCGAGCTGCGCAAGCACCTGGCGGCGAAGAGCATCGCGCACGCGGGGTGGGATGAGGAATCCCTGGCCGCGCTGGAGGCCTTCGAGGCCGCGCCCGAGCAGTTCTTTCCCACAGACCCGACGGAGGCCTCGGCCTGTATGGGCGGCATCGTGGCCTGCAACGCCTCGGGCGCGCGCAGCTACAAGTACGGCCCGGCCCGCCCGCACGTGACGGGTCTGCACGTGGCGCTGGCCGACGGGGATCTTCTCAGCCTGCGCCGCGGCGAGGTCCGCGCGCAGGGACGCACGTTGCGCCTGGTCACCGAGGCGGGGCGCGAGCTGGTGCTTGACCTGCCCACGTACCGGATGCCCAAGACGAAGAACGCCTCGGGCTACTACGTCGACGACGACATGGACGCGATCGACCTGTTCATCGGCGCGTGCGGCACGCTGGGCGTCATCACGCAGATCGAGGTCGCGTTGATGCCCGCGCCGGCCGTGGTGTGGGGCGTGAGCTGCTTCTTCTCCGCCGAGGGGGCTGCCCTGGACTTTACCGAGAAGGTCCGGCCCGCGCTTGGGTGCGCCGCGGCGATCGAGTTCTTTGACGCCGGGGCCTTGGATATCCTGCGCCGGCAGCGCGAGGCCTCGACGGCCTTCTCCGCGCTGCCTGAGCTTGCTAAAGACGCGGCCGTGTGCGTTTACGTGGAGCTCGACTGCGAGTCCGAGGAAGAGGCGACGGCCGAGCTTTATCGCCTGGGTGAGGTGCTTGAGGCCACGGGCGGGCGCGAGGACGCGACGTGGGTCGCGCGCACCGAGATCGACCGCGAGAGCCTTATCTTCTTCCGCCACGCCGTGCCCGAGAGCGTGAACATGCTCATCGACGAGCGCCGCCGCACCGACCCCACCATCACCAAGCTGGGCAGCGACATGTCCGTGCCCGACGAGCA
>CAVAUD010000140.1:0-3952 GCA_963591565.1 bacterium
GCTCGGTAATGGAACCCGAGATGGCGCCCAGGCGCGCGTGGGAGTAGAGCTCGTCTCGCTCCTCGACGCTGAGCTCACGGACGTTGGACGACGCGTCGGCCGTGGCCGTATCGGCAGCGCTGGCAGGGGACGGGGCGCAGGTCAGGGCCGTCGTCACGGCGAGAAGCACGGCGCAGAGCGCAGCGACAAGACGTTTGGTGAATTGGGTTCGGCCAGAGCGCGAGAGGCTCGTTTTCATGCGTTTTCCTCTGGTTGGGGGCAAGTTTTATAGGATAGCGCAACGGCTTTGAAGGCGGCGTGAGCGAGAGCCTGCGTTTGGAGTCACTTTTGGGCCTCAAAGTGACTCCAAACGCAGGCTCTTAAAGTGACGAGAGGTGCGCGGGGCGCATTCGGCCCAAAAAAGACCCTTGCGGCCCTTTGGCGGCCGGTGCTATAGTGCGGCTCACCCGAGGGTCGCATGACCCGCCTCCAGGCAAGCCGGCCGCTGGCCGCGCAGGAGTTGGGCGCCGTACTTGCCGCGGCGCTATCTCACTCATCGCACAATCACAGAGAATCGCCGCAGCTCAACGCTGCCGTTTCGCGCTGTCGCGCCCCGCCGTGCCGCGGTGCGGCGTGGCCGCCCTGTGCTTGTGCCGACCCTCGGAAAGGAGCTCGACATGAGCAACCCCTCCCCCATCTACCAGCCCCAGATCATCCGCGAGACGGCCGAAGGGCCCTGGCGGCTGGACATCCGCGACGACATGCTGTCCCACCGCGAGCTCGAGCTGACCTCGCCCGTCGACGCCGAGTCGTGCGCCAGCGTCATTCGCGGCCTGCTCTACCTGCAGCGCGTTGACGGCGCGGCACCCGTCACGCTCTTCATCAACAGCCCCGGCGGAGAAGTGCAGTCGGGCCTTGCCCTCTACGACGTGATGCAGGCGGTGAGCTGCCCCGTCCGCACCGTCTGCCTGGGCATGGCGGCGAGCATGGCCGCCCTCTTGTTCATCGCGGGCAGCGAGCGGCTGATGCTGCCCCACAGCCGCGTCATGATCCACGACCCGCTGATCGGAGGCGGGCTGGGCGGCAGCGCCCTTAGCGTGAAGGCCCGCGCCGACGACCTCATGCGGATCCGCGACGTCACGGCAACCGTCATCGCTCGGCACACGGGCATGCCCCTTGACCAGGTCTTTAAGCTCACGGCGGCCGACACCTACTTCGAGGCGCAAGAGGCCGTCGAGGCCGGCCTTGCCGACCGCGTCATCGACGCGCTCTAGCCCGCCGCGCTGCGCCCGCCGCGGCCCGGCCCGGCGGGCCGCCCAGCCCCCGCTCCCGCCCCGCACTTCTCAGATGAAAGAGAGACCCCATGTCGACCTTCTCCCCTACCGCCGCGCCCGCCGCCGACCGCAGCGCCTACGCCGGCGAGCTGCTCCTTTCCGCCACGCGCACCGCCAGCCTTGACAGCTGGGCGACCGGCCTCAACAACAACGTCCTTGTCCTGGGCGGCTCCGGCTCGGGCAAGACGCGCAACTTCGTGAAGCCCAATCTCCTGCAGTGCGCGGGCTCCTACGTCGTTCTCGATTCCAAAGGGCGCCTCTTTGACGAGATAGGCCCCTACCTGCACCTTTGCGGCTACCAGGTCGACCGCCTGGACTTTACGCGCATGGAGGGCACCCTGGGCTACGACCCGCTGCACCACGTGCGCTGGCAATACGGCCGGCCGCTCGCGCAGGACATCATCGGCATCGCGAGCGCCCTCTTTCCCCGCGACGACATGGGCCAGGACCCCTTTTGGGCCAGCGCCGCGGCCAACTACGTCGCGAGCTACATCGCCTACGTCTTCGAGGCCCTGCCCGAGCGCGAGTGGAACATGGCCTCGGTCGTGAGCGTCTTCGAGCAGGCCTGCGACGGCGACGCGCCCTCGATGTTTTTCGAGCTTGCCCGGCAGGACCCGCAAAGCTACGCGGCCGCGCTCTTTCGCCGCGCCCGCTCAACTTCGCGCGCCGAGAAGATGCACGCGAGCATCATGGGCATCATCGCGGCGAATCTCTTCCCGCTAACGTTTGACGGCGCGCTGGCGTCGTTTCGCCGCCCGCGGCAGGTGGATTTTCTCGCCATGGGACGCGAGAAGCGCGCCCTGTTTGTGACGATGGACGACATGGACCGCAGCTTGGCGCCGCTGACCAGCCTCTTTGTGCGCCAGGCGTTCCAGAGCCTGTGCGCCTTCGCCGACGCCGAGTGCCCCGGCGGGCGCCTGCCCGTCCCCGTGCGCTTTATCCTTGACGACTTCGCCAACCTCACGCTGCCCGGCATCGACGACGTGCTGGCCGTCATTCGCAGCCGCGAGGTCAGCTGCACCCTCATCTGCCAGACGGTGAGCCAGCTCGAGGCGCGCTACGGCGAGGCCGGGGCCAACTCGATCATCGGCAACTGCGACCGCCAGCTGGTGCTTGGTTTCCAAGACGAGAAGACCGCGCGCTACTTTGCGCTGCGGGCCAACCGCACGCCGAGCTCGCTGTTGGAGACGCCGGCCGGGAGCTGGTGGTACTTCGAGCGCGGTCAGCACGGGGTGTGCGAGGCGGGCTACGACCTGGAGAGCCACCCGCTCCCGCGCGAGGTGGACTCGTGGGAGGAGCTGCCGCTTGACGAGGAGGAGCCGGCGGAGGACCCGTGGCCGGGCGATTACCTGCCGGAGCCGGAGCCCGCGGACTGCGAGCCGGACGACCCCGGCCCGCAGCGCTAGAATCAAACAGTCAACCACCCGCTTGCCGCCCGCCAAGCAAAGGAGCCCGCGCATGGCCCAGGAGTTCTTCGACCTTCTCTACAACGGATACACCGGCGAGTACCAGCTCATGAGCTCGCTGTACCGCCACGGCCTGGACGCGCTGCGCCCGCCCGCCGACATGGGTATCGACGTCGTCTCGCTCAACCTCAAGCGGAAGCTCGCCCACCCGGGCTGCGACGCCGAGATGTTCTTTTTCCAGGTCAAGACCGCCAGAACGAGCGTGTGCGAGGCCGAGGGGCGGCCCGGCGCGATCACGACCGTCGAGTTCAAGCTCAAGGAAAGCGAGCTCGACCTTCTTTGCGGCATGCCCGACCGGGCCCTGTTCTGCTACGTGTACAACGACGCGGGCGAGGCGCTCACCTACTACACCGAGGCGCCGTTCATGTGCTTTTGGCTGGACGGCGAGCTGCTCAAGAAGGTGCGCGGCGAGGGGGCGTTCTTCCGCCGCGAGGGCGAGAGCAAGCTGATCTTGGCCTGCCAGCTGCGCAAGCCCGCGCGCGAGAACAGCCACTGGTACACCGTCGTGGTGGACGAGGCCGGCGAGACGGTCGATAGCGGCTACCTGGGCATCGTTGGCGGAGGCGGCACCCCCGCGCCCGACGGGGCCGACCACTACAGCGTCCTGGGCTACCTCGACCGCGCGCGGCGGGTCCTCGCCCTGCGGGATTAGGGGCGCGGCGGGCCGGCTACGGCGTCGAGTGCGCAAGAGCCTGCGCCGGGCGCGCGCCAGATGCGGAGCCGACCGGGCCTAGAGGAGGGCCTTCACGTCGGCGACCCAGGCGTCGACGGTGGCCTGCGGGGTCTTTTGGCGAGAACCGCCGGTCGAGTCGAAGGTGATCTCGAGGGCCGGGCCCGCGACGGCGCCCGCCGCGGCCTCCACGATGTCGGCGTTGGTCTCGCCGGGCCATCCGGCGCTGGTCGAGAAGGGCACGACGGTCTTGCCGGCCCAGTCGACGCCGCCCAGGAAGGTGCGCACGGCGGGCGCCATGGTGTACCACCAGGTCGGGGTGCCCACGGCGATCACGTCGTAGGCCGCCGGGTCGAACTCGAGGGGCTCGATCTGAGGCTCAAAGCCGTCGCGGATCTCGTCCTGGGCCTGCTTGACCGTGGCATCGTAATCCCCGGGGTAGGGCTCGACGGTCTCAATGAGGGCCAGGTCAGCGCCGCATTCGCGGGCAAGCTGCTCGGCGA
>CAVAUD010000141.1:0-3901 GCA_963591565.1 bacterium
CCGTGCTGGAACACGTCGGGGTCGTGGAAGCACTGCGGCGTCTGGAGCAGGCCGAGCTTGATCTGCTGCTCGGCGGGCAGGCCGGCGTTGCGGCGCTCGGAGTCGATGAAGTAGGGGATGGTCTGCATCAAAAAGCCGCTCTGCACGATCATGTCGGCGTCGAGCGTCACCACGTAGGGCGAGCTCGTGCGGGCCATGGCGGCGTTGAGGTTGCCCGCCTTGGCGCCCTGGTTGTCCGGCCGGTCAAAGTAGCCGATGCCCATCCTCTTTGCCAGGGCGCGAATCTGGGGGCGGCGGTTGTCGTCGCAGAGCCAGACGTGCACCTTAGAGGGGTCGGGGTACTCCAGGTGCTTGCAGCCGTTGATGGTCTTGACGAGAAGATAGTCGGGCTCGTTGTAGGTGGCGATAAAGATGTCGACGTCGGGGTATTCCTCGGGCTTACAGGCGGGCAGCGGGTGGCTGCGCATGCCGGCCACGTCGCGGAAGTGCACGAGCGACTCGACGAAGCCCAGGATCTCGACCAAAAGCAGGGCGATGTTGCAGGCCGCGGCCAGCCAGCCGTACTCGAAGGGCACGGAGAAGAACACGCGCCAGAGCAGGTACGCGAGCGTGAAGAACGTGCTGGCCAGGATGGTCGCCTGGCAGGCGAGGGCCCGCTTGGGGTTGACCTTGCTGGGCTTGGGGTCGTCGCCTAAGCGCAGGAGGTCCTCATAGGTGCGGCCGCGTTTTTTGCTGCGGCGCAAGGCGGCGCCCGTCAACAGGGAGAGCGCGATGAGGCCCAGGGCCGCCGGCGCGAACCAGACCCAAGCCTCGACGGAGGCCGGGTCCAGGCCCGCCGTGACGCTCTTCCAAACGTCGGTCGCGCCCGCCGCGAGGTCGCTGTTGCCTGCGGCGGGGACGGCGATCTTCGCCGGGTCTTCTCCCTGTATCAGCGAGCGCGCCCACGTGCCCGCCTGGCTTAGGTCGTCGTCGCCCAGATGCTCGGTGGCGCTGCTGCCGGAGGCGATGAGCGAGCAGGTCTCGTCCTTGTTGGAAAGGCTCCAAACCGTGTAGCTGACCTTGTGCTCGTTGAGGTAGCTGAACCACTGCACGGCCGAGTCGAAGTCGATCTTGCCCGTGCCGTCCGCCTCGGACAGGCCGCACTCGCTGACGAACACCGGCAGCCCCTCTTGCAGCACCTGGTCGAGGTCGTCGCGCAGGTCTTGCCCGTGGGTCGACACGTAGAAGTGGCAGGCGTACATGATGTTGTCGAATTGGCTCAAGGGGTTGTGCGCGGCGGCGAGAAGATCCTGGTCGCTGATGGGCGTGCCCACAATGATGACGGCGTCCGGGTCGTTTGCCCGGATGACGGGGATGACCTTCTCGGCGTATCTGCGGATCAGCGCCCACGTCGTGGCGCCGTTGGGCTCGTTGCAGATCTCGTAGATGACGTTGGGGCTCTGCGCGTACTCGGACGAGACCTGGTTAAAGAACTCAATGGCCGCATCAACGTGCTCGTTGGGGTCGCTGTCATTGAGGATATGCCAGTCTACCAGGGCGTACATGTCGGCCGAGATGGCGGCGTCGACGCCTTCGCGCAACGTCTGCATGGTGGCGGAGGCCGCCTCGGCGCCTTGCGAGCAGTAGTCGTCCGAATAGAGCGCCAGGCGAACGAGGTTCGCGCCCCACTCGGTCGAGAGCTGCTCAAAAAGCGGCTTGTTCGCGTATTGGCCAAACCATTGCAGGCCGTGGGTGCTGACGCCGCGCAGCTGCACCGCGTTGCCCTGGGCGTCAACGAGCGAGCCGCCCTCGACCGCAAGCGCGCCGCTGGTGGACGGGCGCGCCGTCGCCTCGGCGGCCCATGCCTGCGGGACAAACGCAAGCGTACATATCAGCAGGGTGATCAGGATAGCGGCGAATCGCCGCGACCGCCGTAAAAAACCCAACTCCAAGGCTGGCCCCCTTCTCGCAACAACACCGTTTCAGCTTATCACTAGGGGCCGGGGCCGTGGCCTCGCGTGCCAGGGCAACGGCGGTGCTCGTACGTTATGGCCGGGCACGCATGCGGAGTTTCTCTGTACGGAATTAAGGGGGTCGGTAAAAGCGGGCTTTTGGGAATACTTCAGCCTCGTGTGAGCAAAGATCGTCTCTGCAAAAGAGCCTGGCCAAGAAAGGCGCGGTTGATTTGGAAATGGACAATTCGTTCGAGCTTCCCCAGATGGGCGTGGGCACGATGCTCTGGCTTCCTAGCAAGCAGTTCACCGAAAGCGACATCGCGGGCGTTTTTGGGGCATGCGTCGAGAACGGCCTTCGCTTCTTCGACACGGCCGAGATCTACGGCAACGGCGCGTCCGAGAAGGTCCTGGGAAAATGCCTGAGGTCCACCACAGAAGAGATCTGCGTCGCCGACAAGTTCGCGCCGCCTTCGAAGATGAACCCCCTCACGCAAAAGAGGGCCACGGTGAAGAAGGACGACCCCAGGGCCCTGACCGAGGCGCTCGACGGGAGCCTGCGGAGGCTCGGCGTGGACTGCATCGACCTGTACCAGATGCACATGCCGCCGCAAAACGACCGCATCGAGGAGTACATGGGCCAGATGGCCGACGCGCTGCGGGCGGGAAAGATCCGCGCCGTCGGCGTCTGCAACTTCAATGTGGAGCAGATCAAGCGCGCGTCGAGCGCCCTTAAGTCCGAGGGCTTCTCGCTTACGAGCGCCATGGTGGGCTACAACGTGATCCGCCGGTATCCGGAGACCAACGGCGTTTTTGACGTATGCGAGAAGGGGGGTATTTCCGTGATTCCTTACGCGCCGCTGGCCGAGGGGACGCTCACGGGCAAGTACCGCGGCGGCAAGAAGGTTCCTTTGCAGTACGCCGTGACCTCGTATTTCGGGCACCTCGACCTCACGAAGGAGAGAAACGACGGGACCTCGTTCGCGCAGCGGCTCTTCTCCAAGCCCCGCGAGTCCGACATCAAGCGGATGGAGCCGCTGATGGAGACGATGGAGGGCATCGCCGCGGCCCACGGCAAGACCATCGCGCAGGTGGCGATCAACTGGCTCATCACGCAGGAGCGCGTCAAGGTGGTCCCGATCCCGGGCGTGCGCTCGGCCAAGCAGGCAAGGGACAACGCCGGCGCCCTCGGCTGGGCCCTGACGGCCGAGGAGCGCGCGGCGATGAACCGCGTCGAGGAGGTAACGAGGTAGGTCAGTCGCTGAGCCGGGGCCGACTTGCTCCAAAATCGCCGCTCGTCGGTACTCTGGGCGATATTGTGCTCGCGATTTGGCGCTCGTCGGTACTTTTGGGGCCGCATCACGTGCTTCACGGTAACGCGCTTTCGCAAAACCGCAGGTAAACGAGGCACGGTTTTCTCGCTTAACGGAGAAGATCCGCTCAAAGTACCGACGAGCCCCAAATCGCGAGCACTTTTTCGCGAGAAGTACCGACGAGCCCGAATTTAGGAGCATGGGTCACCGCCGGCCGCGCGCCCTCCCGCGGGCGGGGGACGTCGCGATCGCTCCGGGCGATATTGGGACACGCGGCCCAGGCGGGCGCCCGCAGCGGGGCCGCGGGGGTATGTCCGGCGCCCGTCGACTTCTCCAGAATCAAGGAAGAAAGCAAGCCTTGTATCGGGGAGGGAGACGGCCATGGGTGTCGAGAGCGTCAACTACCAGTGTCCTGCGTGCGGAGGCCCGCTGCGCTACGACGGGGCGAAGGCGATGCTCGTCTGCGACCACTGCGACTCGGAGTTCACGGTGGCCGAGGTCGAGTCCCTATTCGCCGAGAAGCAACAAGCCGCCGGCGAGAAGGCCGCTGCGGCCGCGGGCGCCGCGGCGAGCGCCGTCGAGGCCGGCGGCTCCTCTGACTTCGCGGCCCTCAACTCCGCCTACGTCTGCTCGTCCTGCGCCGCCGAGCTCGTGTGC
>CAVAUD010000142.1:0-2402 GCA_963591565.1 bacterium
AGATGTCGCGTTTTTGGTTTTAGGGGGTCAGCTTGTTGAGGCGGCGGTCGTAGGTGAGAAGGCCGTTGACCTCTTCCTCCACGTCGCTGACCTGGGTGTAGACAAAACCGGCGCAGCCTTGGGACTCGAGGGCGTCGGCTTGGGCGAGAAGGTCGGCGACCTCGGCGCGGAAAGCCGCGGGGTCCGCCGCGGCCCCGTAACCGTAGGACGTCTCGCGCGAGACGTGGCCGGGCACGCCCAGCGCAACGCCGCCGAACTCGCTGAGCAGGTAGGCGCGGCCGGTCTTAGCCGCTTGCGGCTCCGGGCCCAGGGGACGGAAATAGTTGTGGATGCTCCAAAAATCGCCGGCGCCCTGGTCGTACCAACCGCTCGTCGCGTCGACGGGGCGTGTGGGGTCGAGGTCCCACACGCGCTGGGTCGCCGCACGCGCGTCGAACTGGCCCCAGCCCTCGTTGAAGAGGCACCACGCGATCACGCTCGGATGATTGCGCAGCAGGTCAACCATGCCGTCGCAGGTCGCGAGCCACTCGTCGCGGTAGGCGGCCTCGGCCGCGCCCAGGTCGCGCCAGGCGCGCTCGCCCGTGTCGCGCTTCGCGGCCCACGACGCGCGGAGGAGCGTCGGCTTGTGACTCGTGTGCCACAGCGAGTACGGCGCCGTCCCGCCCGAGGGCACATCCTGCATCACCAGCATGCCCAGGCGGTCGCAGGCCTCGTAGAAGCGGCCGTCCTCTACCTTGATGTGCTTGCGCAGCAGGTTGAAGCCGGCATTTCGCATGGCGAGAATGTCGTGCTCAAGGGCCTCAGGGGCCGGCGGGGTCATGAGGCCGTCAGGCCAGTAGCCCTGGTCAAGGACGCCGCGCAAGAAGACGGGCTTGCCGTTGAGATGGACGCGCTGCACGCCGGCGGCATCCGGACGGACGGCAACCTCGCGGACGCCGAAGTAGCTGTGGACAACGTCCTCGCCGCAGGTTAGTACAACGTTGTACAGATAGGGGTCCTCGGGGGACCACAGGCGCGGATTGGGCAGGTTGACCTGCAGGGGCTCGGCCGCCGTGCCGCTCACCTGGGCGACTTCGGCGTCCCCGTCAAGGATGCGGGCCGTCACCGTGGCGGCCGGGTCCGTCGCCAAGACGCGCAGCTTCACCTGCCCGTCCAGCTTCGTCTCCACAGAAAGCGAGGTCAGGTGGCATGCGGGGGCGACCTCGAGCCAAACGTCGCGCCAGATGCCCGACTGCGCCGTGTACCAGATGCCGCCCGGGCGCGAGCTCTGCTTGCCGCGCAGCTGGCAGCCCGAGTCGCCGGGGTCGACGACGCGCACCCTGAGCTCGGCCACAGGGCCTTCGGCGCTCAGCAGCGCGTCGGTGATATCGAAGCAAAATGGCAGGTAGGCACCCTTGTGCTCCCCCACCGCGACACCGTTGACCCACACGGAGCACTCCCAGTCCACGGCCTCGAAGTGCAGGAGGGCGCGCCGCCCGCGGGCCAGCTCCGTCGGGACCGTGACCTCACGCCGGTACCACAGCTCGACCCCCTCGCCGACCTTCTCGCCAATGCCGGAAAGCGCGGCCTCGGGCGAGAAGGGAACGCGAATTCGCCGGTCAAAGGCGTCGCTTCCAACCGAGAAGTCCCACCAGCCGTTGAGGCTCACCGCACCGTCGCGGGCAAACTGCGGGCGCGGGTGGGTCCAGGCGAACTCCTCGCCGGCCAAGATCTTCTCGCCCCACGGAGTCGTCAGCGGGATAAGCGGCTCGTCCGAAGGCTCCTTTTGAGCCGCCGCCAGCACGCGTTTGATATCGAGCATCTTGCCTCCCGCTTCCCCGCGCCCCGCCTGACCAGGGCTTCATTCACAGCGCGTTTATTATAGCCGCTCAGTCGCCGTCCTCTTGGACGTGAGCGTCTCGACGCACGAACTCCCGCCCGCCCACCGAAGAGCCGGGGCCGCAGGGCGGCTCATCGCGCCCGCTGATTACGATTTCTTTACGTGGGTAGTAAGGTATGAGATTGTTTGAGATTCGCGGCGCGCCGGGGGCGCGCTTTTTAGAAAGGCCGGCCATGCCCAAGATTTCCGCAGGTAATCGACTATATTTGTACCGTTTGCTATCACGCGAGCTGGGCGTGGGCAAGCAAACCTTGATGACGCGCGCGCAGGAGGCGCTCGAGGCCGACGGCATCTGGCCCGAGGACCTGGCCTGCGACGACATGCGCTCGCTGGCCGACGCCCTGCCCGAGTTCATCAAGGTCACCGTCTTCAAGAAGGGCTACGTCTACGTCACGGTCCTCGCCAACGAGGAATACGACGCCATGCTGGAGAAGGCCTCGAAGGGCGGCGGCGAGAAGACCCCGGCCGGCAAGTCCTGGAAGAAGAAGGGCGGCAAGGTCGTCAAGCCGTTGAAGCCCAAGCA
>CAVAUD010000142.1:2715-3876 GCA_963591565.1 bacterium
CTGACCATCACCTACGCGCCCGAGCCCCTCGACGACCCCGAGCCGGAGCCTGCCACGGCCCCGGCCCCGGCGGCGGCCCCCGAGGCCCCCGCACTCGCCGCCCCCGCCCGCCCGGCGCGCGCCTACAGCGACCTTCCCCAGGACTTCTACGCCGACGTCCGCTGCCCCGACGAGCAGCTCAGCCAGCTCTACCAGCTGCTTCCCGCCGGCTGCGACCCCATGGCCGTGCTCGAGGAGGACTTCCACTCCGCCCGCTCGACCCACAGCCTCACCGGCACCCGCAGCAACGTCGTCTTCCCCCTGCGCTTCCAGAAGGCCGACGGCACGCCCGCGCAGGTCACCCTCAAGAAGACCGTCCGCGCGCAGGGCGGCAAGCGCTGGTCCGTCGCCGCGATCGACGCCGACGAGCCCGAGGCCGTGGGCATCGAGGGCATGGCGAGACGTGCCGAGGGCGCCTGGTGCGCGCTGGCGGGCGACGACGACCTCACCGGCGTCGCGAGCCCCGAGGAGGAGCTCTCGCGCTTCGCCGTCCTGGGCTCGTGGGACAAGCTCCTGGCAGACCTCTCCGCCCTTGCCGAGCCCGAGGACTGGGGCGCTGACCTGGGCATCCTTAAGCAGTATCTCTGCATGGTCTTCGCGCGCGTCCGCGCCCAGGGCCGCCTGTCGATGACCGACGACGGCTCCTCGGCCTCCTTCGACACCGGCCTCACCACGGCCGAGGGCGAGCCGATCGCCGCCGTCTTCGAGCCCTGCGACGGCCAGATCCCCTGGGAGCTCATGTGCTTCTCGACCAACGCCCAGGGCCTGCCGGCCACGTTCGCAGACCCGTTTGCCCAGGCAGACGCCCCGCATGACGTCACGTGGGCCAACATCGAGACCCTCAAGGCAACCACGGCGGCCCTCGAGCGCCCCCTTCGCCTGCAGCTCCAGAAGGCGGCGAGAAACCCGCGCCACGCGACTCTGGCCTACGACGCCAAGAACGACCGCGTGGTCAAGCTGCTGCCCGCAAGCGCCGAGCCGGGCGCCAAGGTCGCGGCCCTTCTCCCCGACGAGGCGAATAACCCGCAGGTCGTCGGCGTCCTCGAGCCCGCCGACGCCTACGTGTGCGCCCGCGTGGTGAGCTGCGAGCAGCCCGCGTGGCTCCGCGACGCCGCCCTGGGC
>CAVAUD010000143.1:0-3820 GCA_963591565.1 bacterium
CGGCTCGTCCGCAGGTCGGCGGCCGTGATCGCCTGCATCCACGAGCTGTACAGGTCGGGCGCGTGGCTGTGGATGATCCGCACGATGTCGTGGCCCTGCACGAACACCGAGCCGGCCTTGAACACGCCCACCAGGGTCTGGAAATCGGCCAGGGTGGGGCAGGCCGCCGCCAGGTCGCTCTCGATCTGGTCGACGTCCTTCACGTCGGCGGGATTGCTCTGGTCGTCCACCTTCACGCAGTCCTTGAATACGGTCTCTACCTGCGCGAACTTCTCGTCAAATCCGTCTTGGCCGTACTCGGGCAGCCACAGCTCCTGGCCGTAGCGGTAAAAGCCCCAGGCGGCCAGCGGCGTGCGCGGCACGACATCGGCCGGGTTCATGATGTTGAAGATGTTGTTGTACAGCCCGTCGTGCGCGCTCGTCGACGACGTGACCAGCGGCGTCGCGAACGCGTACCCGTAGATCGAATCGGCGCCAATAGAGAGGCTGCCCTCGCCGCCCAGCTCCTCGTCTTTCCAGAAGTCGTAGGTCTGGTCGAAGTACGCGCACACCAGGTTCGCCGTCGCCCCGCCGCGCGAGTGCCCGCACACGAACAGCGACACGTCGCCCAGCGAAAGCTCCGGCTCCTCCTCCTGCACAACCTGCAGGTAGTTGATGATGGCGCTCACGATCTCGATGCTGGTGTCCGAGAAGCCCTGGTGGTCGCCGGCGCCCATCCCGCTGCCCCCCTCCAGGATGCCGCTCGAGAGGCTCATGCGCAGGTTGGACAGCCACTCGGTGCCGTAGCTGCCGCGAATCGCGACCATGAGCAGCAGCTTTGTCTTGCCCGTCTCGCCATCGGTGATGTGCTTGGAGGCCATCGTGTAGGCCGTCGTGTCGGTACCGGTGGGGGTGAAGACGTTGGCGATCTCGTCGATGATCTCGCTGCGGTAGCGGTAGGACGCCGTGCAGACCTGCTCAAAGCCCAGCTTGCCGAGAAGATCCTCCATGTAGGCCGGCACCGAGTTGCCCTCCTGGTAGTGGCCCGACTCGGCGTTGGCCACGCTGGAAAGCACGCTGGCCGCCTGCGCCAGCTCGTGGTTGTACTGCGTGGGGTCCTGGAAGAACCACTGGTCGTCCCAGGTCACCGGCATAGAAACGGTGTTCTCGCCGCTGACGAGGCTCTGGTACTCGGCCGTCACGGTGAAGCGCGACCCGTTGTCCTGCGAGTTCACGACCTGCTTGAGCGGGGTGGGCGTGCCGATGGCCGCCGCGCCCGCCTGCGCCAGGTGGATGCGGTGCTGCACCAAAACGGTCAGCGAAGCGGCGACCATGAAAATCGCGACGGCTATGGTGAGCAGGACTCTTCTTGTGCGATGCGGCTTCTTCAAGGTCTTCTCCGTGTAAAAAGTCAAAATTGGGCGGCCACAAGGGCAGCAGGTCTGGTCGATTGTGCTGATAATAGAGGATTAACGGCGAGAGAAGACCCTGCGCCGCCAAGAAGATTCAAGTATTTATGAGCTGCGGCCGCCGGCGGCGCCCCGCAAGCAATGAAGAGGGATGACGTTTTGGAAAACAACATCGACGACCTGACCAACAAGGCCTCCCGAATCCTGGTCCACGAGGACGGCAAGTTCGCCCGCGGCGTGCGCTGGTACGGCCGCTGGCTCAGCTTTGGCGGCTGGTTCTCGCTGATCTTCGTCGGTATCATGTGCGTCGCGCTGGGCTTCGCCTTCTTCTACAACAAGGCCTCCTTCATGGCCGAGTTCGGCAACGCAAGCCTGGCCACGGTCCTGTCTGTCTTCTCGGTCGCGCTGGCCCTGGTCGCAGCCGTCCTCATGATCAAGACGGGCAAGGCGCTGCGCAAGTCGATCAAGCGCAAGGCGGCCAAGTGGAGCCGCGTCCTCATGTGGTGCCAGCTGCTTGACCTGGCCCTTTCGTACATGCTCTCGGGCCCGTCGTTCTTCACCGTCCTCACCTTGATCGAGATCATCGTCCTGGTCATCTTCTCCGTCGCCCTTGACCCCACGCTGGCGCTCGAGCGGCGAGAAGAGCGCGACGCCTCGCGCGCCGCAGACAAGGACGCCGCCGCCCAGGGCATGCTCGGCCGCGACCTGACCGGCAAGGGCTACATGCGCGTCGACTTCTTCAACGTCTTCTGGATGTTCTTCGTCTGCAGCATCCTGGGCCTGATCCTGGAGATCATCTGGCACATGACCGTGGTCGACTTCGGCAACTACGAGGACCGCGCGGGCCTGCTCTTTGGCCCCTTCTCGCCCATCTACGGCTTTGGCGCCGTGCTGGTCACCCTGGCCTTGAACCGCCTGTACAACAAGAACCCCGTCATCACCTTCGTGGTCGCGGGCCTGGTGGGCGGCGCCTTCGAGTGGGCCGTCTCCTTCTTCATGGAGATGTCCTTTGGTATCACTGCCTGGGACTACAGCGACTACAACTTCTTTGGCATCCCCGACCCGGTCGCCGTCTTTTGCGGCGGCCGCACCTCGACGCAGTTCCTGATCATGTGGGGCGTGCTGGGCCTTGTGTGGGTCAAGTTCTTCCTGCCCGTGATGATCAAGACGATCAACGCGATCCCCTGGCAGCTGCGCTACAACCTGACGACGGTCATGGCGACGCTCATGCTGGTCAACTGCCTCATGACGCTGGGCGCTCTGGACTGCTGGTACACGCGCACCTCGGGCATCCAGCCGTCGACGCCCATCGAGCAGTTCTTTGGCGACTTCTTCCCCGACAAGGCCATGAAGAACCGCTTCCAGTCCATGACGATGAACGTCAACGACTCCACCCGTGTGGACGCGGCGCAAAAGGTCTCTGCGCAGGAGTAGCCGAGAAAACCCGGGGTTAGGCGAGAAGCGCGCGGCGAGAAGGCCGTGTCAAGATGGCGAGAAGGTCTTCTCGCCGTCTCGTCTCGCCGCACGCCGCAAACGCGCTGCTGCTAGAATGAGGGATTGTTAGCTGTAGACGATCTTTGGAGGTCCAACGTGATCGATCGCTATACCCGCCCCGAGATGGGCCACATCTTCTCGCTCGAGAACAAGTACGCCGTCTGGCAAGAGATCGAGGTCCTGGCCTGCGAGGCCCACGCCGAGCTGGGCGAGAGCGGCATCACGCGCGAGGAGGCCGCCTGGATCCGCGAGCACGCCGCCTTCAACAAGGAGGAGGTCGACGCCATCGAGGCCGTGACCAACCACGACGTCATCGCCTTCCTCACCAACATGGGCTCCTACATCGACGCCGAGGTCCCCGAGGGCCAGCCCAAGCCGTCGCGCTGGGTCCACTACGGCATGACCTCGTCTGACCTGGGCGACACCGCGCTGTGCTACCAGCTGGTCCAGGCCACCGACATCTTGATCGAGGACTGCAAGAAGCTCGGCGAGATCTGCAAGCGCCGCGCCTTCGAGGAGAAGGACACCCTTTGCGTCGGCCGCACCCACGGCATCCACGCCGAGCCCATGACCTTTGGCATGAAGTTCGGCAGCTGGGCCTGGGAGCTCAAGCGCGACCTCGACCGCCTGCAGGACGCCCGCAACAACGTGGCCTTCGGCGCCATCTCGGGCGCGGTGGGCACCTACTCGAGCATCGACCCGCGCGTCGAGGAGTACGTCTGCGAGCACCTGGGCCTGGTCCACGACCCGCTGTCCACCCAGGTCATCAGCCGTGACCACCACGCGTACCTCGCCGGCGTCCTGGCCACCGTCGCCGCGACCTGCGAGCGCATCGCGACCGAGATCCGCAACCTCCAGAAGACCGACACCCTCGAGGCCGAGGAGCCGTTCCGCAAGGGCCAGAAGGGCAGCTCGGCCATGCCGCACAAGCGCAACCC
>CAVAUD010000144.1:0-3721 GCA_963591565.1 bacterium
CTCGGCCGGCAAAAAGCTCGGCGTGCCGCCGCCGATATAGGCCGTTTGCACGCCGTCGAGAAGCCCCAGCCCCTGAATTTGGTTGATTTGCTCGCAGACGGCGTCCGCGTAGGCCGCCATCAAGCCGTCCTCTGGCGCGCAGGCCCACGAGGCGAAGTCGCAGTAGCTGCACTTGCGCGCGCAAAAGGGAATGTGGATATAGAGGGCCTCGGCGCTCGCCCGATGCAGGCGCTCGGCCCAGCTACTGGGCATCTTCTGCCTGAACCTGGCCGTCTACCTGCGCCAACGCCGCCTTAATCTCTGCCGAGACGCCCAAGAACTCCTCGAGCGTCGTGCACGCGTTCGCGCGCCCGCGCCAGTACGAGGCCTCGGGCATGCCGCGCAGGTACCACGTGGCAAGGCTGCGTCCGCGCTTGAGGTGCGCGCCCGTCGCCGACAAAAGGCGCATGTGGCACTCGAAGGCCTCCACCCGCGTGAGCAAAGACGGCTCGAAGGGCAACTCGTGCGCCAAAACGCTCTTTGCCTGCGAGAAGATCCAGGGATTGCCGTAGGTGCCGCGCGCGAACATCACCGCCGTGGCGCCGAGGTCGCCCATGATGTGGGCCGCCGCCTCGCCGCTCTTGACGTCGCCCGAGCCAATAACGGGCACGTCAACGGCCTTGACCACGCGCTCGATGACCGAGGCGTCGGACTCGCCGCGGTAGAACTGGGTCGCAAAGCGGCCGTGGACCGCCACGGCAGAGGCGCCGGCGTCCACCATGCGGCGGGCGAACTCGGGCGCCACCTCGACGCCGTCGGCGCGGCCGCGGCGGATCTTGACGGTGACCTCGATGCCAAAGGGCGTGAGGGCCTCCTTGGTCGCGCGCACGAGCGACGCCGCGAGCTCGGGCGTCTCCATGAGGGCCGCGCCCTCGCCCTTCTTGGTCACCTTGGGCACGGGGCAGGCCATGTTGATGTCAACCAAGACCAGCTTATCGCCCAAATGCCGGGCGACGGTCACCGCGGCCTCGGAGAAGAGCTCGGGCTTTGAGCCAAAGAGCTGCACCGCTAGGTCCGGCTCGCCCTCGGCAACGTCGCAAAGCTCGATGCTGGGCCCGCCGTAGTGAAGGCCTGCGCAGCTGACCATCTCGGAGTAGGCCAAGTGGGCCCCGCCGGCGCGCGCCATCATGCGGTACGCCGAGTCGGTCACGCCCGCCATAGGGGCCATGAGCAGCGGGTTATTGGCCAGGCGCTCGGCCAGCGGCGCGTTCTTCTCGCCGCCGGCAAAGGGGGCCAGCGAGCCGGAAAGCCCAACCGCCGGGCCGAACTCGGCGAGGACCGCGGCCGGGCCCGCGCCGCCGGCAGCAGACGCGCCGCCGGCCATCTCCTGCGGCTCCACTACTGGTCGTCCACCTTAAGCACGGCGAGGAACGCCTCTTGCGGGACCTCGACCGAGCCGATCTGCTTCATGCGCTTCTTGCCCTCTTTTTGCTTCTCGAGCAGCTTGCGCTTACGCGAGATGTCGCCGCCGTAGCACTTGGCCAAGACGTCCTTGCGCACGGCCTTGACGGTCGAGCGGCTGATGATCTTGTTGCCGATGGCGCCCTGGATGGGCACCTCGAACTGCTGGCGCGGGATGATCTCTTTGAGCTTGTCGCACAGGCCGCGGGCCAGGTCATAGGCCTTGTCCTTGTGGACGATGAACGAAAGCGCGTCCACCTCGTCGCCGGAAAGCAGGATGTCGAGCTTCACCAGGTCGCTCGCGCGGTACTCCGAGAACTCGTAGTCCAGCGAGGCGTAGCCCTTGGTACGGCTCTTGAGCTGGTCAAAGAAGTCGAGGATAAGCTCGGCCAGCGGGATGTCGAAGTGCATCTCGACGGACTTCTCGGTGAGGTAGACCATGTCCTGCGTGATGCCGCGGTGCTCGATGGCCAGCTGCATGACGGCGCCCGTGTACTCGGGCGGGACGATGATCTTGGCGTTGAGGTAGGGCTCCTCGATGTGCTCGATGCGCGTGGCGTCGGGCAGATCCTGCGGGCTTCTCACCTCGATCATCGTGCCGTCGGTCTTGTAGACGTGGTAGTCCACCGAAGGCGAGGTGGCGATAAGCGACAGGTTGAACTCGCGCTCCAGGCGCTCCTTGACGACCTCCATGTGGAGAAGGCCGAGGAAGCCCACGCGAAAGCCGAAGCCCAAAGCGACCGAGGTCTCGGGCTCCCAGGTAAGCGACGGGTCGTTGACGTGCAGCTTGTCGAGGGCGTCGCGCAGGTTCTCGTAGTCCTTGTTGTCCACGGGGAACAGGCCCGTGAAGACCATCGGCTTGGCCTCGCGGTATCCCGCCAGGGGCTCTGCCGTGGGGCGATCGGCGTAGGTCAGGGTCTCGCCCACGCGCACGGCGTCGGGGTCCTTGAGGCCGGTCACGACGTAGCCGACCTCGCCGACGCCCAAAGAGTCGACCGCGACCTCGGCGGGACGCTTGACGCCCACGCCGTCGACGAGAAAATCGGTGCCCATCTGCATCATGCGCAGCGTCTGGCCCTTCTTGATGGAGCCGTCAAAGACGCGCACCGTGGCAACGACGCCGCGGTACTCGTCGAAGTACGAGTCCAGGATGAGGGCCTTGAGCGGCGCGTCAGCGTCACCCTTAGGCGCCGAGACGAGATAGACGATGGCCTCGAGAAGCTCGTGGATGCCCTCGCCGGTCTTGCCCGAGACGCACACGGCGTCGTCTGCCGGGATGGCGAGCTCTTCCTCGATCTCTTCCTTGACCTCGTCGGGGTGGGCCGACGGCAGGTCGATCTTGTTGATCGCGGGCACGATGTCGAGGTTGGCGTTCATGGCCAAGGTCGCGTTGGAGACGGTCTGGGCCTCCACGCCCTGGGTGGCGTCGACGACGAGAACAGCGCCCTCGCACGCGGCGAGCGAGCGGCTGACCTCATAAGTGAAGTCGACGTGGCCCGGCGTGTCGATCAGGTTGAACTGATACGTCTGGCCGTCGTCGGCGTCATAGGCCACGCGCACGGCGTTGGACTTGATCGTGATGCCGCGCTCGCGCTCGATGTCCATCGTGTCCAAGAGCTGCGACTCCATGTCGCGCTCCTCGACCGTGTGGGTGAGCTCCAGGATGCGGTCCGAGATCGTCGATTTACCGTGGTCGATGTGCGCAACGATAGAGAAGTTGCGAATATGGGATGTATCTGTAGTAGTCATAGGAAGAATAATAGCGAACTCGGGGTCGACATGCTATACTCATCGGGTTGACCTCCCCGTGTCTCGGTCAAAGAGGCCTCACGTTTTAAAAAATTTGAAAGGATCTGCACGTGGCTAACATCAAGTCCCAGAAGAAGCGTATTGTCACCGCCGAGAAGGCTCGCGTCCGCAACAAGGCTGTCCGCTCCGAGCTCAAGACCGCCGTCAAGGGCGTTCGCGCTGCTGTCGAGGCCAAGGACGTCGAGGCTGCTCAGCTCGCCGCCAACAAGGCCAACCGTCTTCTCGACAAGGCTGCCTCCAAGGGCATCATCCACAAGAACCAGGCTGCCAAGCGCAAGTCCGGCGTTCAGAAGCTTGTGAACACCATTAAGTAGTTCCGGGTTACATACCATTTTAAGCCCCCTCATCGTGCTGGATGAGGGGGCTTTCTTGTGTGCGTGGTGTGGAGACGGGCGGGCGGGCCCTCCGATTCGGCCTGCCTTTTACCTTTAATGCTCAAACAGTCCTGATTCGCACGGAGGCGACATTAAGT
>CAVAUD010000145.1:0-3694 GCA_963591565.1 bacterium
GGCTTCGCGATGACGCAGGGCAATACCCCGCTCTTTCGGTCAGTTTTGGGGCTCAAAGTGACCGAAAGGGCGGGGTATTGTGATGCGGGCCCTTGATGTTGCCCGCGTTAGCGCCGGGCGGGCTTGTGGGTGAGGTGCCAGCCGCCGCAGAAGTCGCACTCGTAGCAGTGCAGGTCGGGTGAGCCGTGGCGGCGGCAGTCGCGGATGGCGTCCTCGGCCTCGGCGCGGCTGGAGTAGCGTTTCTTGCGGTCGCAGGCCTTGTACCTGCGGTGTTCTTCTCGCCGGGCGGCCTCTCGCGCGAAGGAGCCGCCCAGCTGGTCGCCGAGCTGGCTCTCGAACGCGGCCTTCTGCGCCGCGCGGGCCGATCTCTTCTTGCTGCCCATGGGCCCTCCCTTCGCGCGTCTCGCCACGGTGCCCTTGCGGCCGCAGCGGTCTTCTCGCCGTCGCCTTATCCTAGCCCATCGCGCTAAGACAGGACGCCCGGCCACATCAAAAAGGCACCGCCCTCGCAGGACGGTGCCTTTTACGTGCGCTGTATTGATGCCAGGGCGAGAAGACCCTTAGGCCTCCTCGACCGGGGCCTTGTAGGTCACGAACTCGAGCACGAAGCCGACCGCCGCGGCCACGAGCGAGGCGATGATGGCCCAGACCATGTAGGTGATCCCGGCGCCGCCGGCGTTGGGGTCGATGAACGAAAGCCAGTTGAAGACACCCAGGCCGCCGTTGGCGAAGGTCATGGTGCCGCCGATGGCGCTCACGATGCCGCCGCAGCACGAGCCGATGCAGGCGATGGCGAAGGCCTTCTTGTCGGGCAGGGCGACGCCGTAGATGGCGGGCTCGGTGACGCCAAAGAAGAACGACGAGATGATGGCCGGCAGCGCGATGCCGCGGAACTGCTCGTCACGGTTCTTGAGGTACATGGCGAAGAGCACGGCGCCCAGGGCGAAGGAGTGGCCGATCTGCGACGCGAGCACGAAGTCGGAGCCGGTGGTCGCGAGGTTGTTGATGGCCAGCGGGATGAGCGACCAGTGGAAGCCAAAGATGACGAGCGGCATCCAGCAGGCCGAGACGATGATGCAGCCGAGCATGGAGCCAACGACGGGCAGGCCAAAGACCAAGCTAAAGAACGCGGACAGCAGGTTGCAGATCACGGTGGCGATGGGGCCGATGATGAGGTAGCCGATGACAACGGTGATGGTCACGGTGATGAACGGCACGAAGAACATCTTCATCGTCGCGGGCATCCAGCCCTTGACCCAGTGCTCGATCTTGGAGCCAAACCAGACCATCAAAAGGATGGGGATGACGGAGCTCGTGTAGCCGGCGGCGGGCATGATGATGGGGATGCCGAAGAAGTCCGCGTACCACGAGAACGTGCCGAGGATGCCCAGGTTAACGGATCCGAGCACCTCGCCCGAGGTGAGGCCGACCATCGTGGGGTACACGAGCGCGAAGGCGATGGCGATGGCGTTGAACTCGCTCATCTTGAACTTCTTGGCCGCGGTGAAGGCGAGAACGACCGGCAGGAAGTAGAACATGCCGTCGGCGATGGTGTAGAGCAGCGTGTAGGCGCCGGAGGTGGCGAAGCTGCCGCCCGTGAAGTACTGCTGGTCGAGGAAGGTGGCCAGGGCGAGAAGACCCTTCATGATGCCGGCGGCCGAGAAGGTGCCGAGCATGGGCTGGAAGATGCCCGAGATCAGGTCGATGATGACGCTCGCGACGCCCTTGGGCTCCTCGTCCGCGCCCTCGTCGCTCGTAGGGGCCGCGCCCGCCGCAAAGCCGCCGTAGGCGACCACGGCGTCAAAGACGTCCTCCACGATGTTGCCGACGACGACCTGGTACTGGCCGTTGGCGTGCATGACCTTGATGACGCCGTCGAGCGCGGCGATCTTGTCGTCGTCTGCGCGCGACTCGTCCTTGAGCTTGAAGCGAACGCGCGTGATGCAGTGGGCGACCGAGGCGACGTTGTCCTTGCCGCCTACCAGCTCCACGATGTTGGACGCGAGCTCATCGTACTTGCCAGCCATACTTCTCCTTTCCGGGGTCCTCCGCAATGATTTGCGGCTCTCTATCGAT
Source organism: bacterium (assembly GCA_963591565.1). GTDB lineage: Bacteria > Actinomycetota > Coriobacteriia > Coriobacteriales > Atopobiaceae > Paratractidigestivibacter. The sequence goes on from CAVAUD010000145.1 coordinate 2,077, forward strand.
AAGGGTAGAGCTGCGGCGATAGATAGGATTATTCGATTAAGCGATTATCGATTGAGATTCTTAATAGAAATCCCCTGCCGGCGAGGTGCCAGCAGGGGATTGAGGTGCGCATGCGGAGAAGAACCCCGCGCGAGTTACTTCTCGGCTGCGGCGGTGTTACGCATACCAAGCGAGAGGATCAGGCCAAGCACGGCCAAGACCAGCACAAACGCGAAGCCGTAGTGCGAGCCGGTGGTCGCGCAGGCCTGGGCGCCGGCGCCGGTTGCCTCGGCGGCGGACTCGCCTGCGGCCAGCATGCTCGTGGCCAGCGCGGTGCAGACGGCGCCGCAGACCTGCTCCATCGTGTTGAGGATCGTGGAGCCGTCGGTGCCCATGTCGGCGGGCAGGGAGTTGAGGCCGTTGGTCTGGCAGGGCGACATGGCCATGGGGACGCCGATCATCAGCAGGATGTGGGCGCAGATGACGTAGGCGACGGGCGTGTCGGTCGAGGTGAACAGCATGAGGGCCGCACCCACGCAGGAGATAGCGAAGCCGATGCGGGCCGGGATCGCGGCGCCGATGCGGTCATAAAGCTTGCCGGACCACAGGGAGATGCCGGCGTTGATGATGCCGCCCGGCAGCATCATGAGGCCAGAGACGGTGACCGTGAGGCCCAGGCCGTTCTGCGCAAACTGCGGCAGGAGGTACATGGCGGCCAGGGTGATGCCAAAGTTGAGCATGACCAGGATGGCCGAGCTGCGGAACTGCTTGATGGAGAAGGCGCGCAGGTTAAGGACGGGGGTGTCGCTGCTCAGCTGGCGGCGCACATAGCAGATGAGGGCAACGACGCCCACGACCAGGGCGCAGATGACGCCCGCGGAGCCCCAGCCCAGAAGGCTCGAGAGGCCGAAGCCCAAGACGATGCCGCCAAAACCCAGGCAGGACAGGACGCAGGAGAGGCCGTCGACGGGCGGGCGCGTGAGCTCGTAGGGGCTCACAAGGTGCAGCGCCGTGAAGATCAGGCCGATGCCCACGACGATCGCGAAGATGAAGAAGAGCGCTCGCCACGAGAAGAAGCCCAGGATAACGCCGGAAAGCGAGGGGCCGATGGCGGGCGCGAACATGATGATGAGGGTCATGAGGCCCATGGCGCTGCCGATCTTGTTGGCCGGGAAGACCTCGAGGACGACGGCGAACATGATGGGCAGGATAAGGCCGGTGCCGATGCCCTGGATCAGGCGGCCGACGAGGGCCACGGGAAAGCTCGGCGCCAGGGCGCTCATGAGGGAGCCGATGAAGAAGGCGCCCAGCGCGAAGAGGGTAAGCGAGCGGGTCTTGAACCACTTCATGAGGATGCCGGCGAAGGGCAGGACCAGGCCGATGACCAGCATGTATCCGACGACCATCCACTGCGCGACGGCGGTGGTGACGCCAAAGACGCGGGTCAGCGAGGGCAGGGCGACGTTAAGGGCGCTCTCCGAGAACATGCCGATGAAGCCGCCAAGGTACAGGCCCATCATTGCGAGGTGCGGGTGCTCGACGTGGACGCGAGCGCTGCTTTGAGTAGAACTCACCGATAGATCAGATCCTTTCTGTTGGACCGCAGGGCCACGGCCGTCGCGCGCAGGCGGTCGGCGGG
>CAVAUD010000146.1:0-3682 GCA_963591565.1 bacterium
CGGGCCCGTCAGGCGGCAAAGCACCTGACGGGCCCGAACTTTACGCGCGAGGCGAGCCGCGAAGCCCTTCTCGCCTGGTCCTACTCAGCCGTGTCGGTGAGGGCGAGCAGGTCCTCCTCGCCGGTGCGGACCTTGACGACCTTCTCGACGCCGTAGACGAAGATCTTGCCGTCGCCGATGTGGCCGGTGTACAGGACGCGCTTGATCACGTCAACGATCTGCTGGTAGGGGATGTTGCCCACCACGATCTCGACCTTGACCTTGGGCAGCAGGCGCGCGTCGACCTCGACGCCGCGGTACTTCTCGCCGGCGCCCTTCTGCAGGCCGTAGCCGGTGACCTGGCTGACGGTCATGCCCGTGATGCCGGCCTTGTTGAGGGCGACCTTGAGCTCGTCGAGCTTGGAGGCCTTGCAGCACACGCTGATGTTGTGCATGCCGGTCGAGACGGGCGCGGCAACCACGGGGACGGCGGCGTTGACCTTGGCGTCGCTGGCCTTGTCGATGTCGTCCTCGCCCAGGTCGGTGCCCTCGTAGGGGTCAACGAGCTCGAGGTTGGCGTAGGTCGGGTCGCTGATGGCGAAGCCGGCATAGGCGGTGGGCAGGCCGTGCTCGGCGAAGTCGAGGCCGTCGATCTCGATCTGCTCGGAGACGCGCAGGCCGACGAACTTGTCGATCACCTTGAAGACGATGAACATCGTGACCAGGACCCACGCGGCCACGGCGAGAAGACCCAGGGCCTGGACGCCCAGCAGAGACGCGCCGCCGCCGTAGAAGAGGCCGCCGTCGGTGGCGAAGAGACCGACGCACAGGGTGCCCAGGCAGCCGCAGGCTCCGTGGACCGAGACGGCGCCGACGGGGTCGTCGATCTTGGCGACCTTATCGAAGAACTCGACCGACAGGATAACCAGGATGCCGGCGAGGATGCCGATCACGGCCGCGCCGAAGGGGTCGACGACGTCGCAACCTGCGGTGATGGCGACAAGGCCGGCCAGCGAGGCGTTGAAGGTGAGCGACACGTCGGGCTTGCCGTAGCGGCACCAGGTGAAGATCATCGCGGTCAGGGTCGCCAGCGCGGCGGCCAGGTTGGTGTTGAAGACGATCAGGCCGGCGTTGGTCATGACGTCGTCGCCGGTCATCGAGACGGTCGAGCCGCCGTTGAAGCCAAACCAGCAGAACCACAGGATGAAGACGCCCAGGGCCATGGCGGTCATGTTGTGGCCGAGAATAGCGCGCGGGTTGCCGTCCTTGTCGTACTTGCCGATACGGGGGCCGAGAAGGGCCGCGCCCAGGCAGGCGGTGACGCCGCCGACGAAGTGGACCGCGGTGGAGCCGGCGAAGTCGTGGAAGCCCATCTCGGCAAGCCAGCCGCCGCCCCAGATCCAGTGGCCCGAGACGGGGTAGACGATGAGCGAGATCATCGCGGAGTAGAGCACGTAGGCCTTGAAGTTGGTGCGCTCGGCCATGGAGCCCGAGACGATCGTGGCCGCGGTGGCGCAAAAGACGGTCTGGAAGACGGCGTAGACCCAGGTGGGAAGGGTGCCAAAGTCGTAGCTACCCTGGATGAACGGGTCGAAGCCGCCGATAAGGGCGCCGGTGCCGCCAAACATGATGCCGAAGCCGACGAACCAGTAGCACGGCGTGCCGATACAGAAGTCCATCAGGTTCTTCATCAAGATGTTGCCCGTGTTCTTGGCACGGGTGAGGCCGGCCTCGCACAACGCGAAGCCCGCCTGCATGAAGTACACGAGGAACGCCGCGACGAGCGTCCAAGTGACGTCTGCGGAACTGAACATATCTACCTCCTCTTTACCTTTTTCCTTGTTGGCGAGAAGCCCTGCGCGCGTTCGCCGGGCAAAACGTATCGTTTGCCGGGTGAGTTGACTCGCTCGCCAAAATTAAGTTGACAGATAAGTGATTCGTGTGGACGCGGCGAAACAGTTCGTTACCGGGCGTCAACAACTTGTGAGCTACACGAAACCAGCCGTTCTTTTACGAGGCGTCTGGGCGGCGAGCGGGGCGAGAAGCGCTATAAGGGAGAAGAAAATCCCAGGTTTGGAGGCCAAGATGGACGTTAGCGAGAAGAACGGGGCCGCGGGCGCGGCGGGCCAGGGCGCGGGCGGGACCGGCACCGGGGCCGCTGCGCTCTCCCCCATCGTGGCGGTGCCGGCCGTTGCCGAGCGCTGTCAGCGCAAGAAGAGCCTGGCGCGCATCACCCACAACGGGACGATCGCCGCGGCCGTCATGGTCGCCGCCGCGATCGCCGCCGTTATCGTGGCCAACACCGACGCCTACTACCCCGTCATCGAGCTTCTCGAGCAGCCCCTTGGCTTCACGCTGGGGCCCATAACCGCGAGCATCACCGTCGAGGGCTTCATCAACGACTTTTTGATGGCGATCTTCTTCCTCTCGGTGGGCATTGAGCTCAAGTACGAGCTGACGGCCGGCGTCTTGACCAACCCGCGCCAGGCCATGATGCCTATCCTGGCCGCGTGCGGCGGCGTCGCGGCGCCCGCGCTCATATACACGCTGCTCAACTGGGGTGGCGCGGCCAACGGCTGGGCCGTCCCCATCGCGACCGACATCGCCTTCGCGCTGGGCATCATGTCGCTCGCGGGCGACAAGGTGGCGCCGGCGGCCAAGGTGTTCTTCTCGACGCTGGCCATCGCCGACGACCTTCTCGGCATCATCGTGATCGCGCTGTTCTATGGGCAGTCGCCCTCGATCGGGTGGCTGGCGGCCTCGGCCGTGGTGTGCGTGGGCCTGTGGGCGCTCAATAAACTGCAGGTATATCACGCGCGCTACTACATCTTGCTGGGCCTGGTGCTGTGGGCCTGCATGCTGCAGTCCGGCGTCCACGCGACGCTGGCCGGCGTGATCCTGGCCTTCTTCCTGCCGGTCAAATCCGACATCAAACTTGGAAGCATCCAGGAATGGCTTGACGAGCGCGGGACAGAGCTCGACGACGCCTACGACCCCGAGCTGCACGTCCTGGGCCAGCACGGATTCACCCAGACGGCCAAGCGCGTCGAGAACATCATGCACCGCGTGACCCCGCCGCTGCAGCGCGTCGAGACGGCCATCGCCACCCCGGTGAACTTCATCATCCTGCCGCTGTTCGCCTTCGCCAACGCGCAGCTGCGGCTGGTTGGCGTCGACCCGGCCTCGATCCTGGGCGACCCGGTGGCGCAGGGAGTCTTCCTGGGCCTGGTGCTGGGCAAGCCGCTGGGCATCGTCGCGGTGACAACGCTGCTGGTCAAGGTGGGTTTCTCGCCGCTGCCGGAAGGGTCGACGTGGGGGCAGCTGCTCTGCGTGGGCGTGCTGGGCGGCGTCGGCTTCACGATGTGCATTTTGATCTCGGGCCTGTCGTTTGACGCCGGGGCCGAGCAGCTGGCCGCCAAGTGCGCCATTCTCGCCGCGAGCGTCACCGCCAGCGTCTTGGGCCTCGTGCTTCTCAACGTCGCGCACGCCGTCGAGGGAAAGAAGGCCCGGTAGGTTTTCTCGCGACCCGGGCTTCTCTGCCCCACCGTCTCTCCTTCTCCCCTTCTCCCCGCCTCTCCTTCAATTCGAGGACTTGTCTGATAGTTTTCGGGCTTCTCAGCTGCAGTTTTTCGACTTGTCTGATAATCGGGCCACAAAAAACGGGCTTGTCTGATACGCGACTATCAGACAAGCCCGAAATTTG
>CAVAUD010000147.1:0-3675 GCA_963591565.1 bacterium
GTTTAGCGTCGCCCGTGCATCGATTTTGTGGCGAGAAGACCTCCGACCGTCGCCGACCCCGCGTTTTTGTGGCGAGAAGACCCTCGGGATGCGCCGACCCCGGGATTTTGTAGCGCGCCCGCGACGCGGCGGTATTCTCGCCGTTGCCGCACCCCGGCTGCGGTATTCTTCTTGGGTCAACGGCAAAACGGGGGAGGGCTTATGAGCAACACGTACACGTTTTTCGCGAACACCAGGGTTTTGTTTGGCCCCGGCAAGCTGGCCGAGCTGGGCGATCAGAGGCTGCCCGGCCGCCGCGCGCTTCTTGTCACCACGGGCGGCAAGTCGGTGAAGGCAAACGGCTACCTGGCCCGCGTCGAGGCCGAGCTCGACCGCGCGGGCGTGACCCACGTGCTCTTCGACCGCATCGAGCCCAACCCGCTGCGCGAGACCGTGAACGCCGGCGCTCGCCTGGCCCATAGCGAGGGCTGCGACTTTGTCCTGGCGCTGGGCGGCGGCTCGGTCATGGACGGCTGCAAGGGCATCTGCGCCGCGGCCGCCAACCTCGCCACGGACGAGAACGGCGTGACCGCGCCCCGCGACATCTGGGACTTCGTGATGGGCGGCACCGCAAAGGGCCTGCCCATCGAGGCCGACCCGCTGCCGCTCGTGTGCGTGACGACCACGGCGGGCACCGGCTCGGAGGTCGACGGCGGCGCCGTCATCTCGTACGAGGAGACCGACGAGAAGCTGCGCCTGGGCGACCCGCGCCTCGTGCCCGTGCTCTCGGTCGTCGACCCCGAGCTCATGCTCACGGTGCCTTCTCGCCTCACGGCCTTCCAGGGCTTCGACGCGCTGTTCCACAACGTGGAGTGCTTCATCGCCAACAACCACAACTACATGGGCGACATGGTCTGCCGCGAGGGCATCGCCCGCGCCGCGCACGCCCTGCCTACCTGCGTGAACGACGGCAGCGACATCGACGCCCGCACCGAGCTGGCCTTCGCCAACACGCTGGGCGGCTACGCGATGGTCTGCAGCGGCTGCTGCGGCTGCCACGGCACCGAGCACGGCATGAGCGCCCATCACCACGACCTGCCCCACGGCGCCGGCCTCATCATGATCGCGGCCGCCTACCACGCCCACATGATCGCCGCCCACGCCTGCGACGAGCGCTACGTCGAGATGGCCCGCCTCATGGGCCGCGCCGACGCCAGCCGCCCCGAGGATTTTCTCGCCGCGCTGGAGGGGCTCTTCGAGGCCTGCGGCATGGACGGCCTCAAGATGAGCGACTGGGGCATCGGCCGAGACGAGCTCTCGGACATCGCGGCCAACGCGCTGGACACCAACGCGGCCCTGTTCGCGCACGACCCGGCGCCCCTGTCCCACGCCGACGTGCAGGAGATCCTGGAGAAGAGCTGGAAGTAGGGGAGACGTGCGCGGCGACGCGCGGGCTTCGGACGCACGATCCGGGCCGACTGGCCCCGCCGACCCGCCGCCCCCCGACCCCCGCGTCCTTCTCGCCACCTGACCCGCGTCCTTCTCGCCGTCTGACCTGCGGCCTTCTCGCCGCAACCAACTGATAACACGATGGTAGCCCGCCTGTCTTTCTCGCGGGCTATCCTCGCTATGGCATACGCAACTTTGGAAGAGGAGTTATGGCTCAAGCTAAGACCAAGGCCGCCGAGGCCCAGACCAAGACGACCGCCCAGGTTCTCGTCGACTGCCTGCAGGCAGAGGGCGTGGACACCATCTTCGGCATTCCCGGCGAGGAGAACCTCGACCTGATGTTCGCCATCAAGGAGGCCGGCATCCACTTCATCCCCACCCGCCACGAGCAGGGCGCGGCCTTCATGGCCGACGTCTACGGCCGCCTGACCGGCCACGCCGGCGTCTGCCTGGCGACCCTGGGCCCGGGCGCGACCAACCTGGTCACCGGCGTGGCCGACGCCTTCTTGGACGGCGCTCCGCTGGTCGCCATCACCGGCCAGGTCTCGAGCGAGCTCATGCAGTTCACGAGCCACCAGTACCTCGACCTCACCTCGATGTTCGCGCCGATCACCAAGCGCTCGAAGGTCGTCATGAGGCCCGACACGATCTCTGAGATCTGCCGTTTGGCCTTCAAGTACGCCGAGAGCGGCAAGCCCGGCGCCACCCACATCGACTTCCCCAAGAACATCGCCCACATGCCCAGCCCGGCCAAGCCCCTGCGCCGCCAGCAGGCGCCCGCCCAGTACGCCGAGCCCGCCTCGGTCACGCGCGCGGCCGAGCTCATCTCGCAGGCGAAGAACCCCGTCATCTTGGCCGGCGCCGGCGCCGTCCGCGGCAAGGCGGCCCAGGCCGTGACCACCATGGCCGAGCGCCTGCACATCCCCGTGGTCCAGACCATGATGGCCAAGGGCATCATCCCCTGCGACAACCAGTACAGCCTCGGCGTCGTGGGCATCCCGCAGCATGATTACATTATTGATGCGTTCGACATGGCCGACCTGGTCATTGGCATAGGTTACGACCTGGTCGAATGCGCGCCCAAGAAGTGGCACACCCACGAGATGACCATCATCAACGTGGCCGCGCTGCCGACCGACGTCAACCAGGAGTACGACCCCGAGGTCGAGGTCATCGGCGACCTCTCCGACAGCATCTACCAGATCCTGCGCTCGGCGACGCGCGAGGACAAGCCCGAGCCGACCGAGATGCTCGCCGTGGGCCAGCGCCTGCGCGACGAGTTCGCCGAGCTCGCGGCCGACGACTCCTTCCCCATGAAGCCGGCGCGCATCATCTCTGACATGCGCAAGGTCATGGGCCACTCCGACATCCTGGTCTCCGACGTGGGCGCCCACAAGATCTGGATCGGGCGCGAGTACCCCTGCTACGAGCCCAAGACCTGCCTCATTTCCAACGGCTTCGCGTCGATGGGCTTCGCGGTGCCGGGCGCCTTCGCGGCCAAGCTGCTGTACCCCGAGAAGCGCGTCCTGGCGGTGTCCGGCGACGGCGGCTTCCTCATGAACTCGCAGGAGCTCGAGACCGCGGTGCGCGAGCACGTGCCGTTCGTCACGCTGCTGTGGGAGGACTCGCACTACGGCCTGATCAAGTGGAAGGAAGAGGAGCAGTTCGGCGACGTGTTTGGCGTCGAGTTCTCGAACCCCGACTTCAAGGCCTACGCCGAGTCGATGCACTGCCACGGTTACCGCGTCGAGTCGACCGAGGAGCTCATCCCCACGCTGGAGAAGGCCTTCGCGAACACCGACGCGCCCAGCGTCGTGGTCGTGCCGGTCGACTACTCGGCCAACATGGAGCTCTCGAACAAGCTTCGCGAGGCGTACGCGTAAGGGCGAGGGGCCACGAGCCGCTTCGCGGGGCTTCTCCGCTACGAAACCGCGGGGTGGGCGACACGCGAGGGACTTCTCGCCACAAAATGATGGGTCGGGCGCAGGTTGTCTGGCTGGTTGCTACGAAATCGCAGGTCGGGCGCAGGGATAATGGCGCCCGACCCGCTTTTTTGTGGCGAGAAGACCTCTGGCGTGCGCCCGAGGCACGCTTTTGTGGCGAGAAGAAAAAAGTGGTCGCTTACATAAAACGAAGGATAGTCTGTGGGGGCAGATGGGTACGCTAAGCCCACTATGGGTATCGTCTTCTCACATACCACCGCGCTTGAGATCCTTCGCGACCCGGCCCTGGGGCCGAGAATCGCCG
>CAVAUD010000148.1:0-3587 GCA_963591565.1 bacterium
AAAAATGCGATATTGGGTGTCTGACTCTGGAAATAGACGAACAACCGCGCTCCGCGACTCTGGCCAACTGGGCTTTTGTCGCGGGTTTTCGCCAGCGACCCGCTCGCACGCGATCCGGCCACCCAATATCGTCTTTTTGTTTGGAACTAGGCCGCGAAACCCCGTTCGCGACCCCTTAAAACTCCGCGAAGCGGGGCGCCTGGACGCGGCAGAGGTCCTCGCCGTTGGCGGCCTCGCGGACCTCGCGCACGAAGCGCGCCTCGTCACCGTTGATGAAATCGCAGGTCAGGCGCACGTCCTCGGCAAACTGGGAGTCGGCGACCTTGCCACCGCAATCCGCGACCAGGCGGCTCACGCGGTCGTACATCGGGTAGGGGAGACGGATCTCAACGGCAGTGACCTGGGTCATCAGCGCGACGGCTCCCTGCGCGGCCGCGGCCTCGACTGCCGCCTTGGTCGCGTTGGTGTAGGCACGCACGAGCCCCCCGGGCCCCAGCAGCGTCCCGCCGAAGTAGCGCGTGACCACGCAGCAGACGTCCTTCAGCCCGTCGCCGCGCAAAACCTCCAGCGTGGGCATGCCCGAGGTGCGGCTGGGCTCGCCGTCGTCGGAGCAGCGCTCGCTGCCGTCGGCCAGGATCCAGGCCGGGACGTTGTGGCGCGCGTCGTGGTGCCGGGCCCGCACGCAGGCGATATGCGCCTCGGCGGCCTCCTGCGAGTCGACGTGGACCAGCTGCGCGATAAAGCGGCTGCGGCGGTCCTCGAACTCGCCGGTGACCTCGACGCCCGAGCGCAGGGTACGGTAGCTCTCGACTGCGGCCTCGCCCACGTTAGCGCTCGATCTCGATCAGGGCCGAGCCCGCGTTTACCTGGGCCGCGTCGCAAGGCCTCACAGCCGCGAACTCGTTGGCGTTGGTGACGGTCACGATGACGGTGTCGTCGAGGTTCTTCTCGGCGATAAGGGCGCGGTCGAAGGCGATCAGGGGGTCTCCGGCCTTGACGCGCGAGCCCTGCTTGACAAACAGCGAGAAGCCCTGGCCGTGCAGGCGCACCGTGTCGACGCCCACGTGGACGAGGACCTCGGCGCCGCTCGTCGCCTTGATCGCGACGGCGTGCTTGGTCTTGACGATGGCGGTCACGGTGCCTGTGACCGGCGAAAACGCGACGTCAGAGGAGGTCTTTAGCGCAATGCCCTGCCCCAGCATGCCGCTGGCGAAAACAGGGTCTGCCACCTTGGACAGCGGCAGGGCGTCGCCGTTCACGGGCGCGCAGATGACCTGGGGGTTTTGAATCGCCTGGATGGGCAGGGGAGGCTTAGCCTCGGTGGTGAGAAAATCAAGCAAAGCCACGAGCACGCGCCTTTCGACCAGGCCGGCCCGCGCGGCAAACACCCGCAGGCCATACGCATAACTTGACTATTTTAGTCCCGCGTCAACGCAAAAGCTAGAGAGCGCGTGAATTACCCGACAAACCCGGCGAGAAACCCGCTCCGCCCGTGCTAGAATCTTCCACGCGAGGTGGGCCAGGCGACCGCGGGCGCGAGCAATCGCGCATGAGGAAAGTCCGGGCTCCACAGGGCAGGATGCTGGCTAACGGCCAGGCGGGGTAACCCGACGGAAAGCGCCGCAGAAAAGAAGACTCCCACCTACGGGCGCTCGCGCGCGTAAAGGGAAAAGCTGAAACGGTGGTGTAAGAGACCACCAGCGTCGTGGCAACACGGCGGCTTGGCAAGCCCCATCCGGAGCAAACGCAAATAGGAGCACCATGGTGTGGCCCGCACTGTGCTCGGGTTGCGCGCTAGAGGCGGACGGCGACGTCCGCAGTAGATAAATGGCCGCCCCAGACAGAACCCGGCTTATCGGCCCACCTCGCCCTTGTTTAACGCACGCGCCCCGCCTCCCACACAGGAGACGGGGCGCTTTTGCGTTATGAGACGGCGAGAAGGACGCGGCGAGAAGATCATGTCGTGCTGCCGAAACAAGACGGTTGTAAGGCTTTTCGGTCCAGAAGGCCGCCCGCGGCCGCGCCGCCTAGCGCACGCGGGCGAGGGACCCCATGGGGTCCCAGGGGGCAAGCACGTGGGCCTCTTCGTTCTCGTAGACGTCGCGCTGCTCGGCCGTGAGGTACTTCTTGTCAACGACGACCTGGTAGACGTACTCGTCGAACCACGCGTCGCTGATCGTGTCGAAGCCGTCGCGGCCGTGGTCCTTGCCCCAGCTGTTCTCGACCTTCCACATCGTGGGCGCGCCCGTCTCGTCCAGGCGCACGCCCTCGAAGACCATGGCGTGGGTCATGAGCGACTCACCGTAGTCCAGGCGCTCGGCGCGGTCGAGGCACTTCTCGACGGGGAAGCCAAACAGGCCGTCGACGTCGATCGCCGCGGTGTCCATGATGCCCTCCTCGCGAAGGTACGACTGGTCGACGTCGCAGCCGAACCACACGGGCAGGCCGTCGGCCAGCTGGGCCACCGTGACGCGCTTGAGCTCGTCGATGGGCAGGTTGAGGTAGCGCACGCCGCCCGCCTCCACGACGTTGCCCAGGCGAGAGACGCTGTAGGCGTGGCCAAAGGGCTTGTCGGCCGTGGGCGCGCTGATTAGGCTCACGAAGTCGTCGAGGCGCATGTCGACGGCCTCGGCGAAGAACTCCTGCGGCGTGAAGGTGCCGCCCAGGGCCAGCTCGCCGTCCTTGTCGCGCAGGCGCACCTCGAAGCTCGCGGGCGGCTCTCCCAGGCAGGTGACGAGAAGGGCATAGACCTCCTCGACCATCTGCGCGCGCATCTGCTGCAGGTCGCTTGCCGAGGCGCCGGCGGCATGCGCGTCGCGCAGGCGACGGGCACATCCGCGCAGGTAGCGGGTGAGATAGGCGTCCATCTCGTGCGTGTTCCTGGAGCAGGCGGTCTCGGGCATGGCCTCCTTGGGGCACACGCCGTACTTGGCCACCAGGGCGCGGAACATGTCCCACTGGCCGCCGTCGCAAATGGGGTCGCTCAGCAGGTAGCTCACCAGGCGGCCGTCCAGGGGCTCCTCAACCGTGTCGATGATGTTGCACAGGAACCAGTTGCTCTTCTCGAGCTTGTCCCAAAACAGGGGATAGGCCTGCGAGAGCTCGAAGGTCTTGAGGTTGTACTTCTTGATGACGCGGAAGCGCATGGTGTTCAGGCTCGCGAACATCCAGCAGCGGCCGGACCTCTGCTGGTCGCAGCGCTCGCCCTGCGCGAGGTCGATATCAAAAGCCAAAGCGTTTTTGGCGACGGCCTCGGGCACGCGGGCGGCGGCGCGGATGCCCGCCGAGGTGACGGCGTTCTTAGCAACGACGTTTGCGCGCTCCCCTGACCAGGCGTTCTTTGCGGCGAGAAGATCTTCGCTCTCGATTGCGGCGGCGTTTTGCGGGGCCGCGGCATAGGTGTCGCTCATGTGAGTTACCTCTTTCTAACTTGTACGGTTACGTCTCTAGCCTATACCTTTTGGCGCTAAACAGCGTGTCCATTCTTTCAACCGGCGGTTTTGCGAGCATCCGCGCGTGCTACTGTTTACCTGTAGGTTCAGCTATCCGTCAGCCTTGGATGGAGATACCCATGAACACCCAACGCC
>CAVAUD010000149.1:0-3576 GCA_963591565.1 bacterium
CCATCATCGTCGTCGCCTGCGTCATGATCTGCATCGGCATCGCCGCCCCGTGGCTTCTCAAGAACGCCTTCAGCATGTACGTCTTTGCCCTCTTCGCGGGCCTGGGCTACGGCGTGTACTCCTCGGTCGACCAGGCGCTTAACGTCGACGTCCTGCCCGATCAAGAAAACGCCGGCAAGGACCTGGGCATCCTGAACATCGCCAACACGATCGGCCAGATCCTAGGCCCCGTGCTGACCTCCGTCATCGTCGTGAACACCGGCTCGTACTTCCTGGCGTTCCCCATCGCCGCGGCGCTGATCCTTGTGGGCGTGGTCTTCATCCTGCTCATCAAGAACGTCGACTAACCGGACCCTTTCCCGGACCTTCCCCTCGCGGGCGACGGAATTTCCCGGCCGCCGCTCGCGCCCTTTCCCTTATGGCGGGCGGCGGTACCCCCATGCCGCCGCCCGCCCCCCCTGCGGCCAGGACGGGCCGCCCGGGGCAACCGCCCGTCATCTCGTCCGCCGTCCGTCTCGCCATCTACCAGCGCTTTATTTGCAGAGAAAGAAGGTCTTTATGGCCGAGTTCAACGTACAGATCAACTCCGACGTCGTGTTCAACCACGACGCGGGCCTTCTCGCCAAAGCCGAGAAGAACACCCCGCGCATCCACAAGACGCCCGTCGCGCCCGTCGACGTGGTCGAGCTTGCCGGCGACCCGACCAAACAGGACGGCTGGGCAGCCGTGCCCGCCGCCACCCCCATCGCTGACCTGCCCGGCGTTGGTCTTTCGCGCGGTCAGAGCCTCATCCTGGACTTTGGCCAGCACTGCGTGGGCAGCTTCTCGGTCGACATCGAGTCCGTGGGCTCGCCGATGGACGCGCCGCTGTTCCTCAAGCTGAGCTTCGCCGAGATCCCCGCCGAGCTGGCCGCCGACCCGGCCGACTACGACGGCTGGCTTTCCAAGTCGTGGATCCAGGACGAGTACGTCCACCTCGACGTTTTGCCCGCCCGCCTCGAGCTGCCGCGCCGCTACAGCTTTCGCTACGTGCGCATCGAGGCCGTCGACACCTCCCTCAAGTGGGCCGCGCACTTCTCGAACCCGCTCGTCATGGCAGAAAGCGCCGTTGACATGACGGCCCTGACCGTGCCCGACCTGGGCGACCCCGACCTCGAGGCGATCTATCGCGTCTCGGCCAAGACGCTGGCCGACTGCATGCAGGAGGTCTTCGAGGACGGCCCCAAGCGCGACCGGCGCCTGTGGCTGGGCGACCTGCGCCTGCAGGCCCTTGCCAACTACGCGACCTTCGACAACGTTGAGCTGGTCAAACGCTGCCTGTACCTCTTTGCCGGCATGACCGCCGCAGATGGCCGCATCAGCGCGAACGTCTTCACCAAGCCCGCGCCGGTGCCCGACGACACGTTCCTCTTCGAGTACAGCCTCTTCTTCATCAGCGTGCTCTCTGACCTGCACGCGGCCCACCCCGACCTCGACCTGGTGCGCGAGCTCTACCCCACCTGCAAGAAGCAGATGGACTACGCGCTGCGCATGGTGGACGCAGACGGCCGCCTGGTGACGAGCGACTCCTACCCCGTTTTTGTCGACTGGTCCCACGAGTTCAACAAGGACACCTGCGGTCAGGCCGAGACGATCTATGTCCTGCGCCAGTTCGTCGAGCTCGCGCGCCTTGTGGGCGACACGGACGCCCCGGCCTACGCCGAGCGTCTCGACCAGATGGTCAACTATGCCCGTGAGCAGCTCTTTATTGCCGAGCACGGCCTGTTTGTCACGACGGGAAACGAGTTCAACATCGCCAGCCAGGTGTGGATGGTGCTCGCCCACGTGCTGGACGACGAGGGCAACCGTGCCCTCATGGAGCGCACGGTGGCCGAGCTCTTCCCGGTGCGCGGCATCGCGACGCCGTACATGTACCACCACGTGGTCGAGGCGCTCTTCGAGGCCGGGCTGGTCGACGAGGCGACGAGCCTCATGAAGAGCTACTGGGGCAAGATGATCGCCCTGGGCGCCGACACCTTCTGGGAGGCCTTCGACCCCGACAAGCCCGACTTCAGCCCGTACGGCTCGCCCATCGTCAACAGCTACTGCCACGCCTGGAGCTGCACGCCGGTGTATCTTATCCACAAGTACCTGCTGTAACGCGGGGCGGTCATGGCGGCCGCGGGCCGGCCGGCCCTTTGAACACGCATCTCGGCGGTTGCGGCGATTGTCCGCGGCCGCCGCGTCTTAAATTGGAGAAACCCATGAAGGAGTACTTTGGCATCGACATCGGCGGGACGGCCGTCAAGTGGGCGATCTTGAACGAGGAGTTCCACGTCGTCACGCGCGGCAGCCTACCGACGGCCTTCGAGACGGCCGACGAGCTGGTCGCGGTTCTCGTCGACCTGGTTCGCCCGCACCTCGAGCGCATCGAGGCCGTGGGCGTGTCGGTCCCCGGAGGCATCTACGAGGACGACCCCGACGGCACGATCCACCGCGGCGGCGCGCTTCGCTACATGGACGGCTATCCCTTGGGCCGGCGGCTGCGCGATAAGCTGGGGCTGCCCGTGGCCGTGAACAACGACGGCAAGTGCTGCGCCCTGGGCGAGTACGCGGCCGGGGCCTTACGCGGCGTGAAGTGCGGCGTTGTGTTGGCCATCGGCACGGGCATCGGCGGCGGCATCGTCATCGACGGGCGCGTCCTTCGCGGGGCCCACTGCTTCGCCGGCGAGTTCTCGTTTTTGCGAAACGACGTGCGCCCCGATTCCGAGCTGGGGCTCGACCTCTTCTCCGGCGCCTGCGGTTGGCGGGGCCTGCGCGACATGGTCGCGGCCGAGAAGGGCATCAAGTCCGACGACTCCCTCGACGGGCACCGGATCTTCGGGCTCATCGAGGCCGGCGACGAGGCGGCGCTGCGGGCGCTTTCCCGCTACGCGCGCGCCTTCGACGCCACGCTGGCCAACCTGCAGTGCGTGATCGACCCCGAGGTCTTTGTGATCTCGGGCGGCATCTCGGCGAGGCCCGAGCTTCTCGCCGCGTTGCGCGCCGAGATGCCGGCCGTCGTCGAGGCCTACCAAGCTTTCGGCGGGATTCCGCAGCCGCAGGTCAAGGCGGCCGAGTTGGGCAACGACGCAAACCTCGCCGGCGCCGTGCAGGAGGCCATGCGCCTCGTGTGATCGGCGACAGCGGGCGGGCTTCTCGCCACAAAATGAGCGCACGGGCGACGTTTCGGCTGTCGTCTGCCACAAAACAACGGCACGGGCGACGCTAACCTGTCGCCCGTGCCGCGATTTTGTAGCGAGAAGCCCTTTACGCGTCGCCAACCCCGCGATTTTGTAGCGAGAAGCCCTTTACGCGTCGCCAACCCCGCGATTTTGTAGCGAGAAGCCCTTTACGCGTCGCCAACCCCGCGATTTTGTAGCGAGAAGCCCTTTACGCGTCGCCAACCCCGCGATTTTGTAGCGAGAAGCCCGTCCGACGTCGCCTGTGCCTCGATTTTGTAGCAATAACCCCCCGCCGGGCCCTACTCCCCTGCCGGGAAGGTGACCGTGATCGTCGTCCCCTCGCCGAGCTTGCTCTTGAGGGTCACCTGCGCGT
>CAVAUD010000150.1:0-3553 GCA_963591565.1 bacterium
CGGCCGACACCCGCTTTAGGAGAGCGGTGCTCTATCCCCTGAGCTACGAAGGCATGAAACCTGATTCTAACACCTTAGCGAGACGTGCGCCCGGCTCGGCCGCGAGCACATCCCACATGGCATAAAACCTACTTGTCGGAGCCCTTCTCGGCTGCGGCGCGCTCGGCCTGCTCGATGAACTCGGCGACGTGCTTGTCGTTCATGCTGGCAAGGCGCTTCTCGGCGGCCTTGCGGCACGGACGGCGCTTGACCAGGTCGTAGATGAAGCCGCCGATGATGAAGACGTACGCCAGCACCAGCGCGACGACCGAGATAACGCCCGAGGTGGTGCCCAGGTCCTGGCCGCCCAGGAAGTAGGCCACCAGCAGAGAAACGACGGTGCAGCCAAAGCCGATGCCCAAAAGGACCCACCAGACCTTCTCGGTGCGCTTGTACTCGGGGTTGGCCTTGAGGATCAGGTCGTAGGCGCGGGTGCGCATGTCCTCGCGGGCACGCTCGCGCGCACGCTCGGCCTTCTTCTCCTCCTTGGTCATGCTCGAGCGCTCGAGCGGCGTGGCACCCTTGTACTTGCCCTCGAGGCGCACGGAGGAGCCGGCCTCGGACTTGGGACGGCCGGTCGCGGCAGAGGACTTGCCGGGCTGGAAGGGGTCGTACGCGGGGACCTTGGCCTCGCCGTCCTTCTCGCCCTTCTCCTCGGCGTCCTTCTTCTTGAGGCTCAGGTTAGACGCGTTCTCTTTAGCTTCGGAGCGTGCGCCCTCGATCGTGTCACGCAGAGACATTGGACTCCTTCATGGGTTTGAACTCGGTACCGGTAATGATCTGGAAGGCCTCCTGGTAGCGGCTGGAGGTTCCCTCGAGCACGTCGGCGGGCAGCTTGGGGGCGTCACCGGTGAAGTCCCAGTTGGCCTTGAGCCAGTCGCGGACGTACTGCTTGTCGTAGCTGGGCTGGACGTGGCCCTCGGCGTAGCCCTCGGCCGGCCAGAAGCGGCTGGAATCGGGCGTCAGGCACTCGTCGATCAGCGTGAGCTGGCCGTCGATGAAGCCGAACTCGAACTTGGTGTCGGCGATGATGATGCCGCGGGTGGCGGCGTACTCGGCCGCGGCCTTGTAGATCTTGATGGAGGCGTCGCGCAGCTGCTCGGCGACGTCTGCGCCCACGATCTCTGCGCAGCGCTCGAAGCTGATGTTCTCGTCGTGGTCGCCCAGCTCGGCCTTGGTGGACGGGGTGAAGATCGGCTCGGGAAGCTTGGAGGCCTCGGTCAGGCCCTCGGGCAGCTTGATGCCGCAGACGGTGCCGTCGGCGTCGTAGGTCTTCTTGCCGGAGCCGGTGAGGTAGCCGCGCACGATGCACTCGATGGGCACGGTCTGGGCCTTCTTGACCAGCATGAAGCGGCCGGCCAGGTAGTCGGCGTACTGCTGGAACTCCTCGGGCAGGTCGGCCACGTCGCACGAGATCATGTGGTTGGGCATGAGGTCGGCAAAGCGCTCGAACCAAAACGCCGAGATGCGGGTCAGGACCTCGCCCTTGAACGGGATCTCGTCGGGCAGGATGTAGTCAAAGGCAGAGATGCGGTCGGAAGCCACCATGAGCAGCTTGTCTCCGCAGTCATAGATGTCGCGAACTTTACCGTGGGAATCCGGACGAAGCTCAATAGTTGCCACGATTATCAACCTTCCTTGGCTGTGAGGTGCCTCTCTGACGCGAGGCTGTGCCGTATGCACAATCCACTAGTTTACCGCAACGGCCCGCGTCGGTGGAGGTGGCGAGAAGACCGCGGCGCCCGTGGCCCGCGAGGTCCGTCTCGCCTAGCCCTCCTGGATGACCTGCGCGAGGTTGCGGCGGCCGCGGTTCTGGGGAATCCGCAGCGTAAAGGTGGTGCCGCGGCCCAGCTCGGACTCGACGAGGATGGTGCCGTTGTGCTTGTCGACGATCTCTTTGGTCAGCGACAGGCCAACGCCCAGGCCGCCGCTCACGCGCTCGCGGCTCACGTCCGAGCGCCAGAAGCGCGAGAACGTCTGCGGGATGTCCTCCTTGGCGATGCCGATGCCCGTGTCCTGGACCGAGATCAGCACGTCCTCGCGGTCGAGCTTGACCGAGACCTTCACGTAGCCGTCTGCGTCGGTGTAGCGCATGGCGTTGCTCATGAGGTTGACCACGGCCTCGCGAATGAGGTCGGCGTCGATGTCGGCCATGACCTCTTCGCGGCCGCTCTCGTTAATGAAGCGCAGGTGAAGACCCTTGTCGTGGAACAAGGCGTGCTGAGAAGTGACCAGGCTCTTGATGAGGTAGACCACGTCGGTGCGCTCGGTCTTGAGCTCGGCGGTGTTGTTCTCCAGGCGCGAAAGCTTGAGCATGGCGTCGACCAGGCGAGACAAGCGCCGCACCTCCGAGGCCACGGTCTCGAAGTGCTCGTCGTCCGCGGGAAGCACGCCGTCCTGCATGGCCTCGACGGTGGCCTGCATGGCCATCAGCGGGGTGCGCAGCTCGTGGGCCACGTCGCCCGTGAGGCGGTGCTCCAGCTTGAGGTCGCGCTCCAGCGTGGAGGCCATGTCGTCGAAGGTCTCGCCCAGCTGGCCGATCTCGTCTGTGCCCTTCACGCCCGAGCGCGCCGTCATGTCTCCGTTGCGGATCTGCTTGGCGGTCGAGGTGATGCGCTGGATGGGCATGGCCATCCTCTTGGACGTGAAGTAGCCGATCACGCAGGCCAAGACGATGGCGATGGCGGCCGCGACCAGCACCGCGCCGTAGGAGTTGATCCTAAACGCCGCGTCGGACTTGGTGAGAAGGGCCTCGGACCCAAAGGCCCACAGGCGCACCGTGCCCACAACGGCCCCGGTGGAGTCGAGCACGTCGGCCGTGACCACGGCCTCGGCGTCCGTCGGCGCGGAAGACGTGAGCGCCGTCGAGCCAGACCCGGACCCGCCGCGCTGCCCGGAAGTCGCCGTGGCGACCCCCTTGACGTCGTCGTCCTTCTCGGTCGACGTACGCGCGTGCGACCAGGTGTCGTCATAGAGGACCTTGCCGTTGGCGTCCAGTACCTGCACGCCCAGGTCGGCAGAGATCGAGGAGGCGCTTCTCGCCTCGGACAAGACGTCCTCGGTCCACTCGTCGCCGGCCTGCACGTAGGCGTTGGTGAGGCTCTCGGCCGTGGAATCGGCGAAGCCCTGCATGTTTTGCCTGGTATACGCCATGAAGGTGTTCTCCCAGACAAACGCCAAGACGCCGATCATCACGGCCGCGGTCATGACGGCCGTCAGGGCGAAGGCCAGGGTCATGTGGGTCGAGAAGGCCGGCGTCTTCTTGGGCTGGGGCTTGATGGTGCCCCACGAATTACGAGACGAGGGCTGCTTAGAGCCCTCGTCCGTCGCGTTCTTACCTATGACAAAGCGTGCTGCCACGAAGTTTCCTACTTAGCCTCGGCGTTCTGCGGGGACTCGAAGCGGTAGCCCACGCCGTGGACGGTGTAGAGCCAGCGCGGGTTGCGCGGGTCGTCGCCCAGCTTGGCGCGCAGGTTCTTGACGTGCGAGTCGATGGTGCGCTCGTAGCCCTCGA
>CAVAUD010000151.1:0-3518 GCA_963591565.1 bacterium
GCCAAAACGACAGCGATGGCTACCCCGGCGAGAAGGGCGCCCAGGATACGATTCAGTGCATTTCTCATGGTAGAACCTCTAAACGCGCTTAAGAATGGTGACTGTCTCTACGTGGAAGGTCTGGGGGAAGAGATCGACGGGGGTCACGCTCGCGGGCGCGAAGACGCCCTCGTCGATGAAACGGGCGAGGTCGCGGGCCAGGGTCGCCGGGTCGCAGGAGACGTAGGCGATGGCACGCGCCGGCTGGTCGCAGAGCTGCTCGATGACCTCGGGGGCAAGGCCCGCGCGCGGCGGGTCGACCACGATGACGTCCGCGTCGGTGTAGGGGAACTCGCGCCCGGCGTCGCCGCCGATCGCGTCGACGTTGTCGAGGTTGTTGCGCTCAAGGTTGCGGCGAAGGTCGCGCACGGCCGGGCCGTAGGACTCCACGGCCGAGACATAGGCGCAGCGCTTGGCCAGAGGCACGGTGAAGGTGCCGGCGCCGCAGTAGAGGTCCATGGCCTCCTCGTCGGCGCGCGGGTCGAGGCCCTCCATGACGAGCTCCACGAGCTTCTCGGCCCCCTTGGTGTTGACCTGGAAAAACGAAGGCGCCGAGACGATCATGCGGTTGCCGGCGATAAGCTCCTCCCAGCAACCCTTGCCCGAGAGGCACTCGACGCCGGCGATCTTTCTGGCCTTGGCCGGGCCCTTCTGCATGACGCGGGCGACCGAGGTGGTCTTCACGGCGTCGCCGAGGACCTTGGAGACCTGGCCGCGCGGGAAGGCGCCGGGGCGGTTCCAGAGGGCCACCTCGACGTCCTTGGTGCGCGTCGACGCGCGGATGCCAACGCGCTCGAGGCCCAGGTCGTGCGAGCCGGCCAGGTAGGACAGGGCGCCCGCCACGGATTTGACGGCGCCCTGGTAGCGCTTGGAGAGAAGGGCGCAGGACTTGACGCTCACGACGCCCGCGCCGGACTGCGCGTGCATGCCAAGGCGCACGCGGCCGGCCTGCTCGGTCACGGCGAGCTCGACCTTGTTGCGGTAGCCCCAGGGCTCGGAAGGAGAGACGCACTCGGCGACCAGGGCCTCGGCGGCGTCGCGGTCCATGTGGCCCACGCGCACGAGCTGGTCGACGACGCCCTCGCGCTTGGTGCGGGCCTGCAGCGCGTAGTCCATGGCGGCCCAGGGGCAGCCGCCGCAGACGCCCGCGTAGGGGCACTGCGGGGTGACGCGCGAAGGCGACGCCTCGACGACCTCGACGACGTGGGCCTTCGCGTAGCTCTTGGCCTCGGAGTCGATCTGGGCCAACACGGTGTCGCCCGTCACGCCCCCGGTGACGAAGACGGCCTTGCCTTCCTCGGTGTGCGCGATGGCCTCGGGGCCGTAGCTCATGCGCTCGATGGTTAAGGTGGTCGTCTCGCCTGCGGTCATTCCTACTCCTGGTCTTTGCTGAACAAGGTCTTGAGGCCCTGGCCAATGAGGCCGAAGGCGCGGGAGACGCGTCCCTGCTTCACCTTGTTGTGGATGATTTCCCTCTTAGCGAGAATAGCAGTCTCGTCGACGGTGGCGAGCTCGGGCGTGGCCACGGGCACAGAATCTTCCGAGCCAGCGGCGATCTTCGCCCCATCGGCGGCAAGGTCGCGGGCCTCGCGCGCCTTCTGGTAGGCCTCGGCGAGAAGGACCTCCTGGCTGTTGATCTCGCGCTCCTCGGCGGCGCGGGGCAAAGGCTCCCAGGTGCCGTCGGCCGTGAGCTGGCGGGCCTTCACGTTGTCGGAGAGCTGGAGCTGCACGAAGTGGCGCACGATCTGGCGGCAGGCGGGGTCGAGGACCGGGAAGGCGATCTCGACGCGGCGCTCGGTGTTTCTCGTCATCATGTCGGCGCTCGAGAGGTAGATCGTGTCCGCCTCGGCGCCAAACGAGTAGATGCGGGCGTGCTCGAGGAAGCGGCCCACGATCTGGCGGACGACCAGGCCGTCGGTCTTGCCCTCGACGTTGGCCTTGATGCAGCAGATGCCGCGCACGACCATGAGGACCTCGACGCCCGCCTCGCAGGCCTCCGAGATCTTGTCGATGACGTCGCGGTCGGTGAGCGAGTTCATCTTGAGGAAGATGCGTGCCGGCTGCCCTGCGCGCGCACGGTCGATCTCGCGGTTCATCCCGCGCATGACCAGCGGCTTTAAGCTTAAGGGCGCCACGCCCAGCTGGCGATACGTGCCGCGGAGGTTCCCCAGGCTCAGGTTGCGGAAGAAGGTGTTGCCGTCGTCGGCGATGCCGGCGTCTGCGGTGAGCAGCATGAAGTCGGAGTAGAGGCGGGCGGTCTTCTCGTTGAAGTTGCCCGTGCCCAGGCAGGTGATGCGGCTGATCCCGGCGGCGTCGTGGTAGGTGATCTGGCAGATCTTGGAGTGGCACTTGAAGCCCTCGGAGCCGTAGATCACGGTGCAGCCGGCGTCCTCGAGCCTCTCGGCCCAGGCGATGTTGTTGGCCTCGTCGAAGCGGGCGCGCAGCTCCATGAGGACGGTGACGTCCTTGCCGTTCTCGGCCGCGGCGATCAGGCTCTCGCACAGGTGGCTGCTCTTGGCCACGCGGTAGAGGGTGATCTTGATCGAGATGCACGCGTCGTCGGCCGAGGCCTCGCGCAAGAGGCGAAGCAGCGGGGTCATCGACTCGTACGGGTAGGTGAGAAGGATGTCGTGGTCCTCGACCTGGCCGCGCATGGGGGCTGCGGCGTCGACCATCGGCGAGGGCTGGGGCTCGAAGGGCGAGAAGGTGCAGGTGCCGTGCTCGAAGTCGGGGATCTTGGACTCCAGGCCGTAGACGTAGCCCAGGGCAAGCGGGCGCCCCACGTGGAAGACGCGGCGGCGCTCGAGCTCGAGCTCCTCGACGATCAGGTCCTCGAGCTCGGCGTTCAAGCCGTCCTGGATCTCAAGGCGCACCGGCTGCAGGCGCTGGCGCATCTTGAGGACCTTCTTCATGTGCTGGCGGTAGTCCTCTTCCTCCTCGACGCCCTCGTCGTCGGGGTCGATGTCGGCGTTGCGCGTGACGCGCAGCACGGCCGACTCGGCGGGCGCGTAGTCGCCGAAGCACTGGCCGAGGTTAAGGCGCAAAACGTCCTCGAGCAGCACGTACCTAAAGGCCTTGGCCGTCTCGCTGAGCTTCACGACGCGCGGCTCGGAGGCGGGCAGCTCGATGATGCCCAGCATGTTGTCCTCGCCGTTGCCCGAAAGCGAGCAGGCCACGTAGAGGCGGCCGTTCTTGAGGTTGGGGAAGGGGTGGCGCGGGTCCACGACCATCGGCGAGACGATCGGCGCGAGGTTCTTGTCGAAGTATTTGCTGAGAAGGTCGAGGTCGGCGGTCGTCAGCTCGTCGGTCGCGACGCGCACCAGGCCGTGGTGCGAGAGCTCGCCCTCAACGGCGTGCAGGGCCTCCTCGTGGCGCTCGACGAGGTGGGGGAGAAACGAGAAGATCGACGAGAGCTGCTCGGCGGGGGTCTCGTTGGACTTGTTGTCCTTGGGCTGGTTCTTGAGGGAGGCGAGGTCGGA
>CAVAUD010000152.1:0-2236 GCA_963591565.1 bacterium
ACGGCCACGGCAACGCCGACGGCCGCGACGCCCGCGCCCACGTAGCCGATCGCCCCGATCGCGCCCTGCGCCACGACGGCCCCGCCGATGGCCGTTCCGCAGCCGATGCCCAGGTTAAAGAGGCCCGAGAAGATCGACATCGCGACGGCGCTCGCGTCGGCCGAGGCGAACTCGATGATCTGCGCCTGGAAGGCCACGTTAAAGGCCGTGGCCGAAAGGCCCCACAGCACGCAGACCGCGAAGATCAGCGCCGGAGCCGCGGCAGCCGCGCGCATGAGCAGCAGCGAGACCGCAACACCCGAAAGCATCAGGGCAAGGAACCCTCGGCGATGCCCATCGAAGAAGCGCGAGAACGAGACGGACCCCAAAAGCCCCGCGCAGCCAAACACCGTGAGGCACATCGTGATCAAGCCGGCGTTCATTCCGGCGACCTGCTGCAGGTAGGGCTCGATGTAGCTGTAGCCCACGTAGTAGCCCGTGGCCATAAAAATCGTAACTACATACAGCAGCACCAGCGGACGGTTGGTAAAGAGGGTCGGCAGCTGGCGCAGGCTAAACGGCTCGCCGGCGGGCATCTGCGGGAAGAACGCCGCCTGGTAGACGAAGACCGCGACGGCCACCGCCCCCACCACGCAAAACGTCATGCGCCAGCCCACGGCCAGGCCGATCGCTCGGCCCAACGGCAGGCCGAAGATCTGCGCGATCGACGAGCCCGTCGCCACCATCGAAAGCGCCAGCGAGGCGTGCCGCGCGTCGACCAGCCGCGACGCCATGACCGAGGCGATGGACCAGAAGACCGCGTGCGCCGCGGCCACGACCAGGCGCGCCGCCACCAGAATCGGGTACGTCGGCGCGACGGCCGAGAGGAACTGCCCGGCGGCGAAGACCGCCACGACGGCCAAAAACAGCCGCTTGAACTCGAGCCGCGACGCCGCGACCATGAGCGGCAGCGACAGCAGCATGACGCCCCACGCATAGACCGAGATCATCACGCCGGCGGTCGCCTCGCTGATCGAGAACGACGCCGCGATGTCGGTGAGAAGCCCGATGGGCATGAACTCGGAGGTGTTGAAGACGAACGCCGCGCAGGTAAGCCCCAGCAGCGGCAGCCATTGCCGCAGCGTAATGCCGTTGTTTCCCAAAATCGTCCCTCGTTTTCATTGGGGTTTCGCTCTACAAACGGGCCGATTATAGCGCGGCGCGCCCGCGCCCCTTTCGCTAGACTAAAGACCCTTACACGAATTCACCGAGAACCGAGAAAGGCCCGCCGTGGACATCGAATATCTCCTGTTGCTGCAGCAATTCCGCGAGGCGACGGGCAACGTTTTGTCGCCCCTCATGAATGCGGTGAGCAAGATCTCCGTCTCGGAGCTGCCCATCCTTCTCATCTGCTTCGTCTACTGGGCCGCAGACCGGCGCGCGGGCCGGCGCCTGATCGGCGGCGCGGCCTTCTCGCTGTTCATCAACGGCGTGCTTAAGCTGGTCTTTTGCGTCTACCGCCCCTGGATTCGCGACAGCCGCGTCCTGCCGTACGGCGACTCAAAGGTCGCGGCGACGGGCTACTCGTTCCCGAGCGGCCACTCGACGTGGGCGGCGTCGAACTTCGGCGGCGTTGGCGCGTGGCTGTGGAAAAACGGCCGGCGCGTCATGGGCGCGCTGTTCTGGGTCTTTGTGGCCCTCGTGCTTTTCTCCCGCAACTACCTGGGCGTTCACACTCCGCAGGACGTCGTGGTGGGCTTTGCCGCCACGCTGCTGGCGATGTGGGCCGTGTGCAAGCTCGAGGACTGGACCGACGCCGACCCCACCCGCGACCTGCCCGTTCTTATCGGCGGCCTGGCGTTGGTCGTCGTGGCGGGCGCCTTCTTCGTGCTCAAGCCCTACCCCATGGACTACGCCGCGGACGGCTCGCTGATCGTGGACCCGGCCGCGATGATCAACGACTCGTTCCAGGGCATCGGCTACCTGGGTAGCTTCGTCGTGTGCCGCTACATCGAGCGCCGCGGCTTCGACTTCGACCGCGAGCTCTACGGCCGCAGCCGCATCATCGCCGCCATCGTGGCCCTGGTGCCGCTCGAGGGCTGGCTGGTCTTCTGGGCGTACGGCCCGGGCCGCGCGGTCGCGAAGGCCGTCCGCTACACCGTCATGTACGTCGGCATCCCCCTCTACGCGATGGTCATCGTCCCCGCCGTCCTGGGCCTCGTCGCGAAGGCGCGCGCCGGGAAGTAGCCGGTCGCGG
>CAVAUD010000152.1:2289-3490 GCA_963591565.1 bacterium
CTCGCGCCCCGGCCAGTGGCCCGCGCGGTCTTCTCCGCACCCCATTTGCTACACTGTTCGGCAGTAATTGAAGCGCATCAACCGACGGCTCCCGGGGCGACAACGGCCCTGGCAAAGCCGCCGCAGCTGGCGAGAAGGGCACGGGCAGGCCATGGCAAAGGTGAAGATCGGCGACGTCGCGCGCGAGGCCGGCGTCTCGCTCGGCACGGTGAGCAACGCGCTCAACCACCCCGAGAAGGTCCGCCCCGAGACCCTCGAGCTCATCAACAAGACCGTCGCCCGCCTCGGCTTCATCCCCTCGCAGACCGCCCGCACGCTGGCCGGCGGCCAAAGCCGCGTCTTTGGCCTGGTGCTGCCGCGCCTCGACCACGGCTTCAGCCTGCAGGTCGCAAACGGGGCCCAGGCAGAGGCCCGCGCCCACGGCTACGACCTGCTCATCGCCAGCGCCGACAACGACGACGTCCTCGAGGGCCGCTACCTGCGCTACTTCATGGGCGCCCAGATGGCCGGCGTCCTCGTCCAGCCCATGGCGGCCGGCCCCACCTGGGAGCCGCCCATGGCCAAGACCCCCATCCCCACCGTCTACCTCAACGTTCACTCCGAGGCCCCCGGCGTCTACGTGGCCGCCGACAACAAGGCCGAGGGCCGGATGCTCTTGGACCATGCAGCCGAGAAGGGCGCCGAGCGCGTCTGCCTGGTGGGCGCCGCCGACTTCACCCAGCTCCTCCTGCGCGCCGAGGGAGTGCGCGAAGCAGCAGCCGAGAAGGGCCTTGACCTGGAGGTCATTGAGTCCGGCGCGTGGAACACGGCCTCCGACGGCCTGGAGCTCGGCCGCGCGCTGGCCCGCCGCGAGCCCGCCGAGCGCCCCGACTTCGTGATCTGCCTGACCGACGTCCTGGCCGCCGGCGTCGTGGCCGGCCTTCTCGCCGAGGGGCTGGACGTGCCCGGCGACATCCGCGTCTGCGGCGGCGACGGCAACCCCCTGGCCTGGACGGGCGACGTGTCATTGACGACCATCGCCTCCCCCGGCGCCGAGATTGGCCGCAAGGGCGTGAAACGCCTGGTCAAGCGCATAGGCCAGCAGCGCGCAAACGCCACCCAGAGCCACATGGACCTCATCACCACCGGCCTCATCGAGCGCGCCAGCACCGGCGCCCGCCGCGCCCCCGCCCCCGACCTCAACCTCGGCGAGTACCTGTAG
>CAVAUD010000153.1:0-3450 GCA_963591565.1 bacterium
TGCGCACCGCCGTCAACCAGCGCCTGGTTCTCGAGGTGGCCTTCACCAAGGTCGCCCGCCCCGAGGCCGACGTGACCCTGGATTCGCTGGCCGCCCGCGTGGCCGAGCTCGAGGCGCGTTTGGCTGATGTCGAGAGAAACGGGGTGCAGGTCGCGGCTGGTGTCGCGCCTGCGGTGGCGGCCCCGGTTGCGCAGGCGGTCCCGGCCCCGGCGGCCCAGCCCGCAGCGGCCCAGCCCGCGGCCGCTCCCGCGCCCCAGCCTGTTGCGGCTCCGGCACCCCAGCCGGCCCCTCAGCCCGCTCCGGCCCCGCGCCCGGCTCCCCAGCCCGCGACCGCGGCCCCCGCGCCGTCGGCCGGCGAGCCTGTCCACGCCCCGGCCAAGCCGGCCATCACCGACCCCGCCGAGCTGCAGCGCACCTGGAAGCGCGTCGTCGACACCCTCCTCAAGGAGGCCCCGTCGCGCGGCTCGCTGCTCATGTCGGCCCAGGCCGTCTCCGACGACGGCGAGAAGCTCATCGTTTCTCTGCCCAAGGGCTCGCGCTTCGCGGCCAAGATGCTCGAGCGCTCCGACGTCCGCGAGGTCGTCGAGGGCGTGGTGCGCGTCGCGTTTGGCCGCAGGCAGCTCCTCTACACCGAGTCGAGCATGGCCAACACCGCCATCGCCGCGAACGATAGGGCACAGGCGAGAAACCCGCAGGTCAGCCGCCCGCAGCCCCAGGCTCAGCGTCCGGCCGCCCCGGCCCCGGCCCCGCAACCGGCGCCCCAGCCCGCACCCGCCCCGGCCCCGCAGCCTGCCGCGGCCCCGGCCGCCTCGGGCTACGAGATGCCTTGGGACAACCCCGGCGCCACCCCTGAGCAGCCCTTCGTTGACGACGAGCCGCCCATCGACGCCTACGGCGCCGTGGACGACCCCGCGGCCGAGGCGCCCTTCTCGCCGTCTCCCGCGCCGGCCCCGGCCCCGCAGCCGGCGGCCCCCGCGCCCGCCCCGGCCCCGGCTCCGCAACCTGCCGAGGCCCCGGCTCCCGCGCCCGTGACCCCGCCGGCCGACCTCTCGCCCGAGTTCGCCGACATCGCGGCCATGCTCGGCGAGGTCTTCAACCAGCCGCTTAACGTTTCTGTAGAACCTGCAGCCGGCGCCGCCGAACAAGACGCCGCCGCTGACCTCGCGTATGATGACCAAGGCGCCGCCGAGGACTTCGACCCGGACTCCTTCAACGGAGAAGACCCGGACGAGGAGTAACCCGGCCCCGCGCCGAACGGGCCCAGCGCCCGACCCCAACCAGTACCTGACCCGCGCGGCCTTCTCGCCGCGCACAAAAGAAAGGAACCAACATGGCTCGTGGTGGATTCAACATGGGCGGCATGAACCGCAACCAGATGATGCAGCAGGCCCGCAAGATGCAGGAGCAGCTCCTCGCTGCCCAGCAGAAGGCGTCGGAGACCGAGGTCAGCGCCAGCGCGGGCGGCGGCACCGTCAAGGTCACCGCCACCGGCGACATGCGCCTGACCTCGCTCACCATCGACCCCGAGGCCGTCGACCCCGAGGACGTCGAGATGCTGCAGGACATGATCATGGCCGCCGTGAACGACGTCCTGGCCTCCGCCGAGGCCGCGGCCAGCCAGCAGATGAGCGCCCTTACCGGCGGCCTCAACATCCCGGGCCTCTTCTAAGGCGCAGGTCAAATGGCCTACACGCCAAACGACGGACACGCGCTCCAGCGACTTCTCGATGAGCTGGGCAGGCTTCCGGGCATCGGCCCCAAGTCTGCCCAGCGCATCGCGTACTACCTGCTGGAGGCCGACGCCGAGGAGGCCCGTCGCCTGGCGCACGCGATTCTGGAGGTCAAGCAGCAGGTCCATTTCTGCCCCGTCTGCTTTAGCTACGCCACGCGCGAGACCTGCGACGTGTGCATGGACCACACGCGCGACCGCTCCGCGATCTGCGTGGTGTCCGAGCCCCGCGACGTCCAGGCGATCGAGCGCACCGGCTCCTACCACGGGCTTTACCACGTCCTTGGCGGCGTGATCAGCCCCATGGACAAGATCGGCCCCGATCAGCTGCACGTCCGCGAGCTGCTCCAGCGCCTGGCCAACGGCGAGGTCGGCGAGGTTATTCTCGCCACGAACCCCGACGTCGAGGGCGAGACGACCGCGACCTACCTGTCGCGCGTCATTAGGCCCCTGGGCGTCACGGTCACCCGGCTGGCCAGCGGCCTGCCGGTGGGCGGCGACCTCGAGTACGCCGACGAGGTGACGCTCGGCCGCGCGATAGAGGCGCGCCGGGAACTATAGAGCCGCAGCTAGAGCGGCCAAAGAGAGGGAAATTCGCATGGCAACCAATCCATATGAACCAAACAGGGCCCCCGGGCACTACACGCAGCAGGGTTCGCCGTCGAGAAGCGCCCAGGGCCAGGCGGCCCCCGGGGCCAGCCAAAACATCACGACCCTCCACGCGGGCCAGGGAGCGCGCGTGACGACGCGCAAGAACGCCGCCCAGGCCGCTGAGCAGGCCCGCGTTAACGCCGAGAAGCGCTTCGCCAAGCGCCACTCGTCGGAGCGCCTCACCGCCTCGGCCAACCGGGCGCGCGGCGGTAAGCGAGGCGCTGCGGCCGCGTCCCAGCCCGCCCAGGGCCCCGAGCGCACCCGCAAGAACATCTTCATCCTGGTGGGCGGCGCCTTCCTCGTGCTGGTGGCTCTCGTGCTCGTGGTGGGCTGCGTGGCCGGCCTCTTTGGCGGCTCCAAGGAGCAGCCCGCCCAGACCAACGAGGCCACCGACGCCTGGTCGCAGGAGGAGCAGCAGGTCACGACCTCGGCCGACGACTCTGTTGTCTATCAGGGCATGACCTACACCCTCGAGAAGCAGGCCTCGGGCAACTACGGGGTCGTGCGCCGCGACGCCGGCGGCTCGGGCGCAAGCTCGGTCGTCTTCGAGATCGAGGGCGAGCCGCGCGCGCTTATCCTCTACAACAGCGTCCTGGTCATCCCCGAGAACCGCAACGGCAACTGGGACGTCGTGAGCTACGTCATCGCCGACGGGTCGCTGCCCGCCTACGTCATGACGATGGACGGCAACGAGGCCGGCGGGTCGGGCTCGATCGAGTCCGCGGTCCTCGACGGCTCCAACGTCATCGTCAAGGACTCCGACGGCAACGCCACGTCCGTTGCCCTGGAGTAGGGGAGAAGGCCCACACTACGACCGCTAAACGCTCGCGCCGGGAAACCCGCGCGGGCGTTTTTTATTGCGAGAAGCCGGGGCTGGGGATGTCGCAAAGGTCTTCTCGCCTGTAAAACCCCAGCTCAAAGACCTGCCGAGAAAAAATCTCCCAGAATCAAAAATTTTTTCAAATTCTCGCTAGACTCTGGGGCGAATTCTGTGTAATAATACTCCTCGCGCAAGGCGCACGGGGTGTTAGCTCAGCTGGTTAGAGCGCCGGCCTGTCACGTCGGAGGTC
>CAVAUD010000154.1:0-3429 GCA_963591565.1 bacterium
TCCAGGCGCCCTCGAACTGGTTGGCGGCGGTGGCGCCGCCCCAGAAGAAGCCCTTAGGGAAGGTAACTGCCATGGTGTGTCCTTTCTCGCGTTGGTGACGAGGTTGGTTGGTGGCCTGAGTATGGCGCGCGTGCGCGGGCGGGGGAAGAGGTGTCAGGTATTCTGACACCTCTTTTCGCGTGTGAACTGGGAGAATTGAGCTGGCGTGATACTTCTTGGTACTTTTTGGCCGGGTCGGCGGCGCGGCGGGGCGCGGCCGGTTTCGCGGCTTTGTTGCGGCCTTCGCGTGGGTCGGCTGACGTATCCCACTTTAAAATCAGGTTCGCCGAGTAGCCGCAAAAGGGTCGAGCTCGCTACCTGGGCAAATGCTATCGAGGAAGGGCGGGCTACTCGCCCATCTCGATTTTAAAGTGGGATACGTCGGGCGGGGTGCGCGGGAGGGGCCTGACGGGGGCCGAAATCCCGCTCGCCGGGCCCGGCGGATTGGGGCTAGGCTACTTGGTATGAATTAGAAGGGGGCGTTGCGCCATGGTAAAGAAGAAGTCGGTCCTCAAGCGGGTGCTGGTCACGGTGCTGGTCGCCGTGGCGGTGGCGTGCGCGGGGTTTGTGTGGTGGGCCTCGGATTGCTATCGGGCTGGGGACATGGCGGCGTCGATGGTGGCGGCCGGCGTGGCGGGTTCGCAAGGCGGTGCTGCGGTTGCTGTCGAGGAAGGGTCCTCGTGGATCGCGGTGGGGGACTCCGGCGCAGAGACGGGCCTCGTGTTCTACCCCGGGGCCAAGGTCGATCCCGCGGCCTATGTGCCCTTGGCTGCCAACCTGGCCGAGCGCGGGGTCTTTTGCGTCATCGTGAAGATGCCGCTCAACTTTGCGTTCTTTAATATCGGGGCCGCAGACTCGGTCATGGCGGCGTACCCGGGCGTGACCAGCTGGTGGATCGGCGGCCATTCACTGGGCGGCGCGATGGCCGCAAGTTATGCCGAGGGCAACGCCGGCAAGTTCGCGGGCGTCGCGCTCCTGGCGGCCTATGGTTCCGAGAACCTAGCGGCCACGGGGCTGCGGGTCGAGGTGGTCTACGGGTCGAACGACGGCGTGGTCAACCGCGAGTCGCTTGCGAAGTGCGTGGCCACCCTGCCGGCCGGTTGGGTCTGTGAGATCGCCGGCGGCAACCACGCGGGGTTTGCCGATTACGGCCCCCAGGACGGCGACGGCGAGGCGACGATCTCGGCCGAGGAGCAGCGGCAGCAGACCGCCGACGCCCTTCTCGCCGCCATGGGCGCGGCTTAGTCGCGCGAGGTCGCCACGGGACTGCGGCGAGGCCACGGCCCCGCGCCGGCCCCTAGTCCGCCATCGGGTCGATGACCTCGCGCAGGGTAAGGGCCTGGCCGTCGAAGTCGAAGCAAAAGATCGCGCAGTTGGGCATGCGCTCGGCGTCGCTGTGGCGGCGCCAGTCGTCGCCGAAGGCGCGCGGGACCTGCATCATCGCGACGCTGTGCGAGACGGCCAGCACGCACTCGTGCCCGGGGCGCCCCATGATCTCCAAGAGGCCGGCCACCACGCGTTCGCGCAGCTCGTCGTCCGTCTCGCCGCCAAAACGGGCGTAGTAGTCGCCGTAGGGCAGGGGCACGTCGACGTCCTCGGTCAGGCCCTCGAAGCGGCCGAAGTTGATCTCCTTCAGGCACTTGACGCGCTGGTAGGGCTGGCCGGGGACGAGAAGCTCGGC
Organism: bacterium; assembly: GCA_963591565.1. Classification (GTDB taxonomy): domain Bacteria; phylum Actinomycetota; class Coriobacteriia; order Coriobacteriales; family Atopobiaceae; genus Paratractidigestivibacter. The sequence goes on from CAVAUD010000154.1 coordinate 1,721, forward strand.
CGTGTCGCAGCAGCGCTCGGCGGTCGAGGAGTAGACGTGGTCGAAGGCCGGCGCGTTGGCCGCCAGCCACGCCCCGGCGGCGCGGCCCTGCTCAATGCCCAGCTCGGTCAAGGGCGAGTCGCTCCAGCCCTGCTTGCGGCGCAAGACGTTGAAGAGGGTCTGGCCGTGGCGGACCAGGTAGAGCGCGGACATGGGCGTCTCCTTCACGAAGGCGCCCCCGGCGCGGGCGGCCGGGGGCGCGGTTAAGCGGGTGCTTGTTGGATTTTAGTCCAGGTCGGCGCCGTTGGTGGCGATGACCTTCTTGTACCAGCCAAAGGACTTCTTCTTCGAGCGGGCCAAGGTGCCGTTGCCGGCGTCGTCGCGGTCGACGTAGATGAAGCCGTAGCGCTTGCTCATCTCGCCGGTGCCGGCGGAGACGAGGTCGATCGGGCCCCAGGTCGTGTAGCCCATGAGGTCGACGCCGTCCTCGACCACGGCGTCGCGCATGGCCTCGATGTGGGCGCGCAGGTAGTCGATGCGGTAGTCGTCGTTGACCTGGCCGTCGGCCTCGACGACGTCCTTGGCGCCCAGGCCGTTCTCGACCACGAACAGCGGCTTCTGGTAGCGGTCGTACATGTCGTTCAGCGTGGTGCGGAAGCCCAGCGGGTCAAGCGCCCAGCCCCACTCGCTCGTCTTGAGGTAGGGGTTCTTGGGGCCGGCGAAGGCGTTGCCGGTCGTGCGCTCGCACTCGGTGTCCGGGGCGGCCGAGCAGCGGGTGTTGTAGTACGAGAAGGAGATGAAGTCGACGGTGTTCTCGGCCAGAAGCTGGGCGTCCTCGTCGGTCATGCCCAGGTCGATGCCGCGGCGCTCGAAGTCCTTGAGCGCGGTGTTGGGGTACTTGCCGCGCGCCTGGACGTCGATGAAGCACAGCTCCTTCTGGGTGTCCACCTGAGCTGCGCGAACGTCCTCGGGACGGCAGCTGTAGGGGTAGTAGGAGCCGGCGGCCATCATGCAGCCGATCTTCACGTCGGGGTCGATCTCGTGGGCGATCTTGGTGGCCCAGGCGCTGGCGAGAAGCTCGTGGTGGGCGGCCTTGTACTTGGCGGCCGTCTGGTCCTCGCCCTCCTCGAAGACGAGGCCGGCGCCCATGAAGGGCAGGTGCAAGATCATGTTGATCTCGTTGAAGGTGAGCCAGTACTTCACGAGGCCCTTGTAGCGGGTGAACAGGGTCGTGGCCAGGCGCTTGTAGAACTCGATGAGCTCGCGGCTGCGCCAACCGCCGTACTTCTTGATGAGGTTGATCGGGCAGTCGAAGTGCGTGATGGTGACGAGGGGCTCGATGCCGTACGACTGGCACGTGCGGAAGACGTCCTCGTAGAAGGCCAGGCCCGCCTCGTTGGGCTGCTCATCGTCGCCGTTGGGGAAGATGCGGGTCCACGCGATGGACATGCGGAAGCACTTGAAGCCCATCTCGGCGAAAAGGGCGATGTCGTCTTTGTAGTGGTGGTAGAAGTCGATGCCGGTCTGGGCGGGGTAGTAGTAGCCGTCCTCGAAGTCGAGCATCTTGCGCTGGCCGGCGACGACGGGGTAGCGGTCGGAGCCGTGCGGGATCACGTCGACGTTGGCCAGGCCGCGGCCGTCGACGTTGTAGGCGCCCTCGCACTGGTTGGCGGCCGTGGCGCCGCCCCAGAGGAAGCCTTCGGGGAACTGCTTGGTGGTGTCTTGTGCCA
>CAVAUD010000155.1:0-3402 GCA_963591565.1 bacterium
GCGGCCGCCCTAGTCGAGAAGGACGATCCCCTCCCTGACCTTGTCGGCCGCGACCTGGCCCAGGAAGTGCTCGACGATGGCCAGGCCAAAGTCGCAGGCGGTGGCCATGCCCTGGCTGGTGATGACGTTGCCGTCCTCGACCGTGCGGGTGTTGGCGAGAACCGTCGCGCCGTTGTTGGCCAGGACGTCCTGGAAGTGCGGGTTGCCCGTGGCCGCGCGGCCGTCGAGGATGCCCAGCTTGGCCAGGATCGAGGGGCTGGCGCAGATCGCGGCCACGCCCTTGCCGCGGGCGTTGAAGTCGACGAGGGCGTCGCACAGGGGCTGGCAGGCCTCGAGGTTGGGCATGCCGGGGATGCCGCCGGGCAAAACCAGCATGTCGTAGGCGTCGAAGTCGAAGTCGGCGTCGGTAAGGCAGCGGTCGGCCACGACGGTGACGTTTCTCGACGAGGTCACCTGGCGCTCGCTCGTGATGGACACCATGTCGCAGACGATGCCGGCCCTAAAGGCGACGTCGACGACCGAGATGGCCTCGATCTCCTCGAACCCGGTGGCCAAAAAGACGGCGAGACGGACGTCGGACTTCTGCTTGAACTCGGACATGTGCTTCTCCTTTAAGTCGCGCAAGGCCCCGCAGCGCGGATGTCTGCGGGGCCGGTAGGTACAGGTTGGTCGTGGGCAAAAAGCCGGGGCGTTAGTCCTCGGAGATGCCCTTGTTGATGCGCTCGGCGATGGCCTGGGCGTCGTCGCTCTCGCGCATGAAGGCCTTGAACTCGTCGTTCATGAGCAGGACGGCGGTCTTGGAGAGGAGCTTGATGTGGGTGGTGCCGGCCTCTCCGTCGGGGACGAGAAGGGCCAGCGAGATGTCGACGGGCTTGTCGTCGAAGGACGGCCACTCGAGGGCCTCGTCGTTCTTGTAGACGATGACGGCGGCGTGCTTGATCGCGGCGCTCTTGGCGTGCGGGACGGCGAAGCCATCGGTCATGCCCGTCTCGCCCATGTCCTCGCGGGCAAGGAAGGCCTGGTAAACGGCATCGGCGTCGTCGGTCACGCCGAGCTCGGCCGCGTGATCGGCGATGCTGCGAAGGACCTCCTCGCGCGCAGCGGCGTGCTGGTTGACAAAGACGTTTTCTGCCTTAACGAAATCGCTCACGTACTATTCCCCCTTGTTAGTAACGCGGGCACGGGGCCCAGCGTATACGGACAATCACATATCTTAACGCCAAACAAGCCCCCGGTCAGAGCTTATGGGCCAACGGCGCGATTCGCTCCCCGGAGCGGCAGGCGACGTGAGGCGCGAGAAGGCCAGAACAGGCCGGCGCGGCATGAAAAAACCGGCCCCGCGGCAGATGCGCACGGGCCGGCGACGTTAAATAAAGACCTGGTGAGAAGCCCTAAAGCAGGTTCCTCTCGCCAAACTCGGCCAGGACGGTGGCCAGCATGAGCTCGACGTCGTCGAGGCCCTGGTGCACCTCGGACTCGTTTGCGCCCAGGGTCCCGCGGCGCTTCGCCCAGTTCTCGAGCGTGGCCGGGCGGCTCTCACGCGGCAGGGTACGCACCTCGGGGTCGAGCCGGCGGCAGATGTCGCGGCTGTCCAGGATGCGGATCTGCCCGGCCTTGCGCGCCTCGGCGTAGCCCTCGATGTTGAGCATGAACCAGGAGTCCTCGAAGGCGGCGTTGTGGGCCATGTAGGGGTAGGCCTTCATCGCGCACAACAGCGCCTTCTGCATCTTCTTGTTCTCGCGAAAACTCGGCTGGTCGCCCACATCGCCCCAGGTAATGTGGTGGATGAACTCCAGCGGCACGCCCTTCTCCTCATACATCGCAGGGATGCCGCAGAAGGCGGTGAAGGGGTCGTGCGGGCGCGCCCCGGCCTCGATCTCCATGAACTCGAGGCCCACGTTGACGATGTAGCCGCGCGCGGGGTCGCGGTCGGTCGTCTCGATGTCGATGCCCATGACCAGGCCCGAGACCTTCTCCTGCACGTAGGCCATGTTGAGGTCGGCGGCCTCGGGGCCGGCCACGCGGGCTACCTCGGCGGGGTCTCGGTGCTGCAGGGTCGCGACGCCGCGAACCAGGTCGTCCACCGAGAGCTTGCGGGCCAAACACGCCGGCGAGGTGTCGCGCAGCTTGTCGGCACCGTACTGGTCGCAGAGGTCCTTGTTCTTGTCGGCCAGGGACAGGACCAGGTCAAACGAGAAGGGCTCCTTGCCCAGCGGTGCCTGCTGCCAGGCGGCCAGAAGGGTCTTTAGGGCGTCCTCGTTCTTGAGGCGCTCGGCGTTGAGCGACGCGTCGTCCAGCATGAAGCCGGGCAGGCCGAAGGCACTCGCGCACTCGATGGCTTGGGATAGTTCCATGGGTACTCTCTGTTGGGGTTGTTAGGTCGTTTAGCTGGGGTTCATTTGATGGCGAGAAGACCGGGCGGGCACGCAGGCTGCGCCGCCCGGCCCGGCCCCGCCGTTCTACTCAGCGAGAAAAACGCGGCCCTCGCGGATCTCGAACGGGCCGGGCTTCTCGTCGGCGCGGTAACCCACGACGCAGTGGCCGATGCCCTCGTAGTCGCCCTCGATGCCCAAGGACGCCAGGATCTCCTTGCCCTCGGGCGAGTCGAAGACCTCCTTGGCGCGGTGGACCCAGCAGGCGCCGTAGCCCAGGGCGTCGGCGGCCAGCAGCATGTTGCCCATGGTGAGGGTGCCGTCGTAGACGTGGGTGGCCGCCTTGCGGTCTGCCAGGACGACCAGCACGGCGGGCGCGCCGTAGAACGGGTCGATGGAGGCGCCCATGACCTCGGCGTTCATTGCGGAGAGACGGTCGCGCAGCTCCTTGTTGGTCACGCGGATGATGATCGGCGACTGCGAACCGTGGCCCGAGGCGGCGCGAAGGCCGGCCTCGACGATGGCGTCGAGGTCCTCGGCGGCGGGCATCTCGGGCGTGTACTTGCGGCAGGTCCTGCGCGCGGCGATGTTGGCGAGAACGGCGTCGGATTTGATTGACATGGTCTTCTCCTTTGCTCGTGTGGTGTTTGGGCGCGGCCGGGCGACGGCGAGAGGTGCCGTGGCGGGCGCGGTCGGTACCGCCCATTCTACCCGCCTGGGCGCGGGCGGCGACGCCAGATGGCCCGGCACGCACAAAAAAGCGGCCGACCCTTTCGAGTCGGCCGCTTGGTTGCGCAATGACGTGCAGGTCAAAGACCTGGCGCAGACGAACTTAGTTCTCGGGAGCGGTGAGCGGGGCCACGCTGTACTGCTTGACGCGCTCGTCGTTGATGACGCCGGACCAGTTCATGCCAAAGGCGAAGTCGTAGGTGTTGCCGTCGACGTCGACGTAGCAATCCAGGTCGCGCGGCGCGTCCTCCTTCTGGCCCTCGACGGCCAGCATGTCCTTAGGCATCTGCATGGGCAGCAG
>CAVAUD010000156.1:0-3223 GCA_963591565.1 bacterium
GAGCTCAAGGCCATCGTGCGCAGCCTGCAGAAGGAGGCCGTGATCGTCGAGGCCGAACAGGGCAACGTCCCCATGAGCGAGCTGCTCGACACCGGGCGCTTCGACTTCATGCGCGCCTACAACTCCGCCGCCTGGATCGAGGCCATGGAGCACCCCGAGGAGCACGACGACCCCGAGGTCCTGGAGTACGACATCCAGACCTTCGTCTACCACCGTCGCCAGCCCTTCGACGGCGGCGCCTTTAGGAACTTCGTCGAGAACCACTGGCCCGACTGCGTCGTGCGCGCCAAGGGCATCCTGTGGGCCAGCGGCTCGGGCGCCAACCCCGACATGTGCTACCTCTTTGAGCAGGCCGGCCACCAGATGCGCATGACCGAAAACGGCCTGTTCGTCGACTCCGCGCCCGAGGACGAGAAGAAGCGGATCCTGGCCGAGACGCCCGAGATCAAGGACAGCTGGGACCCCGAGGTCGGCGACCGCGAGACCAAGCTCTGCATCATCGGCCGCCACATGGAGCGCGACCAGATCGAGGCCCAGCTCGACCAGCTGCTCACCAGCTGGGAGCGCAAGGCCTAAGGCCCGCTACCTGTGGCCACCGTGCCGACAACCCAAGACAACCGCGTGTGCGCGGGAGCGGGCCATGACTGCGCCTTCTCCCGCGCCGGCAGTTCGTGCATGGACAACATCCGCTTGTTCGCCGACCTGCCCGTCGACGCGAAGCGCGAGCTTCTCGCCTGCTCAAGGCACTCGAAGCACGCGCAGGGCTCGATCCTGGTCCACGAGGGCGACCCCATCGAGTCCATCTTGATCGTGCGCTCCGGGCGCATCAAGACCTTTAGGAGCACGGCCAACGGCGAGGAGTACGTCCTGGACGTCCTGCACAACGGCCAGGCCCTGTGGCACGGCATGTTTCTCGAGGACCACATCTACCGCTACTCGGTCGAGTGCCTGACCCCGGTGCAGCTGTGCCGCATCCACCGCGCCGACTTCGAGGCCCTTCTCGCCCACCACCCCGACGTGGCGCTGGGCCTGATCCGCATGGTCACGACCGAGCTCAACGACGCGGAGGAGAAGATCATGATGCTCTCTATCCGCGACCCGCGCCAGCGCCTGGCCTGGTACCTTTTGATCCGAGACCGGCGCTGCGCCGGGCCCGAGATCCACCTCAAGCTCGAGGACATCGCCGCCTCGGTGGGCCTGCGCCCCGAGACCGTGAGCCGCAACATCGCCCGTTTTGTGCGAGAAGGCCTGGTCGAGCGCACCGGCCGCGGGCGGCTTTTGGTCATCGACCGCGACGGGCTCAAGAAGGTCACCGAGGTCCAGGACTAGGGCGGGCGGTGCCGCGAGACAGCCGCCGCGCGCGACCGCCCCACGCGGCCCCGCGGTCGTCTCCCCGCCTTCTCCCCAGGGCGCGAAATTACAGCTAGGCGCCCAAAAACTACCGCTTGGCGCCCGTATCCTACCGCTGGCCGACAGCCGTTCTTTATTTCGATAGAATTTCCCCGTTACTTGATTCTGGTCAAGGAACGCCCCCCGCGATGTACTAAATTGTCATAGGTACGTTGGGTTCGGTCCTAAACCGCGAAGGGGGATGCGCATGCTCGGTATGGTTCACTCGGTAGAGTCTTTTGGCTCGGCTGACGGCCCCGGCGTGCGATACATCATCTTCCTTCAGGGCTGCCCCATGCGCTGCCGCTACTGCCACAACCCCGATACCTGGAAGACCACGGGCGGCGAGGAGAAATCCGCCGACCAGCTTCTTGACCAGGCCGAGCGCTACCGCACCTACTGGGGCGCCGAGGGCGGCATCACCGTGAGCGGCGGAGAGGCCCTGATGCAGCTCGATTTTCTCGTCGAGCTCTTTACCAAGGCCCACAAGCGCGGCATCAACACCTGCCTCGACACCTCCCTGGCGACCTTCTCGCCGGACGACCCCGAGTGGATGGCCAAGTTCGACCAGCTCATCGAGGTCTGCGACCTGATGATGGCAGACATCAAGCACATCGACGCCGCCGAGCACAAGAAGCTCACCGGGCGCGACAACGCCAATATCCTGGCGGGCCTGCGCTACCTCTCCGACCACGGCCAGGCGCTTTGGATCCGCCAGGTCCTGGTCGACGGCATCACCGACGACGACACCTACCTGCGCCGCACGCGCGCCTTCATCGAAGAGCTCAAGACCGTGCAGCGCATCGAGGTTCTCCCCTACCACTCCCTGGGCATCTTTAAGTGGGACGAGCTGGGCATTCCCTATACCCTGCGCGACACCAGGCCGCCCGAGAAGGAGCGAGTGGACAACGCATTGGCGATTCTTCGCGGCGAGAAATAGGCCGCGAGTCGATACAGCAATCAGCGTCGGGTAATTCGCGCCCGGCGCTACGAGAAGGAGGCAACATGCAGCTTCGCGAAGAGTGGAACGGCTTCAAGGGTGGCCACTGGGTCGACGACATCAACGTCCGCGACTTCATCCAGCAGAACTACACCCCCTACGAGGGCGACGAGGAGTTCCTCGCCGGCCCGACCGAGGCTACCGACGCCCTTTGGGGTAAGGTCCAGGAGCTCCAGGCCGCCGAGCGCGCCAACAACGGCGTCCTCGAGTGCGAGACCGAGATCGTCTCTGGCCTGACCGCCTACGGCCCTGGCTACATCGGCGAGGACACCAAGGACCTCGAGAAGGTCGTCGGCCTGCAGACCGACAAGCCCCTCAAGCGCGCCTTCATGCCCTACGGCGGCATCAAGATGGCCCAGCAGGCTGCCGAGAACTACGGCTTCCACGTCAACGACAAGTACACCCAGATCTTCAACGAGTATCACAAGACCCACAACCAGGGCGTCTTTGATGCTTACAACGCCGAGATGCGCGCTGCTCGCCACTCTCACGTCATCACCGGCCTGCCCGACACCTACGGCCGCGGCCGCATCGTCGGCGACTACCGCCGCGTCGCTCTCTACGGCATCGACCGCCTGATCGAGGGCAAGAAGTACGACCTCGACAACTGCGGCGACCGCACCATGACCGACGAGGTCATCCGTCAGCGCGAGGAGCTCTCCGACCAGATCCGTGCCCTGCAGGGCATGAAGAAGATGGCCGAGATCTACGGCTACGACATCTCGAAGCCCGCCACCACCGCCGCCGAGGCCGTCCAGTGGCTCTACTTCGGCTACCTGGCCGCCATCAAGACCCAGAACGGCGCCGCCATGTCCGTGGGCCGCGTCTCCACCT
>CAVAUD010000157.1:0-3197 GCA_963591565.1 bacterium
CTTTCCCCAATCAACCCAGGCCCGCCCATTGCTTCCAATCGACGCGGGGGCGGTGCTCGACGCCGTCGAAGAACGCCAGGACCTCATCGAGCGAGACGGGCGCATACCCGTTGGCGTCGACGCCCACGTCGTAGCGCAGCAGGCCGGCCGAGCGGTTCATCTCGTTGTAGGCGGCGGTCGAGTGGATGTGGCCGTGCAGGTGGATCGACCCGTTGACCAGCCCCTGCCAGTCCATCATGGGGTAGTGCGACATGACGATCTTGCGCCTCTGAACCTTAATGACCCTGATGGGCGGCTCGACGACGAATACGCCCCTGGTCAGCGGCTCGTTGACATTGCCCCAGTCGCGGTCGTGGTTGCCGGGGACCAGGTGAACGTTTTCACAATTGATGCGCTCGCGAACCGCGCGGGCCTGGGCCAGGTTAAGCCGAAACGAGAAGTCGCCCAGGATATAAAGGTCGTCGGCCGCATCAACCCGCTCGTTGATGGCGGCGAGAAGACCCTCCCCCATCGCGTCGACGTCTGCCCACGGCCGCTGCGCGAGGCCAATGATATTGGCATGCCCAAAATGCGTATCCGAGGTAAACCAGGTCGTCATGAAGGCTCCTTCTTGGCTTCAAAGGTCAATCACAGCGCAGTGTTGCGCTACGCTTGCAAGCCCTGGCCCAAAGGCTCCCCATACTCTCGGGACATCGCAGCCCGAGTGACGATCCACTGCTTTCCGTACTTGCGGGCATCCACTCCAGCGGCAAGTTTCCCGTACGATATGGCCTTGCGCAGGGTTGACTCGCTTAAGCCCCAAAGCTCGCTCGCGTCGGCAAAGGACATCAGGCCGTCGAACGGCGTCTTTACCTCAACGCCGTTCTGCCAGAGCTCGTCGCACGACAAATCAATCTCATCGTTCCAGATAACGCCGTATCCGCCAGCATCAACTCTTACTTTAGAGAAAATCGCCTCGTTAGACAGGACCCTGAAAGCGTCGAATCGATCCATAAGGGAAGCGACGTCATAGGCTTTCGTGGTCCCATCTGCAAACTGGACCGAAAGGCGCTTATTAGGCAACGCGAATACATCTTTTACCTTGTGAAACATCAGACAGCCCTCCTAATCCAGGGGTTCAAGTTTCCTGAACTGCTGCGTCTCCCACATCTCGACCAGGGCATCATGATTGTTAGAAATCCACTCTCGAACCATCCCGGCTGCACGAGGAGGCATCCCACCGTCGATTATCTCGCCGGTACGAATGTCAAACGCGGCAGTGTCATCCCCGTAAATCGCGTGAACGTGAGGCGGATTATGCTCTGAACCCAAGAAATACATCCTGATAACGATGCCGTAAAACCTCGCAAGCACTGGCATAACTCTCCCTTCGTTGAAGTTAGTATATCACGTTATCGTGATATATACGATTGCTCAAAAATGGATTCATGGGCATCCCTAGCGAGACAGGACGACCTCGCGGGTGGCGACGCGGGAGATGAGAGACGGGGAATGGGAGACGAGGACCAAGCCCCAGCCGTCGCGTTCTTGCAGGTCAATGAGGGTGTGCCAGAGCTCGGCCTGGGTGACGGCGTCGAGCATGGCGGTCGACTCGTCGCAGATGAGGTAGCTCGGTCGGCAGGCCAGGGCCCGCACCATGGCCAAGCGCATGAGCTCGCCGCCGGAAAGCTCGTGAGGGCGGCGAGACAACCACTCCCCGCGCACGCCGAAAGAGGCGAGAAGGCCGTCGCTGGCCTCGCCCAGGCAGCGGCCGACGCGAAGGCGCGGGTCGAAGGCCTGCTCGGGGTGCTGCCACAGAAGCTGGACCGGGCTCGCCTTGCCGCGAAGACGATCGACGGGGACCAACGGCGTGCCGTCTACCAGGACTTCTCCGCCGCACGGCTCGAGAAAGCCGGCGAGAAGGCGGCAAAGGGTCGTCTTGCCCACGCCGGAGGGGGCCGTCAGGGCGACCCGCTCGCCAGGGTCGACGGAAAGGTCGAGGCCGCCGTAGAGTTCCGGGCCGCCGGGATAGGAGAACCGCAGGTCGCGGGCTTGCAAGGTCATCTCGCCACCTCCGTCGACGGCGCGGCGGCCGAGGGGCCGGCCGCAAAGTCGTGGCCCGGGAGAGCATGCCAAAGGGCCTTCGTGAAGGGATGGCGCAGCTGGTCGGGCGACGCGAAGCTGCCGACGCCCGTCTCCTCCACCACGGTGCCGTCGTGGAAGATGGCCACGCGGTCGGCCACGCGCAGGGCGAGCTCGATGTCGTGCGTGATGAGGACGACGCCGCCGCCCGCGTCGGCAAAGGCGCGCAGGTCATCGAGGGCGTGCACCGCCAAATCCAGGTCGAGGCCCGGAGTGGGCTCGTCGGCGATGATCAGGCGCGGCTCGTCCATGAGGGCGCACATGAGAAGGACGCGGCGCGCCATGCCGCCGCTCAGCTGGTGCGGATACAGGCGCTCGGCCTCGGGGCCCAGGCCATAATCGTTAAACAGCTGATGCATGCGCGCCTGGCGCTCGGGCGTCGCCTGGGCGCCCAGGACCTGCTCGCCCACGCGCATCAGCGGGTCGAGGTTGCCCACGCCCTGCGGCACCATGCTCACGCCGTGGCCGCGAAGCGCAGCCAGCGACTCAGCGTCCATCTCGCGCCCGTCAAACCAAATACGTCCGTTGACCTGCGCGTTATTGGGCCACAAACCCATCAGGCAATCCGCCAGGACGCTCTTGCCCGAGCCCGAGGCCCCCACCACGGCCAAGACCTCGCCCACGTGGACGCTCAGCGACAGGTCGCGCACGACCTCGTTGCGCACGCGCCCCGCGCGAAAGAACGGCGCCGCCGGGTCGTACATGTTAAACGACACGGTAAGGCCCTCGACCTGCAGCAGGTGGTGGCCGCCCAGGTGGCGCGAGTCGGCCGCATGGGTGTGGTGGTGATGCAGCTCGTGGTCGGCGTGGTCGGCCGCGCTTCTCGCCTGGTCAAGGCTCGTCATCCCCGCACCCCCTTAATCCTGCACCGATTTGGCGCCGAGAAGACCGCGCAGCAGCGCGCCCATGCGGTCGAAGGCCGCCACGACGGCCACGAGGGCCGCGCCCGGCAAAACCGCGAGCCACCACTCACCCGTCGAGAGGTACTGCATGGCCTCGGACAGGATGACGCCGATCGCCGGCTCGTCGGCCGAGAGGCCAAAGCCCAGGAAGGTGATCGAGGCCTCGTGCAGGAT
>CAVAUD010000158.1:0-3091 GCA_963591565.1 bacterium
GGGCCTTTTTGGTGAGGCAATTGTACCAACTGGGGAATTGGAAGGCCAGCAAGACTCAACGACACCCATCACACAGCGGTCTACAATTGTACCAACTGGGGAATTGGAAGGCCAGCAAGACTTGTCGACGTTCTGGTAGTTCGAGTCGTTCAATTGTACCAACTGGGGAATTGGAAGGCCAGCAAGACCAGCAGAACGCCATCCTCGCCGGGGAGAGCAATTGTACCAACTGGGGAATTGGAAGGCCAGCAAGACACGGGCGCGGCGGAGGATTCGGGATCGGCCATTGTACCAACTGGGGAATTGGAAGGCCAGCAAGACCCAACGCTTGAACTGCTTCGCGCCGGGCAATTGTACCAACTGGGGAATTGGAAGGCCAGCAAGACAGGGTAGAGCCGACGTTTACCTTGCCGGGGATTGTACCAACTGGGGAATTGGAAGGCCAGCAAGACTCAAGGTGCATATGACTCGGCGTTCGCCGGATTGTACCAACTGGGGAATTGGAAGGCCAGCAAGACTCGGTCGATTCAGTGAAGCACATGGCCAAAATTGTACCAACTGGGGAATTGGAAGGCCAGCAAGACGGCACGTACGGCGCCATCTGCGCCGCCACCATTGTACCAACTGGGGAATTGGAAGGCCAGCAAGACTCCATGAGCCTGGACGGGGCGGGGGTCTGCATTGTACCAACTGGGGAATTGGAAGGCCAGCAAGACTTTTCGCGACACTAGTCTTGAGAATGATTTATTGTACCAACTGGGGAATTGGAAGGCCAGCAAGACAGATGCGATGGCCGCTCCCGGCCAAAAGGCCGGAGAGCAACCATCGCATATGTCTCACCAGCATCCTTTATAAAGAACTCAAGGAAGCACATTTGGGCTAAAACCAAGTAACCCAACCACCGCAGGCGGCCTTACAAAGAGACGGCCGCGCTTCACAGCCGCCCGACAAGCTTACGCATTACCGTTCCCATAAAGTCCGCAGCCCACGTTACAGAATCTCCCACAAACCTGCACGGGTACTGCCGACGCGCCGGATTTTGCCGTCGGCCTTAGGGGTGGCGATGCAGCGGCTCACGGTCGCCGACGACACGCCCAGCCACTCGGTCACGACCCGGTTTTTCTTATCGTCATTGTCATCATCAATGTCATGATCATAATGATTGGACCTCGACGAACATGGGCATACGGAGTCCAGACTTGAGCATCCTTTCCCCTGTTCAGGCAAATCAAGCATGGCATCACCAGAAAGCCCAAACCAGCTACCATCGAAGGCGTCCCGCGGCTCAACGTGGGGCGCTTTTCTTTGCAGGAGACGAACAGGCAGGTGAATCGCATGGACAAGAACGCACCCAAGCACCGCATCGCCATCATCACGGGCGCTTCTTCGGGCGTGGGCCGCGAGTTCGCGCGGCAGCTCGACGCGGGCGCGGGCGGTGAGGTCGACGAGTTGTGGCTCGTCGCGCGCTCCGCCGAACGCCTCGCAGAGGTGGCCGCTCAGCGCAAGCACCCCGCGCGCCTCTTTGCGCTCGACCTGACCGAAGACGCCTCCATCGACGTCATCGACGCGGCGCTCAAAGACGCCGACAAGGCCTGCGACCTGCAGGTTTCTTGGCTGGTCAACTCCGCCGGTTTCGGGCGCTTCGGGCGCCTGTGGGACATCGGCCGCGAGCAGAACACGGCCATGGTGCGCCTCAACTGCGTCGCGCTCACGGCGCTCTGCTCCATCGCCCTCCCCCACATGGGCCCCGGCTCGCGCATCGTCAACCTCGCCTCGGTCGCAGGCCTCATGCCCCAGCCCGAGCTCTCCGTCTACTGTGCGACCAAGAGCTTCGTCTTCGACCTCACGCGCACGCTCGACTACGAGCTGCGCGGCACGGGCATCCACGCGACGGCGCTCTGCCCCAAGTTCATGGACACACGCTTCCTCGACAGCGCGGGCGAGCCCCAGGCCGTCCGGCGCATGACGAGCATCGGCTTCGAGGACGTGGGTCGCGCGGTCTCGCGCGGGATCTCCGCTGCGCGCCGCGGCCGCTCCATCTGCATCCCCTCAGCGGACATGCGCGCGGCCTACGCGCTCACCAAGATCCTGCCGAGCGAGGCCACGCTGCGGCTGCAGGACCTTCTCTTTACCTTGCGAGAAGGGACGTCGACGCCGGCCTCGCTGTAGGGACCGGTACGCGGTCCCTACGCGCCCTTCTCGCTATGCCAAGAAGCACGTTGAAGCGCTCCAGGTGGTGTTTGAGGTGCCACCTGGAGCGCTTCATTGGCCCTATGGCCCACGACCACGCGAATAAACCGGGTCGACACCGCCTGCGGGGCGCGGGATCCCGAGTCGGCGGCAGTTTTTGCGGATGCCCCGAGTAGACCCGCGCCCGGGTTTTGAGAAGCCGCAGGTAAACGCCTCGCCCAGAAATCGCCCGCACGGTCCGAGCGGCAAAACTGCCGCCGATGCCGTTTTCGCCCGCGACGGCGCGGCTGTATGGCTCTGGCCATGAGTCATATAGCCGCATTCGCGCCGCATCGACGCGTATCTCGCGAGGCGGCGCCTCTTCGCGTTAGGCGCCACCTCACATCAAGCGTCATCTCACGAGAAGCGCCGCGGCCGCGCGCCCCTACCCCGTGTACGCGTCATCGGGGTGGTTACGGAAGTCCTGCGCCGCGAGCCATTCCCGTTCGGCCTCGGTCTCCGGCTCATCGACGCGCTCGATGCGAAAAATCACCGGCCGCGTCCCGTCGTTACAGCACGCGATCATCATGCGCTCGTCGTTCGTCCATCCGTGCATGATCGACCCGCCCTGCAGCGCCGTGTACACGTAACGGCTCACGGCGTCCCACGCCTCGCCGCAGAAGCGCCCCTCCGCCAGGTGGTAGAAGTCGTCGCGCTCAGCCGTCCGCTCGAACCAGATCTCCTGCCCGGGCGTAAAGAAGGGGCACGGACCGCTTGCCGGGTCGGCGAGGTAACGCTCCTGCAGATCTACCCGGACCGTGGTCTCGAGGACCGTGACCTTGCACTTGTGGCGCACGGCTTAGGCCCCCTGGCCCTCGCCAGTGGCGTCCTCGTCGCGGTAGCCCCAGACCCAGACCAGCAC
>CAVAUD010000159.1:0-3051 GCA_963591565.1 bacterium
GCTGCGACCTTGATGGTGCAGGTCACCTCGAGCGAGACGCCGCTGTCGTCGATCTCGTCGCCGTCGGCGTTGACGATGTTGGAGACGGTGCCCTTGACGGTCAGCTCCTGGGCAGCGGTGGCGCTGGCGTCGAAGCCCTCGACGGCCTGCCAGGTGATGTCGCCCTCGGCGGCCTCGTCGTTCTCCAGCCGCACGTCCACGCTGCTGGCCAGGGGCCAGGTGCCCACCCCGGAGCACGCCTTGGCCTGCTCGAAGGTCAGCTCCACGTCGACGGGCTGAGAGACGGACACGGCCTTCACGTCGCGCGTTGCCGGGAAGCTGACGGCCAGGCAGAGCTTGCCGTCCCTGACGGTGAAGCCGGCGGCGGTAGCCTCGGTGCCGTTGCAGGTGACGGCAGCGCCCTGGGCCAGCACGTCCTCCACGTCCTCAAGGTCTTCGCCGTCGGCGAGCTCGATCACCGCGGTGTAGGCGGTGGAGAAGCCGGCCGTGCCGTCCTCCTCGCCCTCGGGCGCCCAGGTCACCTTGAAGCCGTTGGACTCGAACACCTCCGCGAAGCTCAGCGTGCTGCCGTCGGAGCAGGTGACCTTAATGTCGTCGACCGTCGTTGCCAGCGTCTCGCCGGCAACGGGCGCATCCAGGTCGATGGCGGCCTTGGTGATCGCCGGGGTGTAGACGGCGGTCAGCGCGTTGCCCGCCCGCTCGAGGTCCTCGACGGGCACCGTTACGGTGCCGGCCACGTCGTCGTGCTCCCAGCCTTCGGCGCCCTCCCAGTTGCAGAAGTTGTAGCCCTCGACGTAGGGGGCGGCGAAGCTCACCTTGTCGGAGACCTCGTTGTAGGAGTAGGAGACCTTCGCCTCATCGAAGGCGCTGCCGCCGGCCGCTGCGTCGCCGTCCGCAGCCAGCAGCATGGCGCCGGCCGCCCCGCCATCGCCGAGCGCGGCCCGCTTCTTCAGCTTGACGGTGGCGGTGGCGCTCTTGACCTCGGTCTTCTCCCCATCGGTCTTGGCGAACTTCGCGTTGATGGTGAGGGCGCCGGTCGCGGGGTCGACCGAGGCGCTGTCGGGAACGGGCGACCCGGCGACGCCCGGGATCTTCACGCTGGACCAGCAGATCGAGCTGTTGAAGTACAGGGGGATGCTCGGGTCGCTCGCGCAGCAGATGGTCACCGCGTAGACGGTGCCCGCCTTGGCCGTGCCGGAGACCTGGGTCCTGGTGTCGCCGTCGACCTCGTACCAGGTCACGGACGCCGTGGCCCAGGCGTTGCCGTACCACAGGTCGTCGTCGCGGCGGACCTTGGCCGTGGCGGGCAGGGCCTTCCCCGCCACGGGGGAGTCTATCTCGACCTCCACCTTCTCGGCGAAGGGGACGTACCACGTGCGGGCGTTCACGTCGTTCTGCGGCATGGAGAAGGTGAAGACGTTGCTGGCCAGGGCGTCGCCCGACAGGTAGTCCCCGATCGGGTTCAGGCCGCTCGTCCGCCAGTCGTCCCAGCGCCAGAAGACCTGGCTGCCCTTGAACTTGGGCGCCACGAGGGTCGCCGTGGCCCCCTGCTTGTAGCGGGCCTTGATGTCGCCGTCGAGCTTCGCGGCGAACGCCAGCTCGCGGTGGCGCTGCCAGGCGTCGCCGCCCTCCTCGCTGCCGTAGCTCACGTAGTAGCCGCCCAGGTCGATGAACAGGCAGTCGTCCGAGTCGTGCTTGAAGCCCTTCGCGATGCGGCGGTCGCCGGTGATGCCGGTGCGCACGCCCACGGTGGAGCCCTCGGAGAGGCTGCCGGTGATGTAGGCCTTGCCGGCGCCACCGCTCAGGGTGCTCAGGAACACGTCGTCGGCGTTGCCGGAGTCCTTGCCGCGGGTGTTGCCCTTGATGACGCACGTACCGGAAAGCTTGAGGTCGTAGTGGTAGCTCACGAAGACGCCGCCGCCCTCGTAGTTGCCGCCGCTGTCGACGTTGCAGGAGTTGCCGGTGATGGTGCAGTCCTCGATCGTTTCACCGCTGTTGTTTACGTAGATGGCGCCGCCCTCGTACTTACACCAGTTGCCGGTGATGGTGCAGTTCTTGACCGTGGTGTCTGCGTAGTCGAGCTCGATGCCACCGCCGTCGTAGGCGGAGTAGTTATTGGCAATCGTAACGTTCTCGATCAGGCCCTTGCCGTTGGCGTCCCCATTCGTAGGCACATGGATGCCGCCGCCGCTTTGCCCTTGCGTACCAGCAGCACTTCTTGACCCCATGGCTTTATTGCCCGAGACGGTACCGCTGCCGTCGCCAGTCAACGTGAAATTGGAATAGGCAAAGTAAATACCGCCGCCGGCATCAGCGCAGTTATTGTCGATATGGGAACCGTTGGTCATCTTGATGGTGGTACCAGTACACGTGCGCACTCCGCCGCCCTTACCATAAGAGGCGCGATTGTTTGAAATGGAGGATGCATCCATATTGACCGTCACCCAGTTGCCACCGGCGCAAACACCGGCTCCGTTTGACGCCAAGCAATGCTCAATCGACGCGCCATTCTTCATGTTAAGCGTCGCGTACTTTGCGAGCGACACTGCCCCGTCGCCGCCGTCGTCGTCGTCGCTGGGATAGGCGTAGCCGCCAGTATTGCTTCCGGCAATGGCAACGCCGTCCAAGGTGATGATGCTATTTGCTTTTCCCCTAATCGTGTTGGCAGAGCCGCACTTATCGGTAATCAGGCCACCGGCCGTCACGGTGTAGTCGCCCTCTTTGCCGTCATCGCTGTTGTAACCGCGATACGAGAAAACCTTTTTCTCCTTGCTTGAGGTCAGGACCAGCTCGCCTTTCTCAAGCACGACGAAGACCGAGCTCTTGCTGGCGTTGATGCGGTACCCGGCCATGTCGATGGTGACCTTTTTGCCGGCGGGCACATAGAGTTTCTCGCCAAGACTCCAGTCGCTTATCATGCAAAGGGTCGTACCGCTGTCGGCAGCGTCATTCATGGCATCCTGAAGGTGTTCGATGTCATAAAAACGTGCAAAACCAACAACGGCACAGGAGCTGCCCGTACCTGCCCGCGCTGTGGCAGGCAGCGCACAG
>CAVAUD010000160.1:0-3030 GCA_963591565.1 bacterium
CGAAGGCCACATTAAGTGGCCTTCGGCTCATGCGGAACTGCGCGTGGAGACAAACCCGGGAGGGCTCTTGTGACGGAGACGGACATGACGTCGCACATCTCGACAAAAAAGGGAGAGAGCTGGTTGGGGCTCTCTCCCTTTTCGATTGCGGTTGAGTGGTGTGAGGTTAGTTAAAGGACTTATATAAATAAGAGCCTCTAGTTCCAGGTGTTTTTGAGGGTGGCGTACATCACGGCCTTGATGGAGTGGAGGCGGTTCTCGGCTTCTTCGAAGCAGCGGGACTTCTCGGACTCGAAGACCTCGTCGGTGACCTCGAGCTCGGGGAGGCCGAACTTCTGGAAGACGTCCTCGCCGATGGTGGTCTTGCGGTCGTGGAAGCTGGGCAGGCAGTGCATGAAGATGCAGTCGTCTGCGGTCTTCTCCATAAGGGCGGCGTTGACCTGGTACTTGGAGAGAAGCTCGATGCGCTTGCCCCACAGCTCATAGGGCTCGCCCATGGAGACCCAGATGTCGGTGTAGATGACGGAGGCCCCGCCGGCGCCCTCGTCGAGGTCCTCGGTCAAGGTGATGGTGGCGCCGGTCTCGGCGGCGATGGCGCGGCACTGCTCGACGAGCTCGGCCGCGGGCATCTGCTCCTTGGGGCCGCAGGCGCAGAAATCCATGCCGAGCTTCGCGCAGACGACCATCAGCGAGTTGCCGACGTTGTTGCCGGCGTCGCCCATGAAGGTGAGCTTGCGGCCGTGAAGATCGCGGCCGAACTCCTCCTGGACGGTCAGCATGTCGGCGATCATCTGCGTGGGGTGGAACTCGTTGGTAAGGCCGTTCCACACGGGCACACCGGCGTACTTGGCCAGCTCCTCGACGCGAGCCTGCTCGAAGCCGCGGTACTCGATGCCGTCGAACATGCGGCCCAGGACGCGGGCGGTGTCGGCCATGGACTCCTTCTTGCCGATCTGCGAGCCGCTGGGGTCAAGGTAAACGGCGTGCATGCCCAGGTCGGCCGCGCCGACCTCAAAGGAGCAGCGCGTGCGCGTGGAGGTCTTCTCGAAGATCAAGGCGACGTTTCTGCCCTCGAGGTAGCGGTGCGGCTCGTGGCGGTGCTTCTTGTCCTTGAGCTCGGCGGAAAGGTCGATGAGGTACTGGATCTCCTCGCTGGAGAAGTCCAGGAGCTTGAGGAAGCTCCTGCCAGAAAGGTCAACGCTCATATCTGCTCCTTACATGGGCGGGAATGCCAACTTACACATTGTAAACTAAAGATCCTCGCGGATAAACGCCATGCTCATGCAGTGCGGGCCGCCGCGTCCGCGCGAGAGCTCGGCCGAGGGAATCTCCAACAGGTTCAGGCCGCACTGGTACAAGATCTCGTTGGTGACGGCGTTTCGCTGGTAGACGAAGACGGTGCCGGGGCGCACGGCCAGGGTGTTCGAGCCGTCGTTCCACTGCTCGCGGGCACTGGCGATGGGGTCTTCTCCGCCGCATTTGATGAGACGGACGCTCGGCAGGCCGAGGGCGCCGGCCAAAACCTGGTCAAGCGACTGGTCCTCGAGGCAACGGATCAAGACCTCGCCCTCGGCGGCGCCACGGGTGAGCTCAAAGACCTTGAGCGAGCCCAAGATGCCCGGGTGCACGGTGAACATGTCGACGTCGACCTGGGTGAAAACCGTGTCGAGGTGCATGAACGAGCGCTTGTGCGGGATCGAGAAGGCCAGCACGCTGTCGATGCCCGAGGCGGGCTCTCCCCACAAAAGACGCCGGCCGAGCACGTCGATGCCGGCCGGAGAGGTGCGCTCCGAGATGCCGACGCCAACGACGTGCGGGCCCAGGACCAGGATGTCTCCGCCCTCGACCGAGAAGGGCGACTCGGACTCGTGCCACACTGGCGTGCCCGAGAAATCGAGGTGGTACTTGAAGACGATCTGGCCAAAGAGCGGCTCGCGGCGGCGCGTGGCCGACCACATGCTGTTGAACGACACGCCCTGCCCGATGACCGAGAAGGTGTCGCGCGTGAAGTACGTGTTGGGGATGGGGTCGACGACCAGGGGGTCGTCCATGTTGCCGCGCGTCATCATGATGTCGGCAAGCGAGAGGCCCTTCTTGGGCGCCAGGTCAAGCTCGTCGGCGCGCACGCCCTCGATGAGCTTGTCGACCAGCTTGACCGGCTCCGTGATGCCGGCGAGAAGCTCGTCCAGGGCCTCGAGAACCCCGCGGCCAGAGACGCCGCACTCCATGAGCCAGCGGCCCACGAGCTCGGCGCGGGCCTCAGGGTGGGCCTCCAAGGCCTCGGCCACCAACTGGTCGAGATAGACGACCTCGACGCCCTCATCGGCGAGCATCTGCGCGAAGCGGTCGTGCTCGGCCTGCGCCACCTGCAAAAACGGGATATCGTCGAACAGCAAAGGCGCCAGGTTATCCGGCGAGAGGTTCAACAGCTCGTCTCCCGGCCGATGCAGCATCACCTGCTTGAGCGGCCCGATCTCTGAGCGGATATGAAGACCACGAGACATAGGCATGTCCTTCCGGCGCCGCGGTCGAGCCGCCGCGCAAGTCCTTCGTTCTTGACACAACCTTAACCCAAAGGACGCTTCGCGGGGCAGGCAGGCTGCTATCATTTACACATTGACAGCAAACCGTCTCAAAACGGCAAACGTTTTATATAAGAGGAGATTCAGATGGCCAAGGACAAGGCGCTCAAGCCGAAGGACAAGGATAAGGACAAGGAAAAGGAGAAGAGCGCCAAGGCGACTTCCAAGGATTGCGCCGACGAGGGCAAGAAGGCCGAGGAGCCCAAGAAGAAGGACAGGCAGCCCCGCGACTACTCCTACACCCAGAACCGCGAGCTCAGCTGGCTGCGCTTCGACGACCGCGTGCTTGACGAGGCCTTCGACGAGAACGTCCCCCTCTTCGAGCGCCTGAAGTTCTGCGAGATCTTCGAGTCCAACCTCAACGAGTGGTTCATGATCCGCGTGGGCGGCCTGTCCGACCTCGCCTCCCTCAAGAACCAGCCCAAGGACAACAAGTCCAACGAGACCC
>CAVAUD010000161.1:0-2993 GCA_963591565.1 bacterium
CGTCCTCGCCCTCGGGCGACCACGCGACCTCGAAGCCGCCCTCGCCGGCCCCGAACAGCTCGGCGAGGCTCTGGCCCTGCGTGCCGTCGGAGCAGGACACCGTGACGTCCTTGACCGAGGCGGCCAGCGCCTCGCCGGCGACGGGCGCCGCGAGGTCGGTCTCCGCGGCCGTGACGACCGGGGTGTAGACCGCCGTCAGGGCAAGGCCGTCGTCCAGGGCAGAGCGAGGCACCTCGACAACGCCGGCCACGTCGTCCTTGACCCAGCCGTCGGACACGCCCTCCCAGTTGCAGAAGTTGTAGCCCTCCACACCGGGAGCCGCGATATAGACCTTGTCGGAACCGTCGTCGAGGGCGGCCGTTACCTCGACCGTCTTGATGAGGCCTGCCTCAGCCTGGGCCTCGGCGCCGTCGGCCAGGGACAGGGGCTCCCCGAGCGAGGCGACGGAGGCGGAGGCCGCGGCGCCGCCCAGCAGACCCTTGTTCACCATCTTGACGGACACGGCGGCGGTCTTGACCTCGGCCGGCTCGCCCTCGGTCCTGAGCTCGCTCGTCTGCGCGGTCAGAAGGCCGGTCGCGGTGTCCACGGAGACGCTCGCCGAGGCCGACTCGTAGCCGCTCACGCCGGCCTCCTTGGAACGGAACCGTACGGTCTCGGTCGAGAGCGAGGCATCGTAGAAGAGGCCCACCTTGCGGTCGGCCGCCGCGTACACGCGGGCCACGTAGGCCGTGCCCGGCTTGGCCGTGCCCGCGGCCGCCGCGTAGGTCTTGGAGCCGTCGGCCGCGGTCGTGACCTCGTACCAGCTCACGAGCACCGTAGCCTGCTCACCGCGGCCGCCGAAGCCGTCATCGGTGCGCTCGATGGTCGCCGTGCCGGGGAGCTCTTCTCCCGCCACGGGGTACTGCAGGACGACGCGCGCCTTCTTGACGGTGTCGGCGTAGACGGCCCCGAAGGAGACGTCGTTCTGCGGCATGGTGAGCGTCAGGGGCGAGTAGTAGCAGTTGGAGCCGTTGATGTAGTCGCCGATGGGATACAGGCCGGTCGCCGAGTAGGTGTCCCAGAACCAGAAGGCCTTGCCCTCGGCCGCCGCCGGGGCCGTCAGCGTGACCTTCTCGTTGTACTTGTAGCGGCCGAGCTGGGCCCCGTTCACCTTAAGGGCGAAGGCCAGCTCGCGGTGGCGCTGCCAGGCGTCGCCGCCATCGTCGGAGCCGTAGCTCACGTAGTAGCCGGCAAGGTCGATGAAGAAGCAGTCCTTGGTCTCGCTCTTGAAGTTCTTGGCGATGCGGCGGTCGCCCGTGATACCGGTGCGCACGCCCACCTTCGAGCCCGCGGAGAGGCTGCCGGTGATATAGGCCTTGGCCGTGGCGCCGGCGTTCTCGCGCAGGAAGACGTCGTCGGCGCTGCCGCCCTGGCCGCGGGCGTTGTCGTAGATCATGCACGTGCCGCTGAGCTTAAGGTCGTAGTCGCACCAGACGTAGACGCCGCCGCCCTCATAGTTCTTGCCCGCGAGGTTACAGACGTTGCCCGTGACGGTGCAGTTCTCCAGGAGGTTGTTCTTGTTGCAGTCGTAGATGCCGCCGCCCTCGTACTTGCAGGTGTTGCCGGTGATGGAGCAATTGCGCACGGTGGTCCAGCGCTGGTCGAGCTCGAGCCCTCCGCCGTCGTACTCGGAGTGGTTGCCGGTGATCGTGAGAGCTTCGATCAGGCCCTCGTTCTCGCCGGACGTAGCGTCGACGTGGATGCCGCCGCCGGACTGGCCGCCCTTGGTGGTGGCCCTGTTCGAGCCGTTCGCCTTGTTGCCGCAGATCGTGCCCGTGCCGTCGGAGGACTTGATCGTGAAGAAGGAGGCGTTGCAGTAGATTCCGCCGCCGCCGTCGCCGGCCTCGTTGTCGTCGATGGTGGAGCCGTTCTTGAGGTCGATGACGGCGCCCTTGGCGTCGATGTAGATGCCGCCGCCGCTCTCCCGAGCCTTGTTGCCGCTGATCGACGAGTCGTCGAGCGTGACGTGTGTGTTCGCGCCGTTGATATAGATGCCGCCGCCGTCCTCGAGTGCGTTGCCGGAGACAATCGAAGACTTGTTCTTGAGGTCTATGGTGCAGTTCTTCTCGGCGCGAATCCCGGTGCCGTCGTTCTCTTTAATCGATACGTTGTCGAGTACGAGGCTGCTCCCATCCTTCATGTGGATGGCGCCCGCGCTATAACTATTGCAACCCCAAACCGCGCCTGTCGCGTATTGCTTGCCCTCGGGGTCGGCCTTGCCGTCAGGGTCACACGACTGAAGGATCAGGGTCGAGTTCTCGCCCAGCTCAATCATGTAGCCGCCACAGTTCCTCATCCCGCACCCGTTTGTATTGATGGCGACCTTCTTACCATCGGGAATTTTGGATGCCGGCCTGGAATCCATATCCTCATAGCTTTTCATGAGCACAATGGGATTGCCCACAACACACGCATAGTCAATGGCCTCTTGCAATTCCACATAGTACTTCTTGTTACCCGAGGAATCTTTCACATAGCACTGGGTCCAGAATTCCGGTTGATCGGTTCCTACTGCCTGGGCCTGAGCAGGAAAGAGCAGGGCGCAGGCAAATGCGCCGCAGGTCAAGACGCACGCGGCAAAGGCGGCGAGAAGACCGCGGCGAAGCTTATGGGCGTGTCGGGTATTCATGGGAATCTCCATCCAAGGCTGACGGACAGCTGAACCTACGAGTAAACAGTAGCACGCGCGGGCGGTCGCCCGGTGAGCGAGCCGCTCGCCGGCCCGATCTGCGACGTTGGCGGGCCGCGCGCAGCGGCGCCAGGCCCTTCTCCGCCTTGACTGAACAACCTGTTGACCAGGGTTTTTATCTCTTCGCGCGCGAATGCAGGCACTAATATGGGTCTTGGACCCAAGGCGATAGGAGCATCCGATCATGAACGAGAAATACGAGCTCACTCCCCAGGAGCTTGGCCAGGCCACAGGCGCCGGCCGCACCGAAACGAGGGGCTACACG
>CAVAUD010000162.1:0-2908 GCA_963591565.1 bacterium
GACGGTCGCCCCGTCGAGAGTGGAGGCCGCGATGCGGAAGGACCCCTCGGCCTTGCCCGAGTAGTTGCCCTTGAAGGTCACGGTGACCTTGGCGGTCCCGACGGCGACGTTGTCGGCGTACGCGACGTCGTAGTCCGTTCCGCCGACCAGCGTCTTCTCCCCGACCTTGACCGTCACGGCCGGCGTCAGCGCCGAGCCCGTCCAGGCCTGGTCGGCCACCGCGACCTCGGCGCCCGACGCGTCGGCGGCCGCGATCTTGAACGACCCCGTCGCGGTCCCCTCGTACGCGCCCTTGCCCGTCACCGTGACCGTCGCGGTCCCGGCGCCCACGTTGTCCGCGTACGCGACGTCGAAGTCGGTCCCCTGCGCCAGGGTCTTCTCGCCGACCTTCACCGTAACCGCGGGCGTCAGCGCCGCTCCGGTGTAGACCTGGTCCGCGACCGCAACGGTCGCCCCGGCCAGGCTGGTCTTCTCGGCCTCGTAGGTCGCCGTGAAATCGAGCGTCGCCGTCCACTTGGTCTGAGACTCAACTACAACGTTGGACTTAACCGTCACGGCGGCCTTCGAGCCGTCGGCAGCCGTCCACTCGCGCGCGCCCAGCACCTCGGCGATGATGCCGTTCTGGATCCCGCAGGCCGTGGGCGGGAAGCTGGCGTTGTCGGCGGTAAGCGAGAAGCTCTCTGCCTTCGCGTCGAGCTGCGCCTGGACGCGGGCCGCGTAGGCGTCCGCCCACTCGGCGGCCTTGCCGTTGCGCACGAAGTAGTTGTTGGAGAGGTCGCTCGAGCGGTACGCGTAGCCTTCGGCCTGGTAGTTGGCGGTGTGGTCGCTGTGCGCGACGGCCATGAGCTCGTCGGTGAGGCCAAAGTACATGTGGCGCTGGTCGAAGTCGCCGTACCAGTTGTCGTCGGTGTCGTCCCAGGTCAGGTCCATCTGGCACCACTTGCCGTCGATCTTGACGGAGTTCCAGGTGTGGCCGTTGCCGGTGATGCGCCCGTTGGCGATCCCGGCCGCGTCGAGGAGCTTCGCGTAGATGCGCTGGTAGCTCTCGCAGGTGCCCTTGGCGCGGGTGAGGCCGCTCTCGGCGGAGCAAAAGTTCAAGGTGTAGTCGTATTCCAGCTGGTCAAGGGTCCAATCGTGAAGCCACAGGGCCATCTCGTACTCGGAGCCGTCCGTGGCCGCGCGGGCCTGGGCCACCGCGGCCGAGACGATCTGGGAAACCGAGGGCCGCGCGGCGTCGTCAACCGTGACCTCGGCGGCGCAGCGCAGGTACCAGACGCTGTTGTCGGTGTCCATGAAGTAGAAGTAGATGCGGTACGTGCCGCTGGCGGTGAACTCGAAGGTGAAGTCGTAGCCGTCGCCGATGGTCGCGTAGCTGCCCCACTGCGAGCGGCTGGGGTCGCAGACGCTCTCCTGCGTGCCGTTGTCCCAGTACTGGGGCACGTCCATGCGGGCCTTCGCGTTGGCGCCGCCGCCCGACTGGGTCACGTGGAAGGTGGTCGCCTCGCCCTTCTCCGCCGCGTCGTCCCACTCGACCTTGAAGGTCACGCCGTTGGACGTGGCCGTCTGCGAGTGGCCGTAGGTCTTCTCGGCCGCGAGGGAGATGCTGGGTTCTTCGGTCCCGGAGGCGTCCGCGGCCTGGGCGGCGTCTGCGGCCTGCGTGGCGTCTGCGGCCTGGGCGGCGCCTGCGGCCCGGGTGGCCTCGGCCAGCGCCGCGACGGGGCAGGCGCTCACCGCCAGCGCAACCGCCGTAACAACCGAAACAACCGCGCTCGAAAGGTTTTTCATGTCCGTATCCTCGCGTCCGGGGAGTAATTACAGCCTTCTTTCAGCTAATTGTCCATTGTAGCCGATGCCGGGCGCCCGGCACCCCCTCCCCCGCGCCTCTCCGGCCAGCGGCGGGAACGGCGATGGCCCCGGCGAAGCGTCCGGGCGCCCGTCTCGATAACGAATTTTCGGAAATGCGACGCAGTCTGGCGAACCGCCGAGTACACCCATCGCCCAAACCCTCGCCAACTGGCCTTTTATTGCGGCGCGAACACCGTCTACTCGCCCACTCTGAGAACTGCGTCGCATTTCCGGAAATTCGTTAAGCAAGAAGCCATATGCCCGGTGGCAGCCGCGGAACTTTTCCGCGCTCCGGGCGGCACCGCGGGGGCTTTTCCGCACGGACAACCTCCCAAAGTGCCACTTTTAGCCGAGAAGCCCGCGGAAAACCTCCCCAGCTGCCACCGGCCGCCGCGCGAACAGGAGACGCGCCCCACACACACGTCGATATTGATTTTTCGAAAATGGGACCCTATTCGGGAAACCACCGAGTACACCTGCCATCTGACCCTTCGCCAACTGGCCTTTTATCGCTGTGCGAACCTCGCCTACTCACCCACCCCGAATCTAGGGTCCCATTTTCGGAAATTCGTTAAGCAAGAAGCCGTGGGCAAGCCGTGATTCCGACGAATTAACAGCCACACGAGCGCCCGAGCAAAACGCGCCTGTTGACCAAATTCCAGAAATGCGACGCAGCAGCGCGATTTGCCGAGTAAGACCATTAGCCCACCCCTTCGCCAACTGGGGTTTCGCTAACGCCAGACGTCCGGCTACTCGCCCAACCTTCCGACTGCGTCGCATTTCCGCATTTATGGCCCAAGACCTAATACATACTGTCATTCTGTTGATGTTCATTAAGAATTGGCCCTCGTGCACACGGTTCTCTGAGCGTCGTGGCCACGAAGAATTGAGCAGATTGATCAAGGGGGCCGCGCCCCAGGGACCGGGGGTGCGTGTGCAGATCCGCGATGAATGGATAGACTAATCGGGCCTGGAAACCGGCCTCAGGGACCAGCGGCGCCCTTAAGCCCCCCTACTCGCCCTTGATCCAGGAGGACTCGGGGCGGCAGATCAGGCGCGCGTT
>CAVAUD010000163.1:0-2903 GCA_963591565.1 bacterium
CTCGGCGGCAGACTCGCTCGCGTCCTCAGTCTCAAGTTCAACTTGAGACTTCGCGGTCGTCTCGTCCGCGCTTTCCGGATCAGCCGCGGCGTCGGACTGGGCGTCGGTTTCGTCTTCGGTTTCGCTCTCCCCCGCCAGAGAAACCAGCTTCTCCTCAAGCGCCTCGGGGCCGCCGATGGAAACGGCATAGGCGGTCGTGCCGTAGGCCAGGCCCTGGAGAGCCAGGGTCACGCTAAGGCACGCTGCGACTATGTTCTGAGCAGCTTTCACGACTGCTAATCCACCTTTTCTACGCTAAGGCCCAGGTCATCCCAACTCGAAGCGGCTGAGCTACCCGAACGATAAAAATTAATAATCGCGCTACCCGGCTCCATGGCGAAGGTCACAGAGCCAGTTGTAGCATCAATAATTTCGTGATTAACCGAGAAGAACGGGTCAAGCTCGACATACGCCGAGTTCCACGAAACCTTGACCTTGGTCTCGACGCCCGTAACCGTCACACGATAGTTGTACGCATCGTAGTCGGAAAAAGTGCCGTTCTCGTCCACCAGCTCGCCCGAGACAGAGGCGGCTGTGACCTTAGAGGCCGCGTTGGGCACGATCTTGGCGGCGAGACATGCGAGCTTGGTGCCGATCTCGCTCGTTGACGTAGAGACGGCGGCCTTCACCGTGAAGCTCACGTCGCCGAGCTTCGACTTGGGAAACGTGATGGTGTACTCCTTGATGGTCGGGCTGTTGCCCCTGAGGGTGACCGAGGTATCGCCAGAAAGTTTCCATTCGCTATCTGCCAGCCCGCTAGCCGTCACGCTCAGCGTATAAGGCACATCCTTGTCGTTGACAACCTGCTGGTCGTCGAGAAGGCAGTTGTAAATGCGGAAGGTGAAGCTGCAGGTGCCGCCGGCCTCGTCGGTGCTCACCACCACAGAGCGAGAGTCGAGCGCCTCGCCGGGGTCTGTGTAGTACCCCACCAGCATGTCAGAGGCAAAAAGGCTCTGGGTGGCGTTGGTGACCTCGACGCCCTTGAGGTAAGCGCCGCCGGTGTAGGCCGTCCACGTCAAGCCAACGCCGGCCAGCACAACGCAGACGCACAGCACGGCGGCAACCGCCATAACGCGGCTGCGAAGAACGCGACGCCGGTCGCGGCTATCTTTGTTGCGGTTGGTCATGGCGGCACCCCCTCACTGGCCCTAGTTGCCGTCCGTAGCGTTGGACGTGTTGCGAGCGATGAGATAGACGACGTCGGTCTCCTTCACCGACTCTTTCCACGTGGCCTCGATGATGAAGTTGGTCACGTTGGCGACTTCGCCCTCTTCATCAGTGTCAAGCTCGCCCTTAGAAACATTCTTAGTAACATTGTGATAGCGATACAGCGGCGCCGCATTTGCCTGGACATCGGTGTAGTTATTGAACGTCTGGTCGCCAGCAACGGGTTTCGTGGCAATATCCGTGCCATCATTGTTGATAAAGGTGAAGTCAATCGCACTGCCGCTCTTTGACCAGGTGGTGGAGCTGTTAACGACGAGGTCCTTATTCGAACCGTTGACCTCAACGTAATAGACCTTGAGCTCAAGGCCTTCGATGTTGGTCGTGTTGGCAAGCTGCAGCTCGAAGGGCTCGCCGCCGCTGTCGACGCAGAAACCGCGACGGACGGTGACGTTGCGCTCCGAGTCGATGTTGCTGGCGTCATAAGTAAGGTCAAGTTGCTCAATCGCCGTCGACTTGGGGCCAAGGATCTGCAGGTTGGAGGGCTTGGCGATTTTTGCCGTAGTCGAGGCGCTCTGGTTGCCGACGAACCACGTGTACGTCACGCCAAAGTACAGCACCGCCACGCACAGAAACGCCAGCGACGCCGCAAGGCGACGACGCCGGTGCATCCACGCGTCCTTCTTCTTGTCGTCACTCGTCATTAGCTAGCCTCCTCGCCGACGAATCGAATCTGCAAGTACTCCGCATTGGTGCCGAGAAGCTCATCGCCCGCGTTGTAAGCATACGTGCAAGCCTGCAGGTCTGCGGAGGGCATCGAGCCAGAGACAGTGGGGATCGGCTCGGTACCGCTAAAAAACCACCCGTTGTTTGCGTTGATAGCATCGATAAGCTTGTCATAGCCATCAGAAGCTGTCGACGCAAACAGGTTCTTGTTGTAGTTGACCGACCCCGTGAGGACGTAATTCGAGAACTGGCTCGGCCAGACCCAGTACAGGTAAAAAGTGACGGGCTCGGTCGTAAGCTTCGAACCCTCTTCGCAGAACTGGCTCGCCTTGATCTTTATCTCGTCGCCGAGAAGAGGCTCCGAGTAATACCCGTTTTCACTCTTATTAAAGAAAAGGATGTGCCCGCGAAAGAGATCCTGCAGCACAGCTGTATCGAAATCCTCGGCCACGCCGTCGCGCAACTTGATGTTGCGCTCAAGCGTCAACGTGATATCGCGAACATCGCCGGCAACCGGAGTTACCGTGACCTGCAAGACGCCGGAAGACCCGGGGCGCAGCTGGCCCTTGCTGTAGTTGTTAAGGTTGTACGTCGCCGAGACGTTAAGCGAGTCGTTGGTGCCGAACGCCGCATCCTTGTCGTGGGATCCGATCTTTGCGTCGTCCTCGCTTGAACCCGAAATCGAATACCGCGCAGCCTTAGCGCTGATCGTGGCCGAAGTCGCGTTAACGCGGTTGTTGGCAGCAAACCAGGCAAGACTCGCAAAGAGGATAATCACCAGCGCGAGCACGAACAGCCCAGACACCGCAAAGCGCTTCCAAAAGTCCTTGAGCGTCTGCGCATGCTCGTCCGCAAGCCGACGGTACTCCTCCGCCGACCTGTTGCCGTCCCCGATATGTCCCAGCTGCATCTTCATTCGCATACATCAAGTCAGAGAAGGGCGGTATCCAAACTCGATCCGCCCTTCCCCGTGC
>CAVAUD010000164.1:0-2817 GCA_963591565.1 bacterium
GCTCCTGGATGCCCTTGTTCTTGTAGGCGGAGCCGACGAAGACGGGGTTGATGCCACCCTCGATGACGCCCTTGCGGATAGCGGCCTTGAGCTTCTCGACGGGGACCTCGGCCTCCTCGAGGACGGCCTCCATGATCTCGTCGTCGAAGTTGGCGGCGGCGTCGAGGAGCTCCTCGCGCTTCTCGGCGGCCAGCTCGGCGAACTCGGCGGGAATCTCGTCCATGGGCTCGGGGTAGATCATGCCCTTGGCGTCTTCCTTGAAGTCCCAGGCGGTCATGGTGACCAGGTCGACGAGACCCCAGAAGTTGGCCTCGGCGCCCATCGGGATCTGGGCGGCGACGGCGGGGGCGTGCAGGCGCTCCTTCATGGTGTCGATGGCGTGGAAGAAGTCGGAGCCCACGCGGTCGAACTTGTTGATGAAGGCGATGCAGGGCACGCCGTACTTGCGGGCCTGGCGCCAAACGGTCTCGGACTGGGGCTGGACGCCGGCGACGGCGTCGAAGACGGCCACAGCGCCGTCGAGAACACGAAGGCAGCGCTCGACCTCGGCGGTGAAGTCAACGTGGCCCGGGGTGTCGATGATCTGGATGACGTGGTCCTTCCAGAAGCACGTGGTGGCGGCGGAGGTGATGGTAACGCCGCGCTCCTGCTCCTGAACCATCCAGTCCATGGTAGCCGCACCGTCGTGGACCTCGCCGATCTTGTGGGTCTTGCCGGTGTAGTAAAGAATGCGCTCGGTAGTCGTCGTCTTACCGGCATCGATGTGGGCCATGATGCCGATGTTGCGGAGGTCTTCGAGCTTGTACTTAGCCTTAGCCATGTGTAGCTACTCTCCTTTGGCGACTTAGAAACGGTAGTGGGAGAAGGCGCGGTTGGCCTCGGCCATCTTGAAGAGGTCCTCACGCTTCTTCACGGAAGCGCCGACGCCGTTGGAGGCGTCGAGGATCTCGTTGGCGAGACGCTCGGCCATGGTCTTCTCCTTGCGGGCACGGGAGAAGTTGACCATCCAGCGGATGGCGAGGGTGGTGGCACGACGGGAGTTGACCTCCATGGGCACCTGGTAGGTGGCGCCACCGACGCGCTTGGGCTTGACCTCGAGGGTCGGGCGGATGTTGTCCATGGCCTTCTTGAAGACGGTCATGGCGTCCTCGCCGGACTTCTCGGCGACCATCTCGAAGGCGCCGTAGACGATGCGCTCCGCGGTGGCCTTCTTGCCATCGAGGAGGACCTTGTTGATGAGCTGGGTAACCAGACGGTTGTTGTAAACGGCGTCAGGCTGAACCTCACGACGGTTTGCTGCTGCACGACGCGGCATGTTCTATCTCCTTAAGAACTGGTGTTATTAGATGATCTGGGTTTCGAACTACTTGGGACGCTTGGCGCCGTAGCGGGAGCGAGCCTTCTTGCGGTTCTGGACGGCGGCGCAGTCGTAAGCGCCACGGATGATCTTGTAACGAACACCAGGGAGGTCGCGGACACGACCGCCGCGGATAAGGACGATGGAGTGCTCCTGGAGGTTGTGGCCCTCACCGGGGATGTAGGCGGTAACCTCGATGCCGTTCACGAGGCGCACACGGGCGACCTTACGAAGAGCGGAGTTCGGCTTCTTGGGGGTGGTGGTGAAGACGCGGGTGCAAACGCCACGCTTCTGGGGGTTGTGCTGCAGTGCTGCGTTCTTGGACTTGGCCTTAGCGCTCACGCGACCCTTGCGTACGAGCTGGTTAATTGTAGGCAAAGTTCTCTCCTTCTATACCTATTGACGTGCTATTTTGTCTGTTATTCAAGGGCTGCCCAGCACAGCCGCCCCGGATTGACGCGAAGATGAACTTTACGCGCCCCCTTTGGCTGTTGTCAAAAAGCCACGGAGCCGGGCGTATCCTTTTCACAATGCCGACACATGAGCCGCGCTCGGGCGGCGGCAAGGCCAGAATTTGGCGAGAAAAACGCGGCGGCGAGAGGACCAAAAGGTCTTCTCGCCGCCGCTTCTTTGGTGCGGGGTTGGGTGGCTTGCGGGAGCCTGGCCGGCTAGCAGGCCTCGATCGAGGTGAGCTCGACCTGGTTTCCGGTGACGAGCACCGTGTCTGAGCTGCCGCAATACGGGCAGGTCTTGCCGTGCTCGACCGTGGGGTAGGTCTTTTCGCAGGCGTTGCAGATGGTCGTGGCCGGGGCCTGTTCGATGACGAGCTCGCTGCCGCGGAGGAGCTCCTCTTTGTCTGCCGCCCAGCGCCAGCAATCGGTCATGTAGCTGGGGACGACGCCCGAGACCTCGCCCAAGGTCATGGTGACGCGGCTCACCGAGGTGAGGGAGTTCTCCTCCCCCACCTCCTTGACCATCTTGATTAGGTGAACGACGATGCCTAACTCGTGCACGCTGACCTCGCTGTCCTACTTCTTCTTGTCCTTGTTGCCCTTGATGAGCAGCTTGATGCCGCGCTTGGCCGCGTAGGGCAGGATGGAGGCCATCTTGTTCTCGGACGGGACCATCTTGGAGCAGCCGGGGTTGTCGCGCGTGAGGTGGATCGCGTCGAACTCGCAGCGCGTGGTGCACAGGCCGCAGCCGATGCACTTGTTGGCGTCGACGATCGAGGCGCCGCACTTGAGGCAGCGGGAGCACTCGGTCTTGACCTGCTCCTCGGTGAAGGTGTGGCGGGTGTCGGTCCAGTCGTGAAGGATGGTCTTCACGTGGTCGACCTTGGCCTCTTGGCGGCCGGCGTGGTCGTAGCCCGAGGGGTCGACCATGATGTTGCCCTTGTCGAGCTCGACGTAGTGCAGCTGGTTGCGGCCGATCGTGAGCGAGCCCTTCTGGGCATAGCGGTG
>CAVAUD010000165.1:0-2738 GCA_963591565.1 bacterium
CGCCGCCCTCAATCGCGCGGTGGATCCACGTGAGGTGCTGGCGCAGGTAGTCGATACGCGGCGCGTTCTTGTCCCCGCGACCCTGGTCGAGCGAGCCAGCTTAGCCCCGGCCCGGCGCGGCTAGGATGCAGGGGTTTCTCGCCAATTACATATAACCATATGTAATTCAAGCAGTATGATAAGGTCATCCGACGAAGGGGGAATCCATGCCCGTCACCGTGCCTGTTTCCGAGATGCAACGCAACGCCGCAGCCCTCACCGAAGAGGCCATGCGCACAAAACAGCCCATCTACCTCACTAAACGCGGGAAGTCGGCGGTCGTTCTCCTCGACGCGCAGGAGTACGACCGCCAGATGGCCTATCGCGATGCGATCCTAGCCCGCGAACAGGCCGCGCTCGCCGGCATTTCCCGAGGCCATGAGGAGATCGCGCAGGGCAAGAGCGTCAAGCTTGAGGACGCGCTTGCCCAGTTGGACTCCAAGTGGGGCAACTGATGGGCGACCGCAACGAGGACGGTCTCAAGAAATACGAGGTAGAACTGGCCGATTCTGTCCTTCTCGCCCTGCTTGCCATTGAATCGAAGGAAGACGCGCTTAAAGTCCGGCGACGGCTGCTGATGCTTGAGGTCGCGCCCGCGATGGGCTCGGTATACGACCCGATTTACGAGTCCGCGATGCCCGATCACGAGGTTCGCGCGACATTTACCGGCCATTATGGCATCTACTACACCATCGACGATGCCAGCGCGAAGGTCGCGGTCGAATACCTCGAAGACTGCCGCCGCGATCCGATGAAGAAGTTTTCCTAGCCGCCGGCTAAGACCCTACTCCGCCAACCCGAAGGTGAGGTCGAGGAGGCGGGTACCGGTAGCGGTCTTGAAGATGCGGCTGCGGGCAGAGGCGATAGCCGCGGGGCCGGCGGCGTCCTCGAAGAGGTTCACGAGGAAGTCGGCCTCAACGAGGGCCTGGTAGTCGGGGCCGTCGATGGCGTCGTAGGTGTGGTGATGGCCCACAAGGAAGGCCACGCGGTCGGCTCGTGCGGGCGAGAAACCCACCCCAAGCAGCATCCGGCGGGCCGGCTCGGGGCCAAGCTCCTCCTGGTACTTGCCGCTGCAGTTGCCGTACTTCTCCTCCGCGGGATGGATCCCGATGTCGTGGACAATCGCGGCGGCCTCCAGCGTGAGCAGAGTCGACGGGTCGAGCTTCTCCCCCACCCCAATGGTCCGCGCATAGCTCGCAACCTTAATGAAGTGCTGGATACGCCGCGCGTCACCCTTGTCGAACTCGATCATCTCGAGCATCAAACTTTGAAGCAGCTCATCTCGCCGCGCCAGATCCTCGTTAACCATCGCAACCCCTTCGTCCACAGCCATAGCCACCCCATCATAAACCCGCAGCAAAAGGTAATTTCGAAAAGCGGACGCAGTCTGGGCAATTGCCGAGTAGCAGCAGCCTCAAAGTCCTTCCCAACTGGGGTTTTGTAGAGAAGAAACGCGTGGCTACTCAACGAATTCCAATACTGCGTCCGCTTTTCGAAAACAGGTGCGACGGGGACCTTGTTTACACCCTTACTTTACCGAGAAGCGCCAGAGGATGGTGGACTCGAAGGGGTGCTCGGGGGTGCAGACGGGCTGCGCCCACTCGGGGTGGTGGGAGCAATCGGGGTAGAACTCGGGCTCGAAGGCAAAGGCGTATCGGTCCTGGTAGATGGCACCGTCCTTGCCCGCATCTCCGCCAAACCAGTTGCCGGTGTAGAAGTGGGCGCCCGGCGTCGTCAGGCAAATCTCCAGCTCGCGGCCCGATTCCGCGTCGCGCGCGACCAACGCCCGGCGCGGTTCCCCGCCCTCGACGAACCCGTCGACGCAGAAGCAGTGGTCGTAGCCGCGGGCAACCGCAAGCTGCTCACACGCCGCCTCGATGTCGCGGCCGATCGCCTTGGCCTCCGTGAAGTCAAACGGCGTCCCGGCGACCTCGGCCACGTCCCCGCGCGACACGTTGTCCGCGCGTTGCGGCAGGTAGTGACCCGCGAAGATCTGGACCTCCTGGCCCAAAACTTCGCCCGAGCCGTGCCCCGCCAGGTTGAAGTAGCAGTGGTTCGTCATGTTCACGAAAGTCGGCGCGTCCGTCTCGCAACGATAAACCAAGCCCAGCTCACAGGCCCCGTCGTCCGTCGCCCGCAACGTATACGTCGCCGTGAAGCGCCGCGCTCCCGGCAGGCCGAGCTCGCCGTCGGCCAGCTCGCAGCTAAACCGCACGGCGTTCTGCTCCTCCAAGACCTCAGCGTCCCAAACCCGCATGTGCAAGCCGTGGCGCATATCGGTATGGAGGTTGTTCTCCTGCTCCGGCCCGTCGTTCTTGGCCAGGTAGAACCACTTGTCCCCAACAGCGACCTCGCCGCCCGCGGACCGGTTGGCCGAGGGCCCCACCGTCGCGCCAAAGCACGCGCCGCTGGCCAGGTAAGCCGCGACGTCGTCGTATCCCGGCACCACGTCGGCCACCGAGCCGTCGCGCCCCGGCACGCAAAGCGCCTGGATAGACGCCCCGAGGTCCATCAGCCGCACGCGCGCCGGCCCGCAGGCCAGCTCGTACAGGCGCACCTCACGCCCGTCGTCCGTCTCGCCAAAAACCGAGGTAGAAACCATAAAAGCCTCCCAGCCCAACCATAAAAGAAACGCGCCGCGGCCCCCTCGGCCACGGCGCGCAAGAGACGAACCTGCCGCCCGCCTAGTCCAGCCGCCT
>CAVAUD010000166.1:0-2583 GCA_963591565.1 bacterium
TCGACGGCCTGGTCAACGGCGAGTCGCTTGTCCTTGGCCGCGACTACACGGTCTCTGGCGCGGCGTTCAACAGCGCGGATGTCGCCGCTGCCAGCGAGGCGGGCTTCTCCGTTAAGCTCAACGGCTCGGCTGCGGCCAAGAACTACGTCCTGGTAAGGGCCGAGGGCAAGCAGGCCGCGACCATCAAGAAGGGCGCGACCGTGGACTGCAAGCTCGAGGCCGCGGGCAAGGCCGGCCAGGAGAACGCCGTGGCCATCCCGACGGGCTATCTCGTCCCGGGCGCCACGGTGGCCGTGAGCGACGAGATCGACGAGGCCGACATTCTTGAAGCGGTCGATTTCCAAGGCGGCCTTCTGTCCTACAAGTTCAAGAACACTGCCTCCGAGGGGCAGACGGCGACCGTGAAGCTCAAGGTCACGAGCCCCAACTACGAGGATTACACCATCGAGGTCAACCTTGGCGTGACCGGCAAGGATCCGGTTGACATCACCGTCGCCGATGACGGCAAGTCTTATGAGTACAACGGCAAAACGCAGGCCCCCAGCGACTTCACCGTCGAGGACAACAAAGTCGACGCGAGGGATCTCGAGGTGACCTACGTCCGCGTGGACGGCGATGACTACACCGCGCTTGACGCCGCCCCGACCGCCGTGGGCAAGTACGTCATGATCGTGAGCGTCCCGGATAGCAACGAGAACTACTACGGCTTCGCCGCCGCGACGTTCGAGATCAAGGCCAAGGAGCTGCAGGTCGGCCTCGAGGCAAAGGACAAGACCTATGACGGCGACTCGGACGCCGAGGCGACCGCGGTGCTTACGGGTGTCGCCGAGTCCGACAAGGACAAGGTGTCCGCGAAGGTGGAGTACGCCTTCTTCGAGGACCCGGCCGTGGGCGAGAAGAAGACCGTCTGGGCCATCGTCGAGCTCGAGGGCGAGGCCGCGGGCAACTACACCATGGACGGCTTTGCACAGGGTGAGGCGAGCATCACGGCCAGGAAGCTGCAAGTCAGCGCCACGGCCGAGGACAAGACCTACGACGGCACGGATGCCGCCAACGCGACCGCGACCCTCATCGGCGTCGTGGCCGGCGACGACGTTGCCGCCACTGTGACCAGCGCCTCGTTTGCCGATAAGAACGCCGGCGCGGGCAAGGACGTCACCGCGGAGTTCGAGCTTAAGGGCACGGACGCCGCGAACTACACCGTCGCCTCCAACACGGTGACGACGACGGCCTCCATCACGGCCAAGGCGCTTTCCATCACGGGCGCCGTCGTGGCGGACAAGGCCTACGACGGCTCTGCCGACGCGACCGTCACGGGCGTGGGCTTTACCGGCCTCGTTACGGGTGAGTCCCTCACCTTCGGCAGGGACTACACGGTCTCGAATGCCAAGTACGACGGCGTCAACGCGACCGGCAACGGCGCGGCCACCAAGGCGAGCTTCTCCGTTGCTCTCGCCAACACGGACGTGGCCAAGAACTACGTCCTGGCAAGCGCCACCGGCGAGCAGGCCGCGACTATCTCTAAAGCGACCAAGGGGGACCACGAGGTTTCCTACAACGCCAAGCGCGGCCAGGAGGGCGCGGTAAGCGTCGCGGAGTATCTCGTCCCCGGCGCTACGGCGACTGTCGCCGTGACGAGCGACAACGGCATTCTTGACGGCGTGCCGACATTCGCCGAGGGCTCGCTGAAGTTCAAGCTCAAGGACAGCGCGACCGAGGGCAAGAATGCCGAGGTGACCCTCACGGTCTCCAGCGCAAACTACGATGACTACAACGTTGTGGTAACCCTTGGCGTGACAGCCAAGGAGCAGGTCAAGATCCACGTCGCCGCCGGCGGCCCGTACGTGTACAACGGCGAGGCGCAGGCACCTGCCGGCATCACCGTTGAGGGCGACAAGGTCGCGGTGGCCGACCTCGCTGTGACCTACGTGGGCGCCGAGGGCACGGCCTACGGCCCGAGCGCCGTGGCGCCCACGGCCGCGGGCAAGTACGTCATGACCGTCGCGGTCCCGGCGACCAACCTCGAGTACTACGGCTCCGCGACCTGTGCGTTCGAGATCGCGAAGAAGACCCTGACCGTCAAGGACCTGGCCGTGGCCGATAAGCTCTACGACGGCACGACCTCGGCGACCATCTCCGGCGGCCCGGCGCTTGAGGGCGTCGTGGGCGGCGACGACGTGGCCCTGGTCAACGGCGTGCCGACCTTCTCCGCCGCGGCCGTTGGCACCGGCGTTGCGGTCAACTTCACGGCCTTCTCGCTTACTGGCGCCGCCGCGGCAAACTACTCGCTGACGCAGCCTGCCGCCATCACGGCGAGCATCCGCGCCTACGAGGCCACCGGCGCCGAGTACAGCGCCACGACCAGCGACTGGACCAACCAGGACTTCACCGTTACCGCGGCCGAGGGCTGGAAGGTCTCCCTCGCCAACACGGCCGACGCCGAGTGGCGCGGCGTCCTGACCTGCTCGGACGAGACGGGCGCGGGTAGCCTGACCTTCTACGTGAAGAACGAGGACGAGGGCTACATTTCCCAGGCCGTCACGCTGGGCTACAAGATCGACAAGACCGCGCCTGGCGGCAAGA
>CAVAUD010000167.1:0-2569 GCA_963591565.1 bacterium
AGCTTGGCGCGCAGGTTCTTGACGTGCGAGTCGATGGTGCGCTCGTAGCCCTCGAAGTCGTAGCCCAGGACCTTCTCGACCAGCTCCATGCGCGTGTAGACGCGGCCCGGGTGGCGGGCAAGGGTGGTGAGCAGCTTGAACTCGGACGCGGTGAGGTCGATCTCGGAGCCCTCGACCAGGACCTTGTGGCCCGAGATGTCGATGACCAGGTCGCCAAAGTCCAGGACCTCGAGCTGCGGCTCGGCCTCGGTGTGGGCGCGGCGAAGAAGCGCGCGCACGCGGGCGACGAGCTCACGCGGCGAGAAGGGCTTGATCAGGTAGTCGTCTGCGCCCAGCTCGAGGCCGATGATGCGGTCCTCGACCTCGCCCTTGGCGGTCAGCATGATGATGGGCACGTTGGACGTCTCGCGGATGGCGCGGCAAACGCGCTCGCCCGAGAGCTTGGGGAGCATGAGGTCGAGAATGACCAGGTCAAAGGAGTGCTTCTCGTACTCCTCGACGGCGGACTGGCCGTCACCCACGCCGCGGACGATGTAGCCCTCGCGCTCAAGGTACGCCGCCACGGCGTCGCGGATGGCCTTCTCGTCCTCGACCAACAAAATCTTTTTCTCGTCTGAAGCCATGGGGCCTCCCTGATGATCGCTTGTACGCACGGCGGCTAGACCCGCCGCAAGTATCCATAGTTTACCCCA
This sequence comes from bacterium, assembly GCA_963591565.1. GTDB lineage: Bacteria > Actinomycetota > Coriobacteriia > Coriobacteriales > Atopobiaceae > Paratractidigestivibacter. Next base: position 693 of record CAVAUD010000167.1, read on the forward strand.
CGGGGCGGAGAGTGAAACCCCTCTATAGGTTAAAGGTCCTCACCGTGACCGTGGACGGGTAGCCGGTGTCGGGGTCCTTGACCGTCGAGAAGGTCACGAAAGTCGAGTTCTCGCCCGAGCGCGCGGGGTACTCGCCGTAGTCGACGGAGCGGTCGGCCGAGGAGAGGCCCGTGTAGGTCTGCTTCTCGGCGTCGACCACGAAATACGAGGACTGGCTCTTGATGATGTAGGTCTGGCCGTTGCCGGCGGGGCACTCGGAGGGCTCGCGGTCGAGCTTGATGAAGCTGCCGTTGCGCGTGCCGATGTAGGTTCCCATCTGGCCGAGAAGACCGCCCGTGCTGTAGCTCGCCTCGACCGAGATCAGGAACTTCTCGCCGATTCGCGTGGCGCGGAAAGGCTTGACCGAGGCAGGCATGACCAGCTGGTCGACCTGGGTTTGCAGGTCGTCGGACAGCGAGTAGGCCGTGACGCCGTAGTAGGTGCCCTGGTCTGCGCGGACGCGCGGGGCCAGGATCGCGCAGCCGCCCGAGATGTTGGGCTTGGTGGCGAAGCGGCCGGGCGACTCGATGACCGACTTGGCGGCGGAGTCGCCCACGTTCCACACGTAGGCAAAGGAGTGCTCGGAGGTCTTGGAGCCGGAAAGCGACGGCTGGACCTGCCAGATGACCTTGCTGCCGCTCACCGCGAAGGGCGCCGGGTCGTAGTTGGAATCCGCCTGCCACAGGGTCTTGATGTCGCCCGAGATGGAGCCGGCCGACAAACGCGCAGCGTAGAGGGCCCAAGAGCGGGTCGACGTGTCGATCTCGACCCACGCGTAGGTTGAATCGGAGCAGCGCACGTCATAGATGACCGAGGTCGCGGCCGGGCCCATCGGGGTCGCCACGACCTCGAAGAGGTTGCCGGACTCGAGCGACAGCGCGCCGCCCTTGACCATGGGAAGGGCCGAGGAGCCCGCGATCGTGGCGGGGATCCAGTTGCCCTCGGCCGGGCGCAGGACGGTGCCCAGGGGCAGCGTCCAGGTGTGGGTGGCCTCGAGCGTGGGGTCGACGTAGGTGTAGGACTCGGTGATGCTGGTCGCGGAATCGGAGTCCACGACCACCGGGTCGCTCACCTGCGTCGAGGCGGAGTCGCTGCCGCAGCCCGCGAGGACACCGACCGCCGTCGCGGCGACGGTGCCTGCGGCGGCGGTCTGGAAGAAGCGGCGACGTGTGAGCTTAGGTAGTTTCATGGCGAGAAGAACGCGCTGGTCGTGGGGCTAGTTCGCGGCCGCGGCCTCGGGGGCCGCCGCGTCACCGGCGGCCTCGGCGGCCGCGCCCTGCTGCGCCTGGATGTGCTCCATGGCCTGGAGAAGCGCCTGGGACATCTGGTCGGCGCAGGAGGTGTTCCTGGGGCCGCAGGTGTTGCCGCGCAGGATCTCGGCCACCTCGGCGGTGGGACGGCCCTGCACCAGCTTGGAGATGGCCTTGAGGTTGCCCGAGCAGCCGCCCTCGAACTCGACCTGCTCGATCGTCTGGCCGTCGTCCGAAAGGCCGATGTGGATGAGGCGCGAGCACACCCCGCGCGGCTTGAAATCGACTAACTGCATGTTTTACCTGCCCTCTCCCGCAAGAAAACGAATGAAACAAAGGCCGGGGCGAGAAACCCCGGCCATGCGAGCGACCCGGCGGGCCGGGCGCGCGACTAGAACTCGAGCTGCTCCAGGCGGTCGAAGACCACGTCGACGCGCGTCAGGAAGCTGCGCGGGTCGAAGATGGCGTCCAGCTCGGAGGCCTTGAGCTTGGCGCAGCGCGGGTCGGCCTCGATCTTCTCGCGGAAGGTGGTGCCGGGCTCGCACTGCTGGACCTCTCGCCACGTGGCCATGGCGTTCTCCTGCACGA
>CAVAUD010000168.1:0-2567 GCA_963591565.1 bacterium
CGGGCCGTCTACGTGCGGTAATCGCCGTTGATGGTCACGTAGTCGTGCGTGAGGTCGCAGGTCCAGACGCGACAGGCGGCCTCGCCGTCGTGGAGGTCGACCACGATGTCGATCTCGGGCGCCTCGAAGCGGCGCAGCATGTCGTCCTCGTCCATGGGGACGGTGAGGCCGCCGCGGCAGACGGGCACGCCCATGAAGTCGATGTCGACGCGGGTCTGGTCGAAGGGCACGCCGCACTTGCCGGCGGCCGCGGCCACGCGGCCCCAGTTGGCGTCGTGGCCAAAGATGGCCGTCTTGACCAGGGGCGAGTTGGCGATGGAGCGGGCCACGGTGTCTGCGGCCTCGTCGCTCGCGGCGCCCAGGACGTTCACGGTGACGAGCTTGGTCGAGCCCTCGCCGTCGGCCGCGATCTTGCGGGCCAGCTCGCCGCAGACGGCCTTGATGCCGGCCGCGATCGCCGGGTACTCGGCCGAGTCGAGGCCGATCACGTGGCCCGCGGGCGCGGCCTTGCCGGTGGCGAGAAGGATCGCCGTGTCGTTGGTCGAGGTGTCAGAGTCGACGGTCACCTTGTTGAAGGTCGTCTTGACGGCGGCGAGAAGGGCCTCGTGGGCCGCCTCGGCCGTAAGCGCGGCGTCGCAGGACATGACGCACAGCATCGTGGCCATGTTGGGCTGGATCATGCCGGAGCCCTTGACGAAGCCGCCCAGGTGAACGGTGTACTTCTCGCCGGAATCGGCCGTCAGGGTGCCCTCGAAGGAGGCCTCCTTGGGGACGGTGTCGGTCGTCATGACGGCCACGGCCGCGTCGTGGGCGGCCTCGGGCGTGGCGCCGAGAAGCTCGGTCGCGGCGGGCACGCCGGTCTCGAAGGGCGCGAAGTCGAGCTGCTGGCCGATGACGCCGGTCGAGGCGACGAGGACGTCGTTGGCCTCGCAGCCCAGGGTCTCGGCCACGAAGGCCGCGGTCTTCTCGGCTACCTCAAGGCCCGGCTCGCCGGTGGCCGCGTTGGCGTTGCCCGAGTTGAGCACGACGGCGCGGGCCTGGCCGTTGGCGACGTGGGCGCGCGAGACGGTGACGGGCGCGGCGCAGAAGCGGTTGGTCGTGAAGGTCGCGGCGGCGCAGGCCAGCTCGTCGGCGACGACGAGGGCCATGTCGAGGCGCTTGGGGTCCTTCCTAAAACCGGCGTGGACGCCCGCGGCCTTGATGCCGGCGGCGGCGCAGACGCCACCCTCGCAGGGGGTAAAGCCAAAGGCCTCGGGCGTGTCGCTGGGGACGGGGACGGCGATCGGCGCGAAATCGTTATTCATTATGGAGATCCTTACGTTTTGGACATGACAGGGAGCCTGCCATATATGAGCAGCTACGGGTGTCTGTCCTGCGCGGTGCTAGACCAAGGGCGCCGGGTTGGCGATACCTTGCGTCTCGGGCAAGCCAAGGATGATGTTGGCGCACTGCATTGCCTGGGCAGCGGCGCCCTTGCCGAGGTTGTCGATGGCGCAGGAGGCGATGATCGTCCTACGTCGTCGCGCGTCGAGGGCCACGCCCACCTGGGCACGGGCCGTCCCAAAGACCGAGGCGGTCGCGGGCATGGAGCCGGCGGCCAGGGTCGTGACCAGGGCCTCGTTGGCATAGGCCTTCTCGTAGGCCTCCTGGACCTGCTCGGCCGTGACGCCTTCGGCCGCCTCAAGGTAGACGGTGGCGAGAAGACCGCGGGTCAGGGGCGCGAGGTGCGGGGTGAAGACGACGCTCATCTCGCGGCCGGCGACCTCGGAGAGGGTCTGCTCGATCTCGGGCGTGTGGCGGTGCTTGGCCACGCCGTAGGCCTCGACGGACTCGTTGGCGTGGCAGTAGTGGGTGCGGGCGTTGCAGCCGCGGCCGGCGCCCGAGACGCCGGAGATGGCGTCGGAGATGACCAGGTCACCGGTGGCAAGGCCAGCCGCCAGGGCCGGGCTCGCGGCCAGGGCGGTCGCGGTGGGATAGCAGCCGGGGACGGCGACGAGGACCGCCTGGCCGCCGGCGCGCTTCTCGGCCAAGGCCTGGATGCCGGCACGGTTGAGCTCGGGCAGGCCATAGACGGTCTGGGAGAGGAGCTCGGGGCTGGTGTGGGGCGTGTTGTACCACTCGGCGTAGACGTCGGCGTCGTGCAGGCGGTAGTCGGCGGAGAGGTCGAGGACGCTCACGCCCGCCTCGAGCAGCGCCGGGGTGATGGCAAGGGACGCCGTGTGGGGCACGGCGAGGAAGGCGACGTCTGCCACCTTGGCGATCTCGGCCGCGTCGGGATAGACGAGCTCGAGGTCGCAGGTGCCGGCGAGGTTGGGATAGAGGGAGTCCAGGCGAGTGCCGGCCTCCTTGCGGTCCGTGACCATGACCAGCTCCATGTCCGGGTGGCCGATAACCAGGCGGCAGACCTCGATTCCGGCATACCCAGTAGCGCCGACGACACAGACCTTTATACAAGACATCGCTTAAAACTCCCTGTTTTATTGCATAAACGATAGGTTTTATGCATACGAATAGCGGATTTATACGGTGAAGATAAACTTCTGCGCATAACGTGTCAACCAAAGCGC
>CAVAUD010000169.1:0-2540 GCA_963591565.1 bacterium
CACATAGCACTACTAGGCGGTCCCGCTGGGGCCGCCTTTTTCGTGGCGCGGCCGTGTTAGGAAACAATTGTCACAGGGGGTTTAGAGCCTTATGACGTGCTGAAAGGGTTAAACTAAAGAGCTATCCATTCGCACTAAGAAGGAGGACTCTATGAGAGATTACCCACCCAAGCCGAGAAGGCGCGGTCTTCTCGCCATCGCATTTGCGGTGGTCATGACGGCGATGTGCGTTTTGCTTTCGCCGACCAAGGCCTCTGCGTACACGGAAATCGCCCACTCCCAATGGGCTTCTTATGGGACCATCAAAAGAGCCATGGAAGATGCCATCAATGGTACGGTCCTGTACATGGACGCGGATTGGGAAGTCTCTAATCTCGTGGTGCCCGAAGGGTGCAGGGTCACCATCTTCATGAACGGCCACACCATCAAGAACACCTCTGCCAAGGATAAGTCCATCTTCTTCCTGGAAACGGGCGCCAAGCTCCACCTTTTGGGCGGTCAGTACGGCGAGACGTACAGCATCACGTACGAGGGCTACGTCGGCGTCGACGAGGACCAGAAAGAGCAGATCACGACGACTGCTGGCGGCTTGCTGACTTCTTCTGGCGATGTCCACGAGCCCCTTATCTATGGTCAGGGCAACAACGAGGTGACCCTCGAGGGAATCGCTGTGGCCGGCGCCTACACCTACGACAACGATAGGTTTGACAACGGCGGCGCCATCAGCCTGAGGAACAACTGCACCCTTACCTTGAAGAACGGCACCACTATCGAGCACAACGCAAGCGGCAGGTCGGGTTTCCGCGGCCCTGGCGGCGGCATCAACGTTTCTCAGAACGCGAAGATCGTGATGGACAACGCCTCGATTCACGACAACTACGCGGACAACTACGGCGGCGGCATCTTTGTCGGCGGCACCGGTTTTGTCCTCGAGATGACCAACGGCTCGAAGATCGACAACAACCACGCCGGTGCGGGCGGCGGCATCTATCTGGACCAGTCCCAGTTCTCCATCACGTCTAGCGACGGCACTGGCTCCATTTCTGGCAACACGGCGTGGAACTCGAGCCGCGCGGCCGCCAAGAGCAGGCAGTCCGGCGGCGGTATCCACGCCGACTCGGCGATCGCCGAAAACAAGGGCCTGATCGAGAACATCAAGATCGCCGACAACTACTCCGCCTACGACGGCGGCGGCCTTGAGCTTGACCAGAGCGGGATCACGCTGCGCAACTGCACCATTACCGGCAACTCTTGCAAGTACGAGGGCGGCGGCATCTACGACTGCGACAAGAACAACACCCTGGACGGCTGCACCGTCACGGGCAACACCTGCAACCTTGACGGCAGCAACTATGAGGGCGGCGGAGTTTACGTCTGGTGCGACTACGACCTGACCCTCCAGAACAAGTGCATCATCAAGAACAATACCCGCGGTAAGGGCGGCAGCGCCGACGACGTGTTCCTGCGCGAGAACGCCGGCGCCACGGCGAAGGCCTACATCAAGGGCAGCCTGGCCCAGGGCTCGAGCGTGGGTGTGCGCACCGGCATCACGGGCGACCGCCGCATCGCGAAGAACTTCAAGAGCGAGGCCAAGGACTGCCTGTTCATCGACCTTAACGGCTACTACGTGAGCTACGGCAACGACGACAACGGCGACGCATGGCAGCGCCACCGCGAGCTGGCCTTCGCCGCGAAGCTCGACGGCACGATCAAGGCCCGCTACAAGCAGGGCGCGCACGCCGTGCTGGTTGCCGCCGCCACCAAGGGCGACGACAAGGTCTTCTGGCACTGGGATACCAAGGCCACCACGGGCCTGTACCCGATCGGGAGCTACATCACCGAGAAGTCCCAGTTCAACGATGTCCTGGGCTTCACCATGCCGCAGTACGACGTGAACGCGGTCACGGTCTACGCCACGCGCGCGAAGCAGCTGCTTGTCGGCGTCGAGGCGCCTGTCGCGGGCAATGACCTGCCCAAGAGCGCGCAGGTGGTGCGCACCGATGCCGGTGTGGGCGGCAGCGGTGAATTCCCCGCGAGCGTGACTTGGTACGAGGTTGGCCAGAACGGCGAGAAGACCCTCGCGGCCGGCGTCGCCAAGGGCGGCACGACCTACGTGGCCTCCATCAACTGCGCGCAGTCGGCTCAGAACGGGCTGTACTTTAGCAAGTCCCTCGCCACCGGCGACGTGACCCTCAAGACGGGCTCCGGCGAGGCACCCAAGGCCGCGTCCGTCACGGTTGATGCCGACACCGGCGCGCTTACCGTGGAGACCGAGGCCTTCACGAAGACTGCGGGCGATTCGTCCGATTCCGGCACGGTTAAGGTCGAGCAAAAGAAGAAGGGCTACATCTACTGGGACGACATTGAGACCTCCCTGCCGATGCTGGCCTCTCTGGGCGACGAGATGGCCCTTGCCGACGAGGATCCGCAGACCGAGGGCGACTCGCTCGGCGGCGTAGAGGTCTCTTACGCCAAGGGCTCCGGTGACGTCACCGTCGTCGCGCCCGCCAAGGCCGGCTACAACTTCTGCAACTGGGAGG
>CAVAUD010000170.1:0-2539 GCA_963591565.1 bacterium
CGCCGCGGTCTTCTCGCCGCGGTCTTCTCGCCGCCTAGCGGAGCATGCGGTCCTTGAGCTCTGCTCGGCTGGTGATGCCGAGCTTCGCGTAGGTGGTGGACAGGCGGTTCTTGACCGTGCCCGCCGAGACGCCCAGGTGCTTGGCGATCTGCGCGTTGGTCCAGCCGCGGCAGGCCAGCATCGAGACGGTGAACTCGGTGGTGGTGAGGTCGTCGGCCACGTTCTCGCCGGACTCGGGGTTGTGGATGCGGCGCCAGCCATAGCTAAAGCGGTTGGTTATCTCGATTACGCGGCTAAAGTCGCGGGGCTCGAGGTTCTTCAAGCAGACCTCAACCATGCCCTGGAGCAGGCCGTGGTGCATGGCCACGATCTCGATCATGTCGTCTTGGCGCGCGATGGACCAGGCGGTCTCGAAGTGGTAGCGGGCGCGGTCGATCTCCTTGAGGCTCATGTAGCCCATCGTGGCCACCAGGTTGAGGAAGACCTCGCTCACGGGATAGCTGCCCTGCTTCATGATGTCGGCGTTCAAGGCCGCGCCCACGCAGCGGCCGTACTCGCCGTGCAGGTAGAAGTAGTGGGCCAACACGTAGCTGGCAAAGAGGCGCAGGCCCTCGGGGAGATTAGCGGCCAGAGGATAGAACTCCTCGACGGTGAAGGGCGACTTGAGGTGGAGAAGGACGCTTGCGGCCGCGCCGATCAAGATGTGGGCGGCCTTGACGACATCGGGCTCTGCAGGGTCAACGGGGGCGAGAAGGCCGGAAAGGCCGATGCGGGCCTCGGCGATGCGGCCGAGCGAGAGGTTGCCGTAGCCGTAGATGAGGCAGGCCGAGTAGCGAAGGGCCAGGTCGGGGTGGGTGAGGTAGGGACGGGCAGCCTCGACGGCCTCGGCCTCGCGGGCGCAGTAGAGGTGGGCCTCGGCGCAGGCGATGGCGTGAAGGTCAGGGTCGGTGATGGAGGCCAGGGCCTCTTCGAGGTGACCCGGCTCAAACGAAGTGCACATCAAAGGCATAGGCGTTCGCATAGTCTCCCCCTTCGGAGGTTCGGCCCCCATCGTACTCACCGCTATGCGTAAGTCGATTATTTTAACACCGGGGGGAGCAGGCATTTTCGACGGCGCGAGTTCAACACGGCGGGCGTACAATCGACACGTGTTGTTAAACCATACGTTGAGGAGAGCCGTGAACGAGAACGAGATTGAGACCGAGACCGCGACCGCGGACGGGGCCGTAGCCGAAGCCGAGCTGCAGCCCAAGGCAAAGCTGGACTTTAAGACCCGCCTGCTCTGCGGAGCCGTCGCCACTTTCGCGCTATCCGAGGCAACGTCGCTGATCGTTGGCGGGATTATCAGCATCATCCTGGACAAGGGCCTCAATAATCTCAACCAGGCGCTCTTTGGCGAGGCGCTGGGCACGGCCGGCCTTTCTCTGCTCAGCGCATACACCGTCTTCCTGGGCATTGCGCTGGGTTTTCTCGCATGCCTGGCCATCGTGCGGCCGTGGCGCCCCTACCTCAAGGCGCTGTGGAGAGGGCCCTCGGGCAACCGCGTTTGGATGCTGGTCGCGGGCCTCTTGCTTGGCCTTGCGAGCAACGCGCTGTGCGTTGGGGTCGGCGTCTTGACGGGCAGCCTGCAGCTCGAGTTCACGCAGTTCTCGGGCGTGGGTCTTCTCGCCTTCCTCGTCTATATCTTTATTCAGGCGTCCACCGAGGAGATCGTCTCGCGCGGCTTTGTCTACCAGCGCGTTTATCGCACGTACGGGATGTGGCCGGCGGTTATCGTCTCGGCGGCGACGTTTGCGATCATGCACACGTTCAACGACGGCTTCTCTCTGCTGCCCTGCATCAACATTTTTCTGATTGGCGTGGTGTATGCGCTGGCCGTGCGCTACCTGGACAGCATTTGGGTGACGATGGGCGCGCACACCGCGTGGAACCTGACGCAAAACATCATCTTTGGCCTGCCCAACAGCGGCACGCCGTCGACGTGGTCGATCTTTAGTGTTGTTGGGTCGCCTACCGGCGGGATTGCGTACGATACCGCCTTTGGTATCGAGGGCGCGGTGTTCACCACGCTGCTGCACGTGGCGCTCATCGCCGCCCTGCTGTGGTGGGGACGTCGCCACGCGAAGCCGCAGTACGACATCTGGGCCGGCGTCGAGCGCACGGGCTGGTTCTACTAGGAGCCGCGGGGCGCGGGGCGCGATCTTCTCGCCGACCACTTGCCCACGAGCGGATTAGTGTACACGAACTGAGAATAGCTTTCGTTTTGGCCGGTTATTGGTGGCTCAGATTCGATTTGTGTACACTAATCGCCCCCGCCCCGCCCACAAAAAAGGCGGCCGCCGGGTGGGCAGCCGCCTTGGGCCACAGCTTAAGATGCCAAGCCGTGAGCTTACTTGCTGGAGCGCTTCCTACGAGTGGCAAAGGCTGCGCCCAGGGACACGGTGGCGAGAAGGACGACGGGCACCAGGAACGCCGGGGTGGCGTCGCCGGTCTCGGGGACCTTGGGCTTGGCGGGGGTCTTCGCCTCCGCGGCGACCGG
>CAVAUD010000171.1:0-2489 GCA_963591565.1 bacterium
CCCGAGGGCGTCACGAGCATCGGCGAGCGCGCCTTCAACGACTGCTCGGCCCTCGCTTGCGTCACCTTCCCCTCGACCCTTACGAGCATCGGCGCGTCCGCTTTCTACACCTGCGGCTCGCTTACCACGGTTGACCTGGGCTCCGTTGGCGTCACGAGCATCGGCGACTATGCCTTTTTTGGCTGCCTGTCGCTCGAGCGCGTGAGCTTGCCCGGCACCCTCAAGGACTGGGGCGCCGCCTCCTTTGACTACAGCTACAAGCTGAGCCGCGTCACCCTTGGCGCCGGCATCGCCTACGTGCCCGAGCGCGCCTTCAAGGACTGCAAGGCGCTCACCGCGGTCGAGATGCCCGCGAGCGTCAAGGATATCGGCCGGCGCGCCTTCGAGAACTGCAACGAGCTCGCGACCTGCGATCTGTCGAATGTCGAGACCTTTGGCTACCGCGCCTTCGCCGGCGCGAACGGCGCCTTGCCCAAGCTCGACCTCACTAGTGCCAAGACCATCGAGGCCGAGGCCTTCTGCTACCAGCAGAAGGCGACCTCGGTTTCTCTGCCCGTTGTCGAGAAGATCGGCGAGAAGGCCTTCTTCGGCGCCTTCACCCGTGACGAGGGCGCAACCGTCACGATCGAGCTGCCCGCGACCCTCGCGGACCTGGCCGAGGGGGCCTTTGCCCAGACCGCGAGCAGCCTCGTCGCCCTTAACGTCGACGCCGCCAACCCGGCCTACGCAAGCCAAGACGGCGTCGTCTACACCAAGGACGGCTCGGCCCTTCTCGCCGTGCCCGCCGGCCACACGACGGCCGACAAGGCCTTCTTAGTTCCCGCGACGGTCACCCGCGTCGCCGCCTGGGCCTTCGCCGGGGTCTCTGGGCTCGAGCGCGTTGACATGGGCGACAACGTGCGCGAGCTGGGCGAGGGCGCCTTCGCGTCCTGCGGCGCGACCTCGGTGACCCTCTCGGCCGCCCTCGAAGAGCTGCCCGACCAGGCCTTCATGCGCGCGGACATCACGTCGATCGACGTGCCGGCCTCTGTCAAGAAGATCGGCGAGCGGGCCTTCTATGGCTGCGGCAACCTGACGAGCGCCACGCTGCGCGAGGGCCTGCAGACCATCTCCGCCGAAGCCTTCGCCTCGGCAGGCGAGCTCAAGGCGCTTGCCCTGCCCGCGAGCCTGACCAGCCTCGACGCGACGGCCTTCACCTACGCCGAGCAGCTGGGCGAGATCACGGTGGCGGCGGGCGGCGCGTACTCGTTCGCCGACGGGATGCTCTTCTCGGATGCGGGAACCAGGCTCGTCTTGGTCTTCCCCTCGGCGGTGCGCGACGGCAGCGTGGCCGTCCCCGACGGCGTGACCACCATCGGCAGCCTGGCCTTTGGCTATGTGGCCGGCACCTGCACGGTGCGCGTGCCCGACAGCGTGACGACCATAGAGGAGAAGGGCCTGTGCTACGCCGTGGGCGAGGGCCAGCTGGGCTTCAACCGCACCAAGCCGCTCTACGGCACCGCCAACAACCAGGCCCTCATTGACTACGCGAACGAGAACTACCTCGCGGTTTTCTCGCAGGAGACGCCCGCGATCTCGGCGGCGCAGGTCAGCCTGGCGCCCGGTGAGACGGCCCAGCTGTCCATGACGGGGGTCTTGAGCGACGTCGTGTACGCCAGCTCGGACAACTCGGTGGCCCGCGTCTCAAACGAAGGCCTGGTCACGGGCGTTGCCGGCGGCGAGGCCGACATCTTTGCGGTGGCGGGCGAGAAGTACTTCTCGGCACATGTCACGGTGTCGGGCGCGGCGGCCACAGACCCTTACGCCGGCTACACGCGCGTCACGACGGCCGACGAGGCCGCGGCCTGGTCCGCCGCCAACGCCGAGTACAACCAGCCGCTGGTGGCGAACGCGCAGTCGTTGACGGGCGCCAGCATCTACAGCAGCGAGAACTACTGGGCGGTCAACTCCTTCCTGGAGCCCCTTGCCTTCAAGGCCCACGCGGATGAAAACTACGGCGCGGGCGAGTACGGCGAGTTCGAGGGAATCGGCCAAAACGTTGCCTCTGAGCTGGGACAATTCAAGCTGCACGAGAACGTTGTCCTCTACAGCGGGCTCGAGGACGCCGAGTTTGTCGTGGGCGACGGCAACAACCTGGCCGACGTCGTCGCGATGGCGGGCAAAGAGATCACGGTCAAGCCGGTTCTCAGCACCTCGCTGCTGCAGGGCTTGGCCGACAGCTTTAGGAACCAGACATCCGAGAAGATCATGCTCGAGATCTATGCCCCCAAGGACACGACGCAGGGCGCCGACCTGGGCGCGGCGTCGTTCGTGACCTTCGAGCATGAGGTCACCTTCGCGCCCGGCACCAAGTTCTACGTGCTCGACGCCGGCGTGCGCTACGCGGACACCCACAGCCCCGACGGCATCCCCACGGGCTCTACCGAGCCGCAGCGCTACATGAAGCTCGTGCCGGTGACGGGGGAGGAGCCGGAGCCGACGCCGGAGCC
>CAVAUD010000172.1:0-2434 GCA_963591565.1 bacterium
CGTGGACCAGGTACCCAAGGGCGCGTTGGGGGCGGCGTCCAGGTCAAGGCCGGCGAAGTTGCCGGCGAGGAAGCTGCGCAGAGCCGGGATGCCAATCATGGCCGCGTTGTCGCCGCAGGCCCGCATGGGCGGCACGGTCACGCGCACGCCCATGCGCTTGAAGGTCTTCTCGTATGCCGCACGCAGGGCCGGGTTCGCGGCCACGCCACCGCCGATGCAGATATCCGAGACACCCGTCTGCTCGACGGCCGTCTTGGCCTTGGCGACCTGCACGTCCACGACGGCCGCCTGGAAGCTGGCCGCAAGATCGGGCAGGTTGATGGGGCGGCCCGCGCGGTTCTCGCCCTCGATGTAGGTGATGACGGCGGTCTTGAGGCCCGAGAGGCTAAAGCTGTAGTCGCCGCTGTGCATCATGGCTCGCGGGAAGTGGATGGCCTTTTTGTTGCCCGTAGCTGCGAGTTTACTGATCACCGGGCCGCCGGGGTAGCCCAGGCCCAGCGCCTTGGCGACCTTGTCGAAGGCCTCGCCCACCGCGTCGTCGATCGTGGTGCCCAAGACCTCGTAGTCGCCCCAGGCGCGCACGTGGACGAGCATCGTGTTGCCGCCCGAGACCAGGCTCGCCACGAAGGGCGGCTCGAGGTCGGGGGTCTCGAAGAGGTTTGCCATGAGGTGGCCCTCGAGGTGGTGCACGGCAATGAGGGGCAGGTCAGCGGCGGCGCAGAGGCCCTTTGCAAAGGCGACGCCCACGACGAGGGCGCCCACCAGGCCCGGCCCCGCCGTCACGCCGACGGCCGCGAGGTCCGCGGGCACCAGGGTGTCGACGCCAAAGTGGGCGCCGGCCTTGGCGAGGGTCTCCTCAAAGACGCCCACGATGGCCTCGGTGTGCTTGCGGCTGGCGATCTCGGGCACGACGCCGCCAAAGCGGGCATGGAAGTCGATCTGGGTGGCCACGACGCTCGCGCACACGACGCCGTGCGAGTCGGTCACGGCCATGGCCGTCTCGTCGCAGGAAGACTCGATGGACAGGACCAAGGGGCCTGCGGCGAGAAGGGCCTCGCGGGCCTGGTCGCTGCGCGGGGCGGCCGCGATGGGCCAGGGGCGGATCGAGGCGCGCGGGGCCGGGTCGTGGTCGGCGTCGGCCGCGATGTCTGCCAGCGGCAGGTCGGCGCGCATGATGCGGGCATCGGCGCCGGGGCCGTAGTAGTTGGGGCGCACGCCGGCCTCATCGAAGCCCAGGCCGCGATAGAGCGCCTCGGCCCCGTCGTTGCCCACCTCGACTTCCAATGAAGCCCAGGTAGCACCCAGCATCTGGGCGTCGTAGGCCACGCGGCCCAGCAGGCGCGCCGCGATCTTCTCGCGACGGCGGTCGGCCGCCACGGCGACGTTCGCGACCTGCAGCTCGTCGGCCACAACGGCGCCGCCGGCGTAGCCGATGATGGTCCCGCGGTCGTGGGCCACCCACCACACGTGGTTGTGGGTCGAGACGTCCTCGTAGAAGACCTTCTCGGACCAGGGCTCGTGGTTCTCGCCGCCAAAGACCTGCGCCTCAAGGGCGGCCACGGGGGCGACGTCATTCAAGGTCATGGGGCGCAGCTGGCAGTGGATGCCGGCCAGGGCGTCGTCGACGCCGGTGAGGTCGACGGAGGCGGGCTCCTTGAGGCCCAGGCGGGTGCGCTCGTTTTCCTCGGCGTCAGAGAGGCGGGTGTAGATGGGCAGGACCAGGGCCGGGTCGCCGTTTTGCTCGGCAAAGACGCGGGCCTCGACGGCGGCGCGCACCAGGCCCTCGCCGGTGGGCCACCAGGCGTCCTCGGCCGTCATTTGAGACGCGGCAAAGCCGGCCTCCTCGAACTTGGCACGGTACTTGACCAGGCCGTTTCCAGAAAGGAGAAGATCGCCGGCATCGGAGCGGGCGGCCAGCTCGGCCACGCAGGCGTCGACCTTGACGACGCTCTCGGCAGTGAAGGTGCGGTGCGCGCCCTTCTCGTCCAGCTCGTAGATGCCGGGGTAGACCTCGCCGCGCATGGCGTCGGCCACCACGGCCAGCCGTCCGCGCGCGCCGGCCGCGTGGGCGGAGAAGGCCATCGCGTCCAGGGCCGAGGTGCCGTACAGCCCCGTGCCCGCGCCGCACGCCAGGCCCTTGGCCGTCGCGATGCCGATGCGAACGCCCGTGAACGACCCCGGCCCGCGACCCACCAGCACGGCTTCGACATCGGCCATTTTCAAACCCGCCGCAGCTAGAGCGTCTGCGCAGGTGTTGACGAGCTCGACGTTGGCGCGGCGGCGGCACTGGTGGTCGGCCGCGGCCAAAACGTCGACCGCGCCGTCCTCGACGCGAGCGACGGCGCAGGCCAGCATATCGGTTGAGGTATCCAGGGCAAGAACAATCATGGGCGTTCCTTACTTGTGAGATTTCGCGCCCTAAAGTATAGCGCCT
>CAVAUD010000173.1:0-2371 GCA_963591565.1 bacterium
AAGGACCGCATGCTCCGCTAGGCGGCGAGAAGACCGCGGCGAGAAGACCGCGGCGTCGCTGACCTGCGGCCCGTTTGGCCCGCAGCCGCTCGCCAGCGTGTCTCGCCGCAGGCCGAATTGGCCATTTTGACCCCCAAACGGCACTACCGTCTTCACAGTTTTGCCCCCATCCTGAAAGAAGACTCGAAGTTTCTCGGGTAAGGGGGTACATGATGAAAAAACGGTTCCTATCCCTTCTAGTCACAGTGCTCATGCTGTGTTGCCTGGCGCCTGCCGCGGCGCTGGCGGCGAGCAGCACGGTGGTGGATGAAGACACCTCTGGGTTCTGGAATGAACTTATCAACCAATCAACGGCCAACGTCGGTCGCATCTGGACGGACAAGTCCGTTTCTGACGGCGAAATAACGGCCAGTGGGGGTATTACGGTCGAGAAGAAGGGCGATAACGCCACCTTCCTGACGGCCCTCTCTGCGCTGTCCTCGACATCGAACCTTTCGTCCACGTCCACCACGCCGCTCGACATCGTGCTGGTGCTGGATACGTCTTCTTCGATGGTCAATAATTCCATAACCACTTCGGACGGTTCCTCGGAGACGAGGCTCGCTGCTTTGAAGGATGCTGCGAACTCGTTTGTCGGATCGATTGCTGAGAAGAATAGCGGTGTTACCGATGCGGACAAGCAGCATCGGATTGCCGTGGTGAGCTTCAACTCCTCTGCGACCAAGCAGCAGGATATGACGCCATGCGTTGGTGACGAGGCGACCGCGATACAGGCCGCGATCTCGAATCTGGGCTCCAGCCAGGGTACGCATTCCGATTATGGCTTGCAGGAGGCCAACACGGTCTTGACCAATTCGAAGCGCGATGGCGCTAAGCAGGTTGTCGTCTTTTTCACTGACGGCGTGCCTACCACATCGGGCAGCGCAGAGGCGAACTTCGACCCCGCTATTGCCAGCCCTGCCGTCGGTTACGCCAAGGACATGAAGGACGCGGGCGCGACCATCTACACCATTGGCATCATCAACACCGCTAACCCCAGCGCCGATCCCACCGACGCGGGAACATCGAATGCCAACAAGTTCCTGCACGCCGTCTGCAGCAACTATCCTGCCGCCACGTACGACGGCAGCACCTGGACCTTTGGCGACCGCGCGAAGAAGGACGGCGAGGACACGACCTATTACAAGAGCGCGACTACCGCTGACGAGCTCTCCCAGATCTTCTCCGATATCGCCAATGAGATAAAGGAGGCCGCGCAGTACCCGACCAAGACGACCGAGGGTGCCGAGGACGAGTCCGGCTACATCACGTTCCTCGACGAGCTGGGCGCCTACATGCAGGTGACCGACCTGTCGACGCTGGTCTACAACGGACAGGAGTACACGTCCACTGGCAAGACCACCGTGGGCCTGGTCGACACGTACAGCTTCTCTGGCGAGGTCGAGTCCGGTATCAGGAGCGGCGAACTGAAAGACCTTGTCGTGACCGTCACGCATTCCACCGACGTGGCCACGGGCGACGTGGTCGTCGTCAAGATTCCCGCGACGATCATCCCGCTCAGCAACTTCACGGTTGACCTCACCAACAACAGGATGAGCGTGGCCCGGGTCTCGCCCATCGCGGTGTTCTATTCCTCTGGGCTTAAGCCGCAGGTCGCCGAACTTCTCGCCAAGCCCGACGAGGCTATGGCCAGCTACATCGCCGCGAACACCGACTCGGCGACCGGCCGCGTGGTCTTCTACGCCAACAAGTGGAGCGGCAACTCGACGGATCTGGGCCTTGCGACCTCTCAGTTCGACCCGGCGAGCAGCAACGACTTCTATTACTTCACCGAGGACACGCCCATCTACATCTACGACGACGCGTATTGCAACGAGCGCGCGACCGAGATCATTGTGGACGACACGCACGCGTACTGCTACAGGCATTACTACTACAAGCTGGGCAGCGACGGAACGCCTGTGCTCGATTCCGATATTCGCACCTTCCCGGCCGCCGACGCGGTGGGTTTTGGCGGAGCCCTCGAAAAGAAGAAGGACGGCTTCTACTACATGAAGGCCGGCACCGCGCGCCTGGTCCACATCAATACCCTGCATAACGGTAAGGAATCTAACCCGACCGGCACCGCGTTGGACGTCCTGAACCCGCAGTGGAACAGCACGACCTCCGCGGCCGAAGCGACGACGGTCACCCCGCACCTGGGCAATAACGGCAAGCTCATGGTCGACAAGCCCGCGACGCTTGAGGTCAAGAAGACCGTCACCGTGGCCGATGGCTATGAGCAGAGCGATTATGCCGAGAAGTCCTTTGAGTTCACGATCAGCGTGCCCGACGCCGCTGGCAAGAGCTTCCAGGCGGAGGTTCTGAACGC
>CAVAUD010000174.1:0-2361 GCA_963591565.1 bacterium
GCGCTCGTGCGAGATATTCCACTTTAAAATCGGGTTTGGTGAGTAGACGGGGTGCGCAAGGGTCTCGCCAACTGGGGAAACGTGAGCGCCGACCCCTCGGCTACTTGGGGTTCTCGGATTTAAAGTGGAAAAGGTCGCGCGAGGGGGCGCGACGGGGCGTAAGGCCGGCGTAAAGGCCGTGGCGAACCTCGCGGCGGCGCGCCCGGCGGGATAGAATGGTCCCGGAATAACAACGGGCCGCCCTCGCGCGGGGCCTAGGCAGGAGCTGTGAGAATAACCGATGGACAACGCGATAATCACCTATCTGTTCACCGCCCTGTTCATGATCTTTGTGCTGGCCATCTTTGCGTGGAAGTGCTACTCCGGCATCCGCAGGCCCCAAACACGCCACGTCTGCCTGGGGCTTATTGGCACGCTTGCGCTCTATGTCATCACCGACGCCGCCTCGGTCGCGTATTTCCTGGACCCTTTCGACGTCACCGCCTATCGCGTGATTAATTTCGCCTTTTATGTTGTCTATGTCGTCACGCCTTACGTCTGGCACCTCTTCGTGCGCAACTTCGTGGGCGGCGAGCGCAATACGCGCCCGCGCCGCGTGGAGGCAATTCCTCTCGTCTTGTTGCTGGCCATGGGCGCGATCGGCCTGCAGACGGGCTCGGTCGCGAGCATCTCGGACGCCGGCGAGTACGCGCGCGGCCCGCTTTTCTCGCTCTTCTCCCTGCTCAACCTCTTCTACTATGTCGAGACCCTCATCGAGGCCGTCGCGGTCTCGCTGAGCCAGGAGCACGGGCGCGCTTCTCTGCTGTTCAAGGCGGTTCCCATCACGCTGCTGCCGCTCTTTGGCATTTTCGTTAACTCTTTTATGATGCCGGTCGGCGTCATTTTCCCGCTACAGCCCTACTGCCTGCTGCTCGTTGTCATTCTCGGCTACTTTTTCATGGCAGATAAAGAGACGGTCACGCTCGAGGCCGAGCACCAGCGCGAGCTCCAGGTGGCCCTCGAGCAGGCCCAGGAGGCCGGTCGCCGCGCCGAGGAGGCGAGCCTTGCCAAGACCGAGTTCCTCCACCGCATGAGCCACGACATGCGCACGCCCCTAAACGGCATCCTGGGTCTTCTCCACATCTCGCGGGCCCACGCCGACGACGCGGCCCTCGTCGCCGCCAACCGCGAGAAGGCCGAGACCGCGGCCAGGCACCTGCTGTCGCTGATCGACGACGTTCTGCAGACGAGCAAGCTCGAGGAGGGCTCGCTTAAGCTGGCCCACGAGCCCGTCGACCTTATCGTCCTGTCGCGCGAAATCACGGATATCGTGGAGGACGAGGCCGTCGAGGCGGGCCTGACCTGGGAGTATGAACCCGTCGGGGACCGCGTCCCCTTCCGTTGGGTCTACGGCAGCGAGCTGCATCTTCGCCAGATTTTTCTCAACATCTACAGCAACTGCATCAAGTACAACCGGCCGGGCGGCAAGATCTCGACCACGATCGTGGGGCGCGAGGTGGCGTACGGCCGCGCGGTGTACCGCTGGGTCATCGAGGACACGGGTATCGGCATGAGCCCGGAGTTCGTGGCGCGCATTTTCGACCGGTTCTCGCAGGAGACCCCGGGCGCGCGCAGCACCTATGGGGGCACAGGGCTGGGAATGTCGATCACAAAGAGCCTGGTAGAGCTCATGGGCGGCACGATTAAAGTCGAAAGCGAGAAGGGCGTGGGGTCGCGCTTCACGGTGGAGATCCCGTTTGATGTGGCGCTGGGTCCGGACGAGAGGCCCGTCGCCGGGGTTGGTGACGGCGACGGGGGCGGCCTAGTCGGCGGCGAGACGGGCGGGGAGAATCGCGGCATCGCCGGCGCGCGGATCCTCATGGCCGAGGACAACGACCTTAACGCAGAGATCGCCCGAACCCTTCTTGAGGACGCGGGCGCGCAGGTCACGGTGGTCGGTGACGGCAAGCAGGCAGTCGATGCCGTCGCGGGAAACCCGGCCGGGACCTTTGATGTCGTGCTTATGGACGTGATGATGCCGGTGATGGACGGCCTGGCCGCGGCGCGGGCCATCCGCGCGCTGGAGCGGCCGGACGCGGCGACGATTCCCATCCTCGCGATGACGGCCAACGCGTTTGCCGAGGACCGCGAGGCGTGTCTCGCCGCCGGAATGGACGACCATTTGGCCAAGCCGCTCGACATGGCCGCCGTTATCGCGACCGTCGATGCCTGCGTTCACGGCACGCGCGAGGCCTAGGCGGACCCGCGCGCCGTCCCGCCATCCCGCTAGCTGTTGGCCGCGGCCTTGAGCTCGTCGACCGTGCCGGGCCAGTTGGCGGTCGTCGGGAACCAAATGTGCACGTTGCAGGGGTCGCAGTACCA
>CAVAUD010000175.1:0-2348 GCA_963591565.1 bacterium
TCTGGCTCATGATCTTGTACTACGTCGTCTTCGCCGCGGTCGACATCCCGGCCGTGGCCGTCGCGATCCTGTGCTTTGGCCTGCAATCCGCCTGCCCCATCTCGGGCGCGATCGAGACGGGCCTGGCCGGGGTCGACAAGGGCCAGGTCGAGGCGGCCCTCGCGATGGGCTTCTCGCCGTACGAGACGTTTAGGCGCATCGTGGCGCCGCAGGCCCTGGCACGGGTGTGGTCGCTTTACTCGGCGCAGTTCTCGGCGCTGATCAAGGAGACCTCGATCGTTGGCTATATCGCTATCCAGGACCTCACGAAGGCAAGCGACATCATCCGAAGCCGCACCTTCCAGGCCTTCTTCCCGCTTTTGGCGACCGCGGTCGTCTACTTCGTAATCATCGCCCTGTGCGGCTGGGCCTTCTCGCGCCTGGGTCGGCTGCTCGACCCCAAGCGTCGCCGGCCGGCCGCCGTCCTTAAGGGGGTCACCGCCCGTGCCTAACGACCTGCGCACCGCCCACCGCGGCCACCTCGGCCGCCCGCACCGCCCCGGCCGCCGCCCCAGCCTCCCGGCGCGCGCGGCCGCCTGCCTCCTCGTCGTCCTTCTCGCCGTGACGACGGCCCTGACCTGCGCCCCGTCCCCTGCCAGCGCTGCCGTGACCTACAAGGACCTCACGGTTGAGGAGCGCGACGAGCTCTACTCCCATGCCCGCCTGGGCGTCGTGGGCGGGACCATCGTCGAGCTCAAGCTCAAGGAGGACTACCCCGAAGCCGACCTGCAGATCTTTGGCAGCGATGCCGACGTCGTGGCCGCCATCATGGGCAACAAGATCGACTACGGCTTCGTCACCGAGTTCTTTGGCATCCGCTTCATGGAGGGCAACTCCGGCTACGAGCTCGTGCGGCCCTACTTCCTCACGGTCGAGGACGCCTACGCCATCGGCAAGGGAAACGACGAGCTACGCGAGAAGATCAACGCGATCATCACCCGCATGCGCGAGGACGGGACGCTCGACGCCATCAGGCAGAAGTGGCTGTACAACCGCGACTACTCGATGGACGACGTGCCCACCTGCGAGACGGGCGAGACGGTCCTGCGCGTGGCCGTCACCGCGACCGACGAGCCCTACTGCTTTATCCAGGACGGCCAGCTCGTCGGCGTCGCGCCCGAGATCACGCGCCGTATAGCCTCTGAGCTGGGCATGCGCGTCGAGTTTCTGGACGTCGGCTTCGCCGCCGAGATCGCGGCCGTGGCCAGCGGCAAGGCCGATATCGGCACCCAGCTCACGCCCACCGACGAGCGCCGCCAGCAGGTCGACTTCACCGAGCTCTACACGGCGGCCGAGTTCGCCGCGCTGTCCAAGTCCGAGACCGTCGAGGCGGCCGACTTCTTCCAATCCCTGCAGGACAACTTTAAGACGACCTTCTTAACCGAGAACCGCTGGCAGCTTATCGTGGGCGGCCTCGGCGTCACCTGCCTGGTCACGGCGGGGTCCTTTGCCCTGGGAACCGTCCTGGCGGCGGGCCTGTGCTGGGCGTCGCGCCGGCGCGGCCCGGTGGCGCGCGCCCTGGTGGCCGCCTACAACAAGCTGGCCCAGGGTATCCCGGTGCTGGTCTGGCTGATGATCTTGTACTACGTCGTCTTCGCCTCGGCCGACGTGCCGGCCGTCGCCGTGGCCATCCTGTGCTTTGGCCTGCAGTCCGCCTCGGGCATCTCCGGCGTCTTTGAGACGGGCCTGGCCGCGGTCGACAAGGGCCAGGTGGAAGCCGCCCTTGCCATGGGCTTCTCGCCGTTCGAGACGTTTCGGCGCATCGTGGCGCCCCAGGCCGCCGCGCGCGTCTGGTCGCTTTACTCCGGGCAGTTCTCGGACCTGATCAAGGCGACCTCGATCGTGGGCTATATCGCGATCCAGGACCTCACGAAGGCCTCGGATATTATCAGAAGCAGAACATTCCAGGCGTTTTTCCCGCTTTTGGCCACCGCGGTCGTATACTTTACCGCTATTGTCCTGTGCGACTGGGCCTTCTCGCGCCTGGGTCGTCTGCTCGACCCCAAGCGCCGCCGCCCCGCCCGTGTTCTCAAAGGAGTCAATGTTCGTGAGTTTTAGATCCACCCTGCGCCCGCGGCCTTGCCGTCGACGACTGTCGGCCCGCGTGGCCTGCGCGCTTCTCGCCGTCCTTCTCGCCGCAAGCACCGTTTTGACCTGGGCCCCGGCCCTCGCCTTTGCCGATGAGTCGGCGAGCGCGACCGCGGCGGCCTCTTCCTCCACCTCCAACATCCGCGAGCTGTCCATCGAGGAGCGCGACGAGCTCTACTCCCACGCGCGCCTGGGCGCCATCTCGGGTTCCATTACCGAGC
>CAVAUD010000176.1:0-2334 GCA_963591565.1 bacterium
AGATGGCCGGGTCGACGCGCGGGGCGTCGGGCTCGTTGACGGAGGCGGGGCCGCCGGACAGGATAAGCGCCGCGGGCTTCATGGCCGCCAGCTCATCGGCGGGGATGTCGCACGGCACGATCTCTGAGTAGACGTTGAGGTCGCGCACGCGACGCGCGATCAGCTGCCCGTACTGGGCGCCAAAGTCGAGAACCGCAACAAACTGCCTGGGCTTAGCCTCGCTCATGTGTCCTCCGATTTTCTCGATAAGAAGAGATGCTCACAGTTGGGAAAAGATTCTAGCAGCTTTGGATATTACGTCAGGCTGGCGTCGAGTTTTGTGGGCAATAGCTGCATTTATGTGTCCCTCCACGAGGCAAACACGTGCTTTGTATATGATTTTGCGGTTGCATTTACGCAGCTGATGGCGAGAAAACCGCCCAACGTAGCAAATATGACAGAAAGGGCCCTCTTGGCTGGCAGGAACAACCACAGGCGCATGAGCAGCGCCGAGCAAGCCCGCATCTCCCAGGGTAGGCACCCCCAAAACCGGAGAAGCGCCGGCTACAACTCCCGCAACAACCAGGTCCCCCGCACCACCGCGGCGCCCTCGCGCGGCGGCGCGCAGCTCGGCACGCAGGTCCCCACCCGCTCGGCGGGCGCCGGCGCCTACACCGAGCGCCGCAAGAAGAAGAGCCGCAGCACCATCCTGCGCACGGTGCTCATCGTGCTTGCCGTGGTCCTGATCGGCGGCGGCACCGCGGCGGCCCTCTACATCAACGACATCTCGGCGCGCCTCACCTCGGGCCTCAACACCGAGCAGTCCTCGGCCCTGCGCGAGGTCCTGAGCGACGACGTGAGCCTTGACGACCCGTTCTACATGCTCCTTCTCGGCGTCGACAAGAGCCAGGAGCGCGTGGAGAGCGACGAGTTTGGCTCCAGCGACTCCGATTACCGCTCCGACACCATCATCCTGGCCCGCATCGACGCGCCGGCGCAGAAGGTCACCCTGGTCTCCATCCCGCGCGACACGCAGGTTGAGATGGGCAGCTACGGCACCCAGAAGATCAACGCGGCCTACTCGCTGGGCGGCCCGGCCCTGTGCACCCAGATCGTCTCTGAGCTGGCCGGCGTCGAGATCTCGCACTACGCCGAGGTCGACTTCGAGCAGCTCACCAACATCGTCGACACCATCGGCGGCATCGAGGTCGACCTGCCCATCGCCGTCGTGGACGACATGGCCGACGTCGACCTTCCCGCCGGCGAGCAGACCATCAACGGCGCCCAGGCCCTCGGCCTGTGCCGCAGCCGCCACAACTACGACGACTACGGCGGAGGCGACTTCTTCCGCGCCGCCAACCAGCGCATGGTCATCGGCGCCATCGTCAAGAAGATCCTGGCCCAGGACATCGTCACCATGACGAGCACCGTCTCTAACCTGGCCAGCTCCGTCACCATCGACGACACCTGGAGCGCCACCGACATCCTCAACCTGGCGCTGCAGTTCAGGAACCTCGACCCCGACAACTCCATCTACTCGGGCCAGCTGCCGACCATCTCTTCTTACGAGAACAGCCTGTGGTACGAGAAGGTCAACACCACCAAGTGGACCAAGATGATGGAGCGCGTGAAGGCCGGCGAGAGCCCGTACGAGGACGAGAGCGAGGACTTCACCCGCGGCATCGCCGGTACCACCGGCAACGGCGTCTACACGACCGACGTCGACTCCGAGGAAGCCACCTACAGCGGCAGCGTCCTGGTCCTCAACGCCACGAACATCCAGGGTTACGCGGCCAACACCTGCACGACCCTGAACGCCAAGGGCTTCACCGCCACCGCCGACACCGACTCCGACACGACGCGCACGACCTCGATCGTGATCTACAACGGCAGCAACCTCGGCAAGGCCAAGGGCGTCGCCGAGACCCTGGGCATCGACCAGGAGTCCATCTCGAAGAACGACGGCTCGCGCTCCACCAAGTACGACGTGGTGGTCCTTCTCGGCACGGACAAGGCCACTTCCAACTAGGCCACGGCCCCAAACCCGCACAAGCGAAGCCCTCCCGGTTCAATCGAGCCGGGAGGGCTTTCTTCTCGCCACAGACTTGCCCCGTTTTTGCGCCGTCGAAACGCAAGTCTGACTTATGTTGGATCTAATTCGAAACCGGTGAGTATCAAGGGGCCTGGCGAGCGCGTTTGCCCAGTTGGCGGAAGCTCAAAACCCCTCGGATACTCGCCGGTTCTGTGTAGATCCAACATAAGTCAGAGTTGTGGTTTCCAGCCCCTCTCCGGCCCCGCAAAACGCAGGTCCCTCCCGGGTTTTTCTTTCACGCGCAGTTCCGCATGAGCCGGAGG
>CAVAUD010000177.1:0-2325 GCA_963591565.1 bacterium
GGCTCCGGCTCCGCCGCCTTCGTCCCGGCCTGCGCCTTCGCGCCGGCGGCCTCGATCGCGGCCCGGTAGCCCTCGGTGGCCTCGCCGGTGTCGGTCCCGGCCGCGACGGACGTGCGGTACTCGGCGCCCGCGCGGGCCAGCGACGCCTCGCCGGCCTCGACCGCGGCCTCGAGCGCGTCGCGGTCCGCCCGCGTCATCCACTTCCCGTCCGCGGCCACGTCGCTTCCGTCCGCGCTCACGACGACCGCGCCGAGCAGCGCCTTCGCGTCCTTGACGGCCTCCTCAAGCGCCTCGATCTGCTCGACCTCGGCGTAGTCCTTCTTGCTCCCGTAGGCCTTGATCGAGGCGTTGTCAACGGCGACGCCGTCCCACTCGCCCTTGATCATGTCCACGACCTCGGACCAGTCGACCCAGCTGACCTCGCCGTTCTCGTCCATCTCGCCCGACCAGCTCTCGCCCTCGTTGACCTTGGCCTCGAACCCATACTCCACGTAGGTTTCGTTCTGCTCGCTAGCCTGGCCGGTGATCTGCCCCTCATATTCATCTGTGCGCCTCGCTGCATCCTCTTCCGAGTCGTCGAGGAACACGCCCTCGTTTACCGAGGCGCATTGGTAGTACAGGCCGCTTGCGGTCTGTGTCGTGACTACCGAGTAGCGCTCGCCGGCGCGCAGGGCCACGCGCTCGTCCGCGGGGATCTCGTGGCGATGGTAGCCGCCGTAGGCGTAGGTCTCGCTGCCGGTGTAGAGAAGCTCGCCGTCGGTGGGGGAGTCGGCGCCCTCGCCCAGTCGGTAGACCTGGTAGGTGACGGTGCTGTTTGCCGCGACGGTCCAGGACGAGAGCGCGTCGAGCTCCATGTCGGTCTCGGCGTCGAACTCGTTGGCCGTGTACAGGGGAGAGGAACTTTCCTTGTCGATGGTGGCGTTGGCGGGGAGATAGTCGTACTGTGCGGTGAGGTCGTCTTCGGTCTTCTCGTCGTCGAGGTCGAAGTCGTAGCTCTCGGGGGCACAGATGGACTGGTCATAGTAGGAGATCCAGAAGTAGCCGGTGTGGCCGCCCTTACCGTCATTCGCGCCGGCTTCCCAGATGCCCCAGTCGCCGGGAAACTCCTGGGATTCCGCGCAGTCGTAGCTCTCGGACCCCCAGCTGTTCTTGACGAGCCATGCGCCGTCGGCGGGCGGCGTGTGGGCATCGGCGTCGCTAAATCCCGTGGTGAAGTTCTCGGCGGGATAGTTGTCGTCCCATCCGACGATGGTCACAATATGGTTCGTCTTGAGCGGGCTGGTGGTGTAGTGGGCCCAACGAGCGCTCAGGTACTCGGCCTCGTTGTCCAGCTCGCTCGGATAAGCGGTGGCGGCGCGGAACGCCACGGCAACGGCGCGGCTGTAGTCGCCCTCGACCTCGGGGTCGGCGTAGAGCTCGTTCTTGAGGGCGTCCACCGCGGCCCAGTTGACGCCCTGGTAGCTGCCGTCGTCGCCAAGGACCCGCAGCTCGGGCAGCATGTTGCCGTTGGCGAGGGTGTAGGCCGACGAGTCCCACCACGAGTAGTCGTCGGCCGCGGCGCCGGTTTGGGAGTTGATGGTCCAGTCGGTGTAGACGGTGTTGCCGTCCTCGTCGGTGTAGTTGTCTGCGTAGCAATATTTGACGATGATGTTGTCGGGGTCGCTGCTCAGCGCATCTATCTGCGCTTGCGTGAGGTACGCCCAGTTGCCCTCGGCTTCGCCTATCTTGACATAGACCAGGTAGACAGAGTCGTTTTTGGTGTCATCGCCGTAGACGCCGGTGTTGCGGTAGGTCGCGTCGCTCTCGAGGACGGGGCCGACGCCGGCTGCGAAGAGCGTTGCGCCATAGCTCGAGTACCCTCCCAAATTGAGTCCCAGGTTGGGGTCGTCCGAGTTGGCGTGAAAGCCCTCGCCGGCCTGGGCCGCGCCCACGATGCTTTCGGGCGCGCCGCCGTTGAGGTAGACGGCCTGGGCAAGCTGCAGCTCGGAGAGGTCGAGGCCAAAGGTCGCGTAGGTCTGGCCGGACTTGGCGATGATCGACGTCTCGCAGGCGGCGATGTAGGCAAAGCCCCAGCAGGTGGCCCATGGGCTTTGCTGCTTGACCGGGGTGACCACCGAGTCCGCGCGGTCGCCGTCGCCGTCGGGGTCGCGCAGGTCGTACTTGGCGGGCAGGCTGGCCCGGGCGCTGTTCTCGCCGTCGTCCGCCAGGGCCATGGCCTGCGTGTCGTCGATGGTGTAGGCCTGGTAGCCCGGCGACGACGCGTTCTTTGCGGCCTCGGCCCACGCGGCCAGGATGTCGGCCTCGCTGGCCAGCGCCTGCGCGGGC
>CAVAUD010000178.1:0-2320 GCA_963591565.1 bacterium
ACTTGTGACCTCCCGGTTATCAGCCGGACGCTCTGACCAACTGAGCTACAGGCCCAACGCGAGAAGTTATATTACGCGCACACCCCACCCTCGTCAACAACTTTTTTAGAAAAAAGTGGCTTTGCTGTTAAACGTCTGCACATATCCCCTTGTAGAGGGTAGGATTTGAGTCGAGAAAAACTTATCCAAGGAGTCTGCTTTGCCGCTTGTGAGGATGGAAATCAAGTCGATAGTCATGGGGCCGGGGCCGTCCGGCTCGCTCGTCGTGCTTAAGCCGCGCGAGGCCGCGGGCGGCACCGGCGCGGCCAAGCTGCCGATCCGCATCGGCGGCGTCGAGGCCACGGCGATCAGCCTGGGCATCGAGAAAAAGGCGGGCGGCAGGCCGCTTACCCACGACCTTCTCGCCAACGTCATCGAGGCCCTGGACGCGCAGGTAGAGAGCGTGCGCATCACGAGCGTGACGGGCACGACGTTCTACGCTCAGGTAGAGGTCAGCGACGCGCAGGGCCAGCGGCACTACCTGGACGCGCGGCCGTCAGACGCGATCGCGCTGGCCGTGCGCTGCGGCGCGCCCCTCTGGGCCGAGGAGGCCGTGCTGCAGACGGCCTCGATGCCCGACTTCGCCGCGGTCGAGGCCGACGAGAAACAGGCCGAGCTCGACGAGTTCCACTCCTTTGTCGAGAACCTCTCGCCCGAGGACTTCGACGTGGCAAGCGAGAAGACCGACCAGGACGGCCAGTAGCCCGCGTCCCGGCCTTTCGCGCCACACGCCCCGGCACAACCCTCCCCCGCACAAAACGAGGCTCCGCGACAACCGTCACGGAGCCTCGCTCGTTATCTATGCGGGCCGCAGGGCCTGCGGGCCAGCGGGCCCAGGAGCCTTACTCCTCGTCGAGAAGCCCCTCGGCCTCGTCAGCGCCCTCGGCAACGTCCCCGTCGCCCTCTGCGCCGTCCTCGTCGTCCTCGGCGCCCGGCTCGTCCTTGTCGGCGACCATACGCGCCACGGCAGTGACCGCGTCGGTCTCGGGCAGGTTCATGACCCTGACGCCCTGCGTCGAGCGGCCGAGCTGGCTGATGCCCTCGACCTTGACGCGGATGACCACGCCGTCGGCCGACATGATCATGAGCTCGTGCTCCTCGCGCACGATACGGCAGGCCACGAGCTGGCCCTTCTTCTCGGTCATCGTGATCGTGAAGACGCCCTGGCCGCCGCGCTTGTGCTCGGGGTACTCCGAGACCGGGGTGCGCTTGCCGTAGCCCTTCTCGGTGATGACGAAGAGGTCGCCGTCGCCGTCGGTGATCTCCATGCCCAGCATCTTGGCGCCGTCCTTGAGCGTGATGCCGCGCACGCCCGAGGTGTCGCGGCCCATCGGGCGCACGTCGGTCTCGGGGAACATGATGGCCTTGCCGTCGGTCGAGACCAGCATGACCTTCTCGCCGGGCTTGACGCGGCGGACGTTGACCAGCTCGTCGCCGTCGCGCAGGTTGATGGCGATGATGCCGTCATGGCGGGTGCGGTCGTAGGCGGCCATGGCGGTCTTCTTGACGGTGCCGTTGGCCGTGGCGAACATCAGGAACTCGTCGGCGGGGAAGTCGCGGCAGGTCATGACGGCCATCGCGTGCTCGCCCTCGGCAAACGGGATGAGGTTGACCATCGCGGTGCCGCGCGCGGTGCGGGCGCCGATGGGCAGCTCGTGGACCTTCAGGCGATAGACCTTGCCCTTGTTGGAGAAGAACAGCACGTAGTCGTGGGTGCTCGCCACAAAGAGGTCCTCGACGAAGTCCTCGTCCTTGAGGTTCACGCCCTGGACGCCGCGGCCGCCGCGGCGCTGCGCGCGGTAGGTGTCGACGGGGGTGCGCTTGACGTAGCCGGCGTGGGTCACGGTGACGACCATCGGCTCGTCGGCGATAAGGTCCTCGACGTTGAGGTCGCGCGAGCCCTGGGCCGAGATCTCGGTGCGGCGCTTGTCGGCGTACTTGCGGGAAATCTCGCGCATCTCCTCCTTGATGACCGCCAGGATCTTGGGCGGGTTGGCGAGAAGGTCCTCGTAGTAGGCGATGGCGCGGCGAAGTCCGGCCAGCTCCTCCTCGATCTGGTCGCGAGACAGGCCCGTCAGGCGGCGCAGGCGCATCTCGAGGATGGCCTGGGTCTGCTCCGGCGTGAAGCCAAAGCGCTCGATCAGGCGAGAAGACGCCTCGGTGTCGGTGCGGCTGTCGCGGATGATGTGGATGACCTCATCGATGTGGTCCAAGGCCAGCAGGTAGCCCTCGAGGATGTGGGCGCGGGCCTGGGCCTTCTTGAGGTCGAAGCGGGTGCGGC
>CAVAUD010000179.1:0-2305 GCA_963591565.1 bacterium
TCCGTCTTCGTGACCGCCCTCGTGACCATCTGCGCCGTCGGCCCGATCTTCGTCTACCTCGAGAACGCCATCCTCGGCGGCATCCAGTTCCTGCTCACCCTGCCCCTGGGCATCGGTTCCGCGGTCATCGGCTGCCTGTACGCCCCCACCGTCGTCACCGGCCTGCACCAGATGTACACCGCCATTGACCTGGGCCAGCTTGCCCAGTACGGCGTGACCTACTGGCTGCCGATCGCTTCCGCCGCCAACATCGGCCAGGGTGGCGCCTGCCTCGCCGTCGCCCTCAAGACCAAGGACGCCAAGACCAAGGGCCTCGCCGCCCCCGCCGCCCTCTCCGCCTTCATGGGCATCACCGAGCCCGCCATCTTCGGCGTCAACCTGCGCTTCTTCAAGCCCTTCATCGCTGGCTGCGCCGGCGCGGGCGTGGGCGCCTGGATCTGCGCGATGACCTCGCTCGCCGCCTCCGGCACCGGCGTCACCGGCATCTTCGGCATCCTGCTTTGCCTCTCCCAGCCGGTCCAGTACGTCATCATGTTCGTCGTGACCGCCGCCGTCGCCTTCGTCCTGTCCTACATCCTCTACAAGGATCCCGAGGACGCGGCAGCCGAGAAGGCCGCCTAGCAGCAGCTCGTTCGCATTCCCGGCCGGGGCGCGCAACCGCCGCCCCGGCCTTCTCGCCACCTATCCCCTAGCATTCGCCATTGCCGCCGGGCCCTCGCGGGTCCCGGCCTTCCCCATACAGAGAGGACCTTCCCATGACCCCCGATCCCTGGAGAATGGGCTTTCACCTGATGCCGCCCGCCGCCGGCTGGCTCAACGACCCCAACGGCCTGTGCCACTTTGGCGGCCTCTACCACGTCTTCCACCAGTGGAGCCCCACCTGGCCCGAGGCCCACGCGCCGCGCGGCTGGGGCCACTACACCAGCCGCGACCTCGTCAACTGGGAGCACCACGGCATGGCGATCGCCCAGGACTGCGCCGACGACGCCAACGGCGCGTACTCCGGCGGCGCCCTGGTCGTGCCCGGCGGCGCGGCCGACGGCGGCGACCTCTTGCGCCTCTACTACACCGGCAACGTCAAGGAGCCGGGCGACCACGACTTTGTCTACGAGGGCCGCCAGGCCAACGAGATCCTGGTAGAGACGGCCGATGGCTTTAGCATGGGCCCCAAGCAGGTCCTTCTTCGCAACGCCGACTACCCCGAGTACTGCAGCTGCCACGTGCGCGACCCCAAGATCTGGCGCGAGGACGGCTCGCTGCACATGCTGCTGGGCGCCCGCACGCGCAAGGACGTGGGCATGATGCTGGTCTACCGCTCCGCTGACGGCCTGGCCTGGGAGCTTGAGGGCACGGTAACAAGCGGCGAGAAGCTCGGCTACATGTGGGAGTGCCCCGACCGCATCGAGCTGGACGGCCACGAGTACGTGGCCTGCTGCCCGCAGGGCGTGGGCGACAAGGCCTGGTCGGACGGGGTGGGCGACCACTCCGGGTACCTGCCGGTGCCGGTGGGCCAGCGCGTCGTGGACTCGGCCGTTTTGGATGCGGACACCTTCGTGCGTTGGGACAATGGTTTCGAGTTTTATGCACCGCAGAGCTTCGTGGACGAGAAGGGCCGCACCATCTTGATCGGCTGGATGGGCATGCCCGAGGACTGGTTCGTGGGCCAGCCGGCCGAGCTCGACTGGATTCACTGCCTCACCGTGCCGCGCGAGCTTTCCCGCTGCGCCGACGGGCGCATCGCGCAGTGGCCGGTCGCCGAGCTCGAGGAGCTGCGCGGGGAGAAGGTCGCGCTGGTCGCGGGCGCGGGCGACGGGACGGCCGCAGCCGTGACGGCTACCCTCCCCGAGCACCGCGCCAGCCTGGAGCTTTCCGGCATCGAGGGCGAGCTCGTCGTGTCGCTCGACGGCGTCCTTGAGGTCCGCTGCAACGCGGCGGGCATCCCCGGCTGCGAGATCGCCTTCGTCAACGGCGCTGATGCCGCAGACGGCGCCGGCTGCGGCCGCACGAGCCGCCGTTGCGACCTGGAAACCGTCCGCGACCTGCTCGTTCTTGTCGACTCCTCGGCCGTCGAGGTCTACGCCAACGGCGGCCGCATGGTCTTCTCGACCCGCTGGTTCCCCCGCGACGAGGAGCTTTCTGTGGCCGTCGCCGGCACCGCGGACGCCAGCGCGCTCTACCCCATGGGCAGCGGGATGGCGGCCCTCGGGTACTAGGCGCGGCCGCCCCGGGCCCGCCCCGGCCTTCTCGCCACCTCAATAAACCCCAGCTCAAACCCAGAAAGGAACCGCAGATGATCGACGTCACA
>CAVAUD010000180.1:0-2294 GCA_963591565.1 bacterium
ACGACCTTGCCGTTCTCGGCAACAATCCCGCTCATGTCTACCTCCATCCCAGCTCACGCTTGAACTTCTTCGTCGGCGGCACCATCGCGTGGAACACGCACCAAACGCCGTCGATGTCCATGAACCCAATCAACTCGGCAAACCTGCCATCAGGAAGCGAGCCGACCGAAATCCAGAGCGGCGGGTCATCGGTTCCGTTTCGCTGGCGGCACCTAATCGGGTTCTCCCACGCATACGCGACTTCCTCGCTGGTAAGCCCGTGCTTGAGGGCGTTCCCGTGTACTCTGACCACTGCCGTTCTCCTTTCTTCCTTTGTAAGTATACCCGATTAGTATACTGAATCAAAGCACCGGCTCATCGCGGTTGCGACGAGGTGCGCGACTCGGCCGCCCAAGTTCCTCGCTCGCCTTCATCGCACAACGCACCTGATAATCGAGCGAGACGGGGGGACGAGCCCGAGAGCGTCGACCACCGCTTCTTAGCCGAGCAGGGCAGCGCTCGCGCCGCCGGCGTCCACAAGGCCCCGGCCGCGCGCGACATCGAGGAACGTGCGCGCCGCCTGGCCGAGGCCGAGGACAGGGAGCACGAGCGGTGACCGCGGCAGCCATCGTCTACCTGGCTAGAGTGAATCGCTCGGCAAACCTCTGTTTGAGTCCCAGTATTAGTAGTGGAAATCCGTCAGGGACAGAGTTTAGGTACAACGAGAGGAGGTGAGCATCGCGAGCATCAAATCAGTTATTACCGCATCGATGGGCGGAGCCTGTGCTTCGAAGTACAAGTTCCAGCGCGAGACAGCGGGCGCCGTCGGCATATCCGCTGAGGCCATCTCCAATTACGAGAACGGTGAGAATTTAACTGCCCAGTCAGCACGGTGCTGCGCCAAAACCTACAGGGCGGCGATGGACGCCACTTCATCCGCGGGTATTTCCGTGATGATGCCCGCGCCCTCGATGCCGATGACGTTGGGCTCGTCCAGCGATTCGGCGTCGCTCTGGTACCAGTCGAACGTGCCCCGGTATTCCTCGCCGTCGGCGCACGTGACGCGCACCTGTTTGCCGCAGTGCTCCATCATTTCGCTCAGGTTCATTGCTCTGCCTCCTTCGGTTTGGCCGGGACAATGTGCACGTCGCTATCGGCACAGTGGATGGGTTTGATTACCGGCTGGAACGGCACTGCGCCAAAACCCATCTACACAGACCACGCGCAATCCTTACATTATTCCGTGCTTCTTTTCCTCCTCGGCAAGCTGCATTGATTCATCCGCAGTCAACACCTTCACGGTATATCCGTCAAGTTCATACTTGAGCTTGTAGAACTCCGCATTGTTGGGCGCACAAACAGTAAAGGCCGCTCTAATGCCAGTGGTCTTGTCAAACGCCACTACCCAGACGGATTCAATCATTGATATTTCTCCTTAAGTTTGATCAAGCAGATAAACGGGTGCCAAAAGGCTATAAACGCCTATACAAGACACTATAAGACATTAGCGCAGGTAGAATACTGTTTTCAAAGCCTCGAACAAGACTCTACGCGACTTCAAAAGACGAACCGCGCAGGTTCCTTTGTACCGGAATTTGTACCATCGCAGAATGCGAAGTACCGCAGACCCGGCTGCCGAGAAGCGATATTTGACGGAGAAGAAGCATCAAGAAACGAACTATCTCACAGGGGCGGGCACCAAGGAGTTTCCAACACCGCGGCCCCGCACCGGTTGCCCGCGGTCGCCACTCCCCATAGGCCGCGGCATTGAAAACTCCCGCGAGGGATCCGAACGACCCGACCCACGCGGGCGCCTGGGGTTTCCAACACCGCGGCGCGGCGGGCGGGTTGGGTTTGGGACCCACCCGCCACGCCGCGCCGTTGAAAACCCGTGCACCGCCCCGCCTACCCAAAAGAGCAAGGCCCGGCGGCTCGCGCCGCCGGGCCAGGGGCTACCGCTCCGGCTTGTCCCATCCATCGTCCAGTTTTCCGAAAACCCAGGCCAAGGGGTAGAGCGGAAGCAAGAGGAGACACAGCAAGGCCGAGGCGAGCACGGCCAGGGCCCAGGCGACCTCCTCCCGCAGCTTCCGCCGCGTCACGACAGGATCTCGTTGACGCGGCGCTGCACGGCGTCGTAGTTCGCGCCCAGGCGTCGGCGGCGCTCCTCGCCGTTGCCGTAGTCGCCGTTGATGACGGCGCGGGCCAGGGCCTCGATGTCGACGCCGCCGGAGGCAGGGCCGCCGCCCGAGGAAGAGCACCCCAGCATCTCGTTCACCCTCGCCTGGACGGCGGAGTAGTTCTCCCCGAGCGCCGCC
>CAVAUD010000181.1:0-2114 GCA_963591565.1 bacterium
GCATGCCGTCGTGGTTCATCGCGATGCCGTCGCACACGCCGATGGTCGAGATCTCAAAAGGCACGCCGCCCGCCATGCGGATACCGGCCTTGACGGCCTCGGCGATCTTGTCGAGGTTGTTGTGGCCGGGGATGATGTCGTTGCGGGAATTGAAGACGGCGACAAAGGGACGGTCCATCTCCTCGTCGCAGATTCCGTCTGCCTTAAGCAGGCTTCGGTGAGGCGCGCGGGCAACCCCGCGTTTTATGGCATCGCTTCGCAGCTCCATGTTGGTAAAGTCCCCTCTCGCAATTTCATAGAAACCGGTGAGAAATGCGAGAAGGACGCGTCTGCGCCTTTCGATGCCCGTGACGGAGGGTCCCGGCCCCAAGGTGCTTGCAGCCAAACCGCGGGGGTGACCGCGGCTGACCAGGCATTACTTGGAGCTGCTCGAGGAGGCTCGCATTCGAGTGGCCGCGGGTTCTCATTCCTGCCCGCTTGCTGTGGGACGCGCCCGAAAGCTACTGATCCTGTCATCGCATTTGCTCAGTGACCAAAACTCTAGCGCTCCGACACGCGTCGCGCAACGGTTTTCTCGCCAACGGAGAAAAGCGGGCGGGAGCGGCCGGGGTCGTGCGGTCTTCTCGGCAGAGAAAAACCGCCGGCGGCGCGATCGGGCGCACACCGGCGGCGGGTTCTTGCGGGTATGTCGGGCTTGGCCCGGCCTGGGTCGGCCGCGGCCTACAACGTGGTCGTGGTCTGCTTGACGCGCGGCTCCAGGCCGGCCTGGCGCAGGGCCTCGACGATCTGGTTCTTGTGGTCTTCTCCGTAAGACTCGATCGTGACCGTGAGCTCGACGGCGGCGTTGCGGTTGATGCTCACGAACTGGTTGTGCTTGAGCTTGATGACGTTGCCGTTTTGCTCGGCGATGATGCTGGCCACGCGCACGAGCATGCCCGGGCGGTCGGGGAGAAGGACGCTGACGGTGAAGATGCGGCCGCGCTGGATGAGGCCGTGCTGGACGACGGTCGACATCGTGATGACGTCCATGTTGCCGCCCGACAGGATGCTGACGACGCGCTTGTTCTCGGCGGGGAGGTGCTTGGCGGCGGCCACGGTGAGAAGGCCCGAGTTCTCGACGACCATCTTGTGGTTCTCGACCATGTCGAGGAAGCTCACGACCAGCTCCTCGTCCTCGACGGTGATGACGTCGTCGAGGTTTTCCTGCAGGTAGGGCAGGACCTTGTCGCCCACCTCGAGGACGGCCGTGCCGTCGGCGATGGTGTTCGAGCTGGGGATCTTCACGGTGTGGCCGGCCTCGAGCGCGGCGGTGAGGGAGGCGGCGCCCGCGGGCTCGACGCCGATCACGCGGATCTTGGGGTTGTAGAGCTTGGCGAAGGTCGAGACGCCGCAGGCCAGGCCGCCGCCGCCCACGGGGACGAGGATCGTGTCGACCAGCGGCAGCTCCTGGACGATCTCCATCGCGATGGTGCCCTGGCCGGTCGCCACGCAGGTGTCGTTGAACGGCGGGATGTAGGTCAGGCCGCGCTCCTCGGCCAGCTCGACCGCGCGGGCCTTGGCGTCGTCGAAGACGTCGCCGTGGAGGATGACCTCGGCGCCGTAGTCCTTGGTGCGGTTGACCTTGATGAGCGGGGTGGTCGTGGGCATGACGACGATCGAGCGGGCGCCCGCGTGGGTGGCGGCGTAGGCGACGCCCTGCGCGTGGTTGCCGGCGCTGGCGGTGATGACGCCGCGGTCGAGCTCCTCCTGCGAGAGCTTCGAGATCTTGTAGTAGGCGCCGCGCAGCTTGTAGGCGCCGGTGCGCTGCATGTTCTCGGGCTTGAGCCACATGCGGTTGCCGGTGGCGGCGCAGAGGTAGGGGCTCTCGATGAGCTTGGTCTCGCGGGTGACCTCCTTGACCTTCTCGCTGGCTTCCTCGAAGGCCTCCAGGGTGAGCATCTCTGTCATCGTCGCGCCGCCTCTTTCATGTCCGGTGTCGTGGGTTTTCTCAACGTTCCAATAGTAGGGGAGTTTGCGCCTGTCTGCCAGGTGGCAGATTGGGAGGTTTTCCGCGCGCCGGGCGGCATTTGGGAGGGTTTTCCGCGCGTAAAAGCCTCGTAGGTGCCGCATTTAGC
>CAVAUD010000182.1:0-2003 GCA_963591565.1 bacterium
CCGCCTGCGTCATCACCCTCGACTCCGGCTTCGTCTCGCCCCAGCAGTAGGGACACGCGGCCTCCGGCGAAACAAAAACACGATATTGGGTGGCTAAATCGCAACTTGGCGACCTCAGGGCGAAATCCGCCGACAAAAGCCCAGTTGGCCTATAGCCAAAACCGGGGTCTTCTCGCCAAATCCAAAACTGGCTTCCCAATATCGTATTTTTTGCATCCGGCGACGACTCGCTCCCGCTAACAAAACGGCGCCGCGGGCCCCAAACAAGGCCCGCGGCGCACGCGTAAAGCCTGTTAACTGCCCAAATTACATGCGGATATAGCAGACGCCCTCGTAGGGACGCAGGACATCGGCGGCCGGCGCGTCGTCGTAAGCGTGCAGGAGCACGTCCCACTCGCCCGCGGCAAGAAGCCCCCGGACCTGCTCGCCCACCTCGGCCTTCTTGGCAGAGAAATTCGCCACGACGAGAAGCGAACCCGGCTCGAGCAGCTCGGCCTCGCCGGCCTCTTCGGCGTCGAAGCGCTCGCCGACGGCCAGCTCGCCAAAGCGCGAGTACGCCAAGACCGGCACCGCACCGGCGTCCAGAAACTTCACCTTGCCGCCGGCAACGACGGGCATCTCGTGGCGAAGCCCAATAACGCGCTGGTAGAAGCTAAAGATCGAATCCGGGTCGCCCACCTCGCGCGCGGCGCAGATCTCGCGCTGCTCGCAACCGGGCGCGCCGCAGGCCATCGTGGCCCAGGGCTCGCCCTCGCTAAACCCGGCGGCCGGGCCCTCGTCCCACTGCATGGGCGTACGGGCGTTGTCGCGCGAGCGCTCGCCCACGATATGCAGGGCCTCCTCGCGCGTCTTGCCCTCCCCCACCAAGATGTCGAAGTAGTTGGTGCTCTCGACGTCGCGGTACTGCTCGATGGACGAGAAGTGCGCGTTGGTCATGCCCAGCTCATTGCCCTGATAGACGTAGGGGGTGCCGCGCAGCAGGTTCATGAACAGGGCCAGCATGCGGGCCGACTCGACGCGCAGCGCCCCGTCGTCGCCAAAGCGCGAGACCACGCGCGGCTGGTCGTGGTTGTCCCAAAACAGGGCGTTCCAGCCACCGCCCGCCTGCATGCCCTCCTGCCAGCTGGAGAGAAGCCGCTGCAGCTCAACCAGGTCGGCGGGCATGAGCTCCCACTTCTTGCCGTCCTTGTAGTCGACCTTGAGGTGGTGGAACGAGAAGACCATCGACAGCTCGTGATCTGCCGGGCGGGTATAGCCCAAACAGGCCTCGATCGAGGTCGACGACATCTCGCCCACGGTAAGCATCCCGTCGATGCCCGCCTCGCGCACCAGCTCCTGCAGGTACTCGTGGACATGCGGGCCGTCGGTGTAGAAGCGCCGGCCGTCGCCTTCGTGGTCGTCCTCGAAAACCGCGGGCTTCGAGATGAGGTTCACCACGTCAAAGCGAAAGGCGTTGACGCCCTTCTCGCGCCAAAAGCGCACGATGTCGGCGGCCTCGCGACGGACCTCGGGGTTCTCCCAGTTAAGGTCTGCCTGGGTACGGTCAAAAAGATGCAGGTACCACTTGCCCACCTCGGGCGACCACTCCCAGGTGGGGCCGCCGAACTTGGAAGTCCAGTTTGTCGGCAGCACATCGGGCGTGCCCTCGCGGAAGATGTAGTAGTCCTGGTAGCGCTTCTCGCCCGCCAGCGCGCGCCGGAACCACTCGTGCTCGGTCGAGGTGTGGTTCAAGACCATGTCGAGCATGATCCCGATGCCGCGCGCCTCGGCCTCGCGCGAGAGCTCCTCGAAGTCATCCATGGTGCCGTAGCGGGGATCGACCGCGCGGTAATCTGCCACGTCGTAGC
The DNA here is from genome assembly GCA_963591565.1 of bacterium. GTDB lineage: Bacteria > Actinomycetota > Coriobacteriia > Coriobacteriales > Atopobiaceae > Paratractidigestivibacter. The sequence continues at coordinate 1,848 of CAVAUD010000182.1, forward strand.
CGTTGTCGCGCTGCGGCGAGGGAAAGAACGGGGTCAGCCAGATGTAATCGACGCCCAGCTCGGCCAGGTAATCGAGCTTCTGCGTGACGCCGCGCAGGTCTCCCCAGCCGTCGCCGTTGGAGTCCTTGAAGCTCTTGGGATAGATCTGGTAGACGA